>NZ_CP076653.1:0-335000 GCF_018966865.1 Bacillus sp. NP247 | reverse complement strand
GATGATTTTATTGATAGAGGCGTAGGGTATGCTATTTTAAATAAAGGAAAAGTTGTTTCTGCGGCAACATCATTTAGTGTATATGATGATGGAATCGAGATTGAAATTGCTAGTCATCCTGAACATAGAAGGAAAGGTTTAGCCACAATTGTAGCATCTGCACTAATATTAGATTGTCTAGATAGAGGGAAATACCCTAGTTGGGATGGAGCAAATTCTGAGTCTGTTGAACTAGCAAAAAAGCTAGGCTACACTTTTAAAGAATCTTATGATACATATTTTATTGAAATAAAAAAATGAACCAATACAAGTACATAAACTAAAGTGTTTTTAGTTTATGTACTTAGTTAAAAATTAATTAAATTCTATTGACGATATTTAAGGATGCTACTCATTTTTCACAAACTAAAATAGCCTCACGCAAACGAGAAATGCCTTCCTCAATTTGATCTATATTTACCTTCCCATAAGACAAACGTATATAACCATCTTTCGCGCCGAAAATGCTACCTGGCATAAAGGCGATTTCTTGTTTTAAGCTTTGCATAATGAGTTGTTTTTCGTTTATCGGTTCGTTTAATTTTCCCCATATGTATATACCACCGGTTGGGCTTGAGAAAGAGATTTTATCGTGAAGTTGCTCTTTTAGGGCACGAACGATAACGTCTCTTTTTTCTGCTAGTCTTTTTCGTAACGGTACGACATGAGACTGAAATGGTACAGTTTCGAAAAGTTGTTGCATAAGCCACTGCGGGAATATACTCATTCCTAATTCCATTTGATGCCGTGCATCGGATAATCGTTCTACCACAGACTGCGGAGCGACAAGCCAGCCGACTCGTAACCCTGGTGCGATCATTTTTGATAAGGAATGTACATAAATGACAGTTCCGTTTTCATCAATTGATTTTAAAGTAGGGCAAGGTTGTTTATTTTCTAAAGTAAGTAAACTAGACGGATCATCTTCAACAATCGCAATTCGTAAGTCCGCACAAAGTGATAGCAGTTTCTTTCTACGGTTTGGATGCAGCATTGTTCCCGTAGGGTTTTGGAAATTTGGATTTAAAAAGATCATTTTAATACGATGCTTTCTATATAGTTCTTGTACATCGTCTGGATTAATACCGTGTTCATCGACAGGTAATGGAAAAATACGAATACCTGCTGATTGGAATAACGGTAATGAATAGCAGTGTGATGGACTTTCGAAAGCGACTGCATCACCTGGGTTTAATAAACATTGTACGATAAGGTGAAGTGCTTGTTGGGCGCCGGATGTAATCATAATGGATTGTTCTGTTGCTTCAATTTTTAAATATGCTTTCATATATTTTACGACCGCTTGTCTTAGCGGGAGATAGCCCTGCGGATGATCGTAACTTAATGACTGCGTTAACGGCTGCTCTCGTAAAATCGTTTGTAGTTGATCGTGAGGATAGAGGTTACAACCGAGCTCTCCATTTGCGAAGTCAATCATGTTTTCATTTTGTTGTACTTGCGCCCGAATATGGCGAAGTAACGGTAAGTTTGGTAAAAAAGTACCGCCTTCTACGAAACCTCTCCAGTTCGGCGTTAATGTTGGAGAAACGCCCCACATATGTGTACTCACACGTGTACCTTTACCAGTTGTACTTTCTACAATTCCCATAGCACGTAGTTCATTATAAGCAGTCGTTATCGTACTACGGTTTACATTTAACTGCGTAGCTAATTTCCGTTCTGAAGGGAGGAAGCTACCTGGGGGAAGCTCTCCGTATGTAATACGTCTTTCAATAAAATCAACAACTTGCTGATAGATAGGGATTTTACTGTCGTTATCTAGCTTCCATTCCATACAAACGCCTCCGCATCTCTTATATACATCAAGTATAACAAATTGGTTGGGTAAAAAAACAGCCAATTGGACGGTGTTATATCCAGCCAATTTTACTATGCTAAATAGGGAAGGGGAGATTCGGATGAAAAGATGGCAAATGGAGTGGCTCTTAGTATCGGTTGCTTTAGTATGGGGAGCAAATTATACAATTGGAAAGTATGGCGTGGCATTTATGTCATCCATTCAATTTAATAGTTTACGATTTTTAGTAGCATCACCGGTATTATTACTTATTACATTTTTAATGGAACGCTCATTACGTATTGAAAGAAAAGATTGGTTACGATTATTAGCAGTCGGTATCGTTGGTACGACAATGTACCAAACGATGTTTATGCTATCTGTGAAATATACTTCAGCAACGAGCGCTTCATTATTAATTGCGATGTCACCTATATTTACAGGGATATTAGCAGTATTACACAAACAAGAACGTTTTTCGATGAAAGTACAAATTGGTTCAATAGTAGCGTTTATTGGTGCAGCATTCGTTTTATTAACAGGGCATACAGGAGGAGCTACTTACGAGTATGCGTGGCTTGGAAATATAATTGGATTAGTCGCAGCAATTGCGTGGGGATGGTACCCAATTTTAGCACAACCTCTTATTACAAAATACTCGGCAATGAGAGTTACATCATGGTCTACTTTAATTGGAATTGTACCACTTGTTGTATATTGTTTATTCAATGTAAATACATTAACGTGGCCAGTGGATATGCCGAGCTGGGGCTCTCTAGCATATTCAATCGTCTTTGCGACAATCTTCGGACTTGCGATGTGGTATGTCGGTATTAGTAAAATAGGTTCAACGAAAGTAATGGTATATATGTATCTCGTACCACTGTTCGCAGTTATCTTTGCAGCTGTAACAATAGGTGAGCAAGTCAATATGATGCAACTGGTTGGCGGACTTATAATCTTTGTGGGTTTATATGTTGTAAAAAAAGGCGGAATCAAAAAGCCAGCTCTCAATTTGAAAAAAGTAAGCTAACCTTTAAAATGATCTCTTTCACATAGAAGGAGATCATTTTTGTTTTTGCAATAAAAGTGCTTGTTCAACGGCCCATTTTTGATGATCATGAATTAAATGTTCTATAGCAAGCGATGGAGACATCCACCTTAAAATATGATCCTCCCCACAGTTTTCGGTTTGCTTATGTACCATGTTCGCAATGTAAAAGAACCCATCGTTTAAATAATATGTACCTTCTTTTTCTGCATAAAAATATCGCGCTGCATTACCGATATATTGATCAATTTCAATTGCCCATCCTAATTTCTCTAGTAATTCACGATGTAGACATGCTTCTTTTGTTTCCGTACCTTCCATACCGCCACCTGGTAAAAAATAACGTTCTCTATTTTGAATGACAGCTATGTTTGAAGTAACTGGATTGAAAATAACCGCATAGCAACTCGGCCGTAATACATAATGAACGGTGGGATTTTTAGAACCAAATGTGGGTTTTGAAATCATAAAACACGACCTTTCTCTATAAAATACATAAAAGGGATAATAAGGTAAATGTCGAATTATATTAAGATAATCATAGTTGATTGGAGTGATATCAAAATGATAAATCGAAAATGTTCACGATGTAAAGAAATAACAGGTACATTGCATGGTGGTAAAAAATTTAATGAAGAATTTTTATGTGAGGACTGCTTGCAAAAAGGAATTGCGAGCGGGGAGATCGAATTATCACAAGTGGAAGAAAAACAAACTTCGTATCTTTCTATAAAAATATTAAAAATAATGAGTGTTATTTATTTAATAGTATCTATTATAACTGCTTTTTCTGCTGGAGCACTTATACAGGATCCAGGGCTTGGTGGAATATCATTTTCAATAACAGGTGCAGTTGGTGTTATGGTAATTGGATCGATATTCCAGTCTGTTCTTGTATTTTCAGGTATTTGGGTATTCATTCTTTTAGTCGAAACGGTTATTAAAATATATGAAAAAATGAAGTGAGTGAGAGGGAGAAATACATGCGAGTAAGAAACATTCAAGGGGAAGATTATGAAAAGATTCATTCTGTATTAAATGATTGGTGGGGCGGGAGAGATATGGCTAGTATGTTGCCAAAATTGTTCTTCGTTCACTTCCAAGAAACGAGTTTTATCATTGAAGAAGATGGAAAAACGTTAGGTTTCTTATGTGGATTCTTTTCACAAACGCATAAAGATGAAGCATACGTTCATTTTATCGGCGTAAATCCAAAGTATAGAAGAAAAGGAATCGCAACGACATTGTATTCTTATTTCTTTGATGTCGCTCGTGCAAGCAACCGTAAAGTTGTAAAAGCAATCACGTCACCAGTTAATAAAAAATCGATACAATTTCATCAAGAAATCGGCTTTCAAATTGAAGCTGGAGATGATGAAATAGAAGGTGTATCCGTACATACAAATTATGATGGTAATGGCGGGAGTAGAGTTTTATTTTTAAAAAATGTATAAAGTAGGCTAACGTGAAGTTAGCCTTTTTGTTGTGAGGAGGTATGAATATGGAGAGTTCTCAAAGTAGAAATGAGTACATAAGACGCATATATAAAGTTCAAGATTATATAGAATCAAACATAAATGATTCACTTTCAATTGAAGAGTTAGCCAATGTAGCAGGCTTTTCAAAGTTTCATTTTCATAGAATCTTTAAAGGGATAGTGGATGAACCATTATCTCGGTATGTGAATCGCTTGAAACTAGAAAGGGCAACAAATCTACTTACATATCGCACAGACATGACGATAACAGATATCGCGTATCATTTTGGGTTTACAGATTCAGCTGTTTTCTCTCGTACATTTAAAAATTATTACGGAGTAAGTCCGTCAAACTATAGAAATCACAATAGCAAGAATTGCAAAGACGTTAGGGAAGGTTCTCAATACAATGTAGGTAAGAAGGTTCGAGGAGAGGTCGAAATTGTTACAGCGGATACCGTAAACGTTGCATACATACGACATGTAGGTACATATAAAGACTTAGCTATAGCTTTTCCAAAAATGATAGAAAAACTATTTCATTACGCATTGGAGCAAAAATACCATGTATTTGAGGATACGAAAGTATTAACAATTTACCACGATCATCATGAATTTACAGAAGACTATCAGTTAAGAACAAGTCTATGTATAACAATTCCGGATGAGTCCGCAGTAGGAACGAGCGACATTGGAATAATGGTAATACCTTCAGGCAAGTATGCGGTAGGTCGTTTTGAAATACACCAAGATGAATATAAAGGAGCATGGGATTTCTTATACGGTGAATGGCTGCCAAATAGCGGATATAAACCGAGAGATTCGTACCCTTTTGAAGTATATAGAAATGATCCAAGGCAGCATCCCGAACATAAACATATAGTTGATATATATGTACCTATCGAACCTTTTTAATCATTGATCAAGGGGGAAGAACAATGAAAATTGCTGAAAAGTTAGATTGCATTATAAAAGAAGAATACAAAAATATAAATGGTATGTTAGTAATGCAGAAAGGTAATGTTGTTTTTGAAAACTATTATAATGGTTACGGTCCAGATGATGCATTTCATGTAGCGTCAGTCACAAAAACGATAATCTCTGCGTTAATTGGAATATGTATAGATAAAGGATATATCAAAAGTGTTAATCAAAAAGTAATAGAGTTTTTTCCTGAATATAATCTTAAAGAATCTGAAGTAACAGTTCGGCATCTACTTACAATGACAGCTCCATATCCTTTTGTAGATTGGCAGGAACCGTTAGAAGAACTATGTACACAACAGGATTGGGTGCAGTATACGCTAAATAGAATCGGACAAGGCGGAGAAATCGGATCTTTTAAATATTCATCTGCAGGTGCTCATTTACTATCAGCAATTATTACGAGTGTAACAGGGAAAAGTGCTCGTGAATTTGCGAATGAATACCTATTCCAGCAAATCGGTATGAGAGAAATTCCAAACTACAATATGAAAGCATTTGGATTCGATGACTTATTCGGAAAAGATGTGAAAGGATGGGTTCACGATCCAAACGGTATTTCGACGGGTGGATGGGGACTTACGTTAACAGTTAAAGATATGGTGAAGTTTGGACGTTTATATTTGAGTGAAGGTATGCATAATGGAAAGCAAATTCTTTCAAAATCATGGGTAAAAGAATCAACAGCAATGAATTCAAATCGATATGGTTACTTATGGTGGTTACGAGAGGAAGATGGAATCTTTTCATACTGTGCAATGGGCGATGGTGGGAATGTGATTTGTTGTGTACCGGAGAAGGAACTGGTGGTGGCGATTGCATCTGAAATTGTACCGGAAGCGCGGGATAGATGGAGGTTAATCAAAGAGTGTATATTTCCTAATTTAATAGTTTTATGAAAATGACAATAAAAGGAATAGTTATGCTTTCCATGATTGAAATAAGTGTTGTGAGAACAAAGTTGTTCAACTAAGATTATAAAACTTCAACACCTATACGATTATTGAATAATTGTAAGGTGTTGAAGTACTTTATGAGCTATTAAAGGTACTTTCAACTAAAAGCGGAAACAACTTTTTTCTTTCCTTTTAACTATTCTTTAACTTTGTGATGTATAAGGTACATCATGCCGAGCACAATTGCTAGTAAGATAAATTTAATTAATTCTATTAGGCTAGCATCCCACTTATTTTGCGCTACATCCGTTAAATAAAATACATTAAACATCCCATGTAAGATTGCGGGTGATACTACAGAACGACCATATTCTCTCGTGTACGTCAAAATTATAGATAATATAAATAATAAAGCGAGATAACTTAATATTCCTACAAACCAAAACTCATAATTTTTATAAAAGATTGCTACTGGTAAATGCCATAAAGACCACAATGAAGCTGTAATTATTGCGGTTTGTATTAATGAATATTTTTTTCGTAAATAATAATGGGAATTCCCGCGCCAAATAATTTCCTCTAAAAATGCAGACAAAGCTGCAATTGTAAGACCAATAAGTAAAAGAAATACCAATTCATTACAGTGATTAAATAAAAACCTTATATTATAAATATAAAAATAGAAATGGAGACATAGACCTAGAAGTAGTGGGAATAAAATGGAGAAAATTAGTGATTTTAATGTTGGACGTGAAATGCCAAATGTATGAAAAATTTCTTGTTTCTTATATGCTTTTTGATATAAAATAACGGCTAACAACGGAACAACCATCGTAAAACCCAAATAATTACGACCATTTTCTATGTTTAGCAAAAAGATATAAAAGAACGATGTGAGAGAATAAATGTAAAATATTGAATGATAAACTATCTTTTTATTAATATTTATCACCTACCTAAGTACGTATAATTTGTTAATCAAATATTGGATATTTTAATTATATATGAAATGGAAATAGACAGAATGAATATTTTCATATTGTTGATTCTAATAATAGAGAAGGTGATTAAATTATATCTCCTTTTTTTGCTAGTATAGTAAGAGATAGAAAGAGATTTCACTAGATGGATAAAAGACGTTGTTTGAAAGGTGAGGGTATGATGACAAAGTCTAATATTGTAGAAATTATTTCAGCATTAGTATCTATTATCGGCGTGTATATTCTTATAAATGCACCAAAAATGGGGAGTAATGCAGCCGGTGCATCTGTTACAGAGCAAGGCGGTTATATGGATACAAGTACATATTTAGCTTTATTACAGGGGTATGGAAATTCGTATACAATTCTAGGTGCGATTTGTTTATTTATGGGATTGCTTAGTTTAATTTCGATCATTTCAATTCAAGTATATAAAAGTAAATAGAGGTTGAACAAGCAATGCTCCTGTCAATTTGGCAGGAGCATTGTTTTTATAAATAAAATTTTTTACATTATGGATTAATTATAATATCCAGGTAATTACATTTATTGGTTCCGTTGGCTCGAAATAGGCAAAGACTTAGAGTTTGATAAACGAGTAGAGCAAATGCTTATTTCAGCGTGTCAGAAGTCAAATTATAGAACAGTTGAAATGTTAAAGTATTCATTATGGTTATTTATGGGATTTGTATTAACTATATTGCCACTACTAATAGCTATATCAATTCGAGATTATTATGATGACAAATTTTATGAGCGTAAAAATGGTTATTTTAATCATTATTATTCTATACAGCTTACGAGTATAGGGGAATTAAGTTTTAAAGATTTAGTTATACTTGTTTTGTTCTCTATGATAGAAGTAGGTGTTGTGAGAAAGAAGTCGTTAAATTAAGATTACGGAAGAAAGAATTAGATGTTCTCAAATACACCGCGAGTTGCTAGAGGAAGTGCCATCATGTATAGTGTGGTTAAAATCGCAAAAGAGAGCAATTTAAATCCTTATTATTATCTTCTTTATTTGTTTGAAACACTCCCAAATATCGATTTAAACAATGAAGAAGAAATTGATAAAGTCTTGCCGTGGTCAACAGATTTACCGTCTAGATGCAGAGTGCCGAAGTAAAGTGAATTAAATAAAAAGTAACTCCAAAATTAACTTTTATTGTATATTTTGGAGTTACTTTATTTCATATGGAGATAGTTTTCTTATTGAGCTATCCTGCCCAGTTAGTGCCGTAAAGAGTGTAGTTAGTTTTCGGTACATCTTTTTTATAAACAATACAACTTTGTTTTATATTAACCGTCTACTCCCATATTTAAAAATTGAACAAGCTGATCATTTAAATAACTTGTACTATAAGAAAAATCATGTTGATACCACTCAATAATGATGCCAATAATCGCATTTGCTTGGTAGGAACAATAAAGTGAATGGTTCACGCCTTCTTTAAGCAAAGCTTCTTTATCTTGAAGTAACAAATGCTTTATTTCCTCAAAAAATAAATAATAGTACATTAAAGGAACCTTTTTGGAAAAAACAATTCTGTAGAATGATTTGTATTTTTCGATATGATGAAAAATCCGAATTGTAGAAGGATCTAATTTACTAGTTTTCAATACTGATACATAGCGATAAGGTTCTTGATAAGACCGTGTCAAATCTGCTGTAATTTCTTTAAAATACTCCTCAAATAAATCTTCTACTTGTTTATAATGCAAGTAAAATGTACCACGATTTATTTTTGCTTTTCTGCAAACTTCCGAGATGGAGATGACTTCTAAAGTTTTTTCGGTTAATAATTCTAACAATGCGTTATGTAACGCCTCTTTTGTTTTCACAATACGTATATCTGTACGCATTATTTTTTCACCTCTTATTGAACACATTTCTTACGATTTGTTAATTATTGAACATTTATCGTTTTTTTGCTCATTGTAAGCGTTCTTTTATATTATTATAATTTTTATTGAACAACTGTGCAATAAAAGACAAAGGGGGCCGTTTCAGATGAGATTAAAAGGTAAAGTAGCAATTGTCACTGGTGCTGCGTCAGGCATGGGGAAAGCAATTGCAGAAGGTTATGCAAAAGAAGGAGCAAAAGTCGTTGTATCAGACTTAAACTTAGAAGGGGCTCAACATGTAGTACAAGGAATTAAAGCTACAGGTGCAGAGGCCATAGTTGTTCAAACAAACGTTACCTCCGAGGAAGATGTTCAACGTCTTTTCGATGAAACAAAACAAGCTTACGGGAAATTAGATATTCTTGTTAATAATGCAGGTATCATGGATGGAATGGAGCCTGTTGGTGAAGTTTCAGACGGACGCTGGGAGAAGGTTTTTTCTGTGAATACAGTATCTGTAATGAAAACAATGCGTATTGCAGTGAATCTATTCTTGGAACAAGGACACGGTACGATCGTCAATAATATTTCTGCAGGTGGATTATACGGTGCACGTGCTGGTGCTGCTTACACAGCATCTAAACATGCAGTCGTTGGCCTAACAAAAAACACTGCCTTTATGTATGCGAACAACAACATCCGTTGTAACGGTATCGCTCCTGGAGCAGTCATAACAAACATTGCTTCTACAATGACAAATATGAGCGAATTTGGTGCGAGCCGCCAAGCATTAGGTATGGCAATTAATCCACGTGCTGGACAACCAGAAGAAGTTGCACAACTGGCTATCTTCTTAGGATCAGACGAAGCTAGTTTTGTAAACGGACAAGTGATTTCTGTAGACGGCGGCTGGACTTCATATTAATTTTAATTCACACTTATTAGCTATCAAGCTTAAAAAAATAAGTTCGATGCCTTTGCATCGGGCTTGTTTTTTCGTTGTTGAGATTGATTTGTTGATGGGGAAGTTGTGCGGAGTTAAAGAATTAATGAACAGAATGAGAGTTAGCAATTTAGTTAAGATACATATAAAATATAATTACTTTTTAATTTAGAAACCATCTTGATTAATTTTTCAAAATGGTTTCTTTTTTGTCTATAGAATTAAAATTGAAGTAAAAAAATAAATACCCGTAACTTTCCACCTCAAAAAATCGTTAAACAAAAGAATAGATTTTTTATCACGAATGGGGGAGAACCATGAAAATTCTAATACTAGGTGGCACACGATTTTTAGGAAGAGCATTTGTAGAAGAGGCTTTAAAAAGAGGGCATGAAGTTACATTATTCAACCGTGGAACAAACAAAGAAATTTTTCCTTACGTAGAGCAGTTAATCGGTGACAGAAATGATGATGTTTCAAGATTAGAAAATCGAAAATGGGACGCGGTAGTCGACACGTGTGGGTTTTCTCCGCATCACATTAGGAATGTTGGAGAAGTATTAAAGGATAATGTTAAGCACTATATATTCATCTCAAGTCTTTCCGTATATAAAGATTGGATCCCGCATCACATAAAAGAAGACTATATATTACAACCAGAACCGACGAGTAATCAAATGAAGGCTGTAGAGAATGGTGAAATATCTCCGTATGAGTATTATGGTGCGCTTAAAGTATTATGCGAAAAAGAGGCAGAGAAGTATTGGCCAGGGCGTGTTTTACATGTAAGAGCAGGACTTCTTTCAGGAATGTTTGATTATACAGATCGCCTTCCATACTGGGTTCAGCGTGTAGCAAAAGGTGGAAAAGTGTTAGTACCAGGAAGAAAAGACCGTCCAGTACAGTTAGTTGATATAAAAGATGTTGCGAGCTTTGGACTAAACATGGCAGAAAATAATAAAGCCGGTACATTCAATATAACAGGTCCAAATGATGAATTGACGATGGAAGAGCTATTAAATGTGTGTAAAAAGGTTACGAATAGCGATGCTGAATTCGTTTGGGTAGATGAGTCATTTATGAATGAAAATAAAGTGCAGCCTTGGACAGAGATGCCTTTATGGCTTCCCGAAACTTTTTTGTTAGAAGGTGAAACGAAGCCGTGGAAAGGTGGGTTTTCTATTTGTGTCGAGAATGCTGTTAAAGCAGGGCTTACTTTTAGAAGGTTAGAAGATACTGTTACAGACGTGCATGACTGGATAAAGAGTATGGACGAATGGGAATTAAAAGCAGGTATTTCAGGCGAGAAGGAGAAGAGGTTGTTAGAAAAGTGGTATTAATAAATTCAGAGTAGCCTTATATATATACTCGATTGAACATAAGGAGGAGAAAAGGTGATGTGGAAAGACAACATTCACAGTATCTCATCAAACTTAAGCTTAAAAAATCCGGCTACGAAGGATGAGCTTAGTGATATACAAAAATGTTTACATGTAGAATTACCAAATGATTTATATCAATTATTACAAGAAACATACTGTGCAATGGGCGATGGTGGGAATATGATTTGTTGTATTCCGAAGCAGGATTTGGTTGTAGTAAGTGCTTCTGAAATTATGCCGAATGCACGGGATAGATGGGAATTGATTGTGAAATATATTCTTCCTGGTATACAGTCAAATAAATAATATTAGTACAAAGATGGTGTGAATTGGAGTTTCATACCATCTTTTTGTTTTATGACGGAAAGTTCAGGGGAATGTAAGGGTTATGCAAAGAAATGTAAATATTAGGATTTTTTGATATAAGATTATTTTTTTTATGTATAATGAGGACAAGGCCTGAAAATACTTAAATATTTAAGTGAATATATTAAACAAGGGAGATTGAGTTTATATGAAAAACTTACTTCAAAAAACTTTAGCTACTACAGGGCTAACTGCTTGTTTATTAGGTATGGCTTCTTCCGTTTCATTTGCTTCGATTAGTTGGGATAATAATGCAACGTGGACAGGAAGCGGAGCAAAAGCTAAGGCAACTGCCTATACTGCGAAAAAGAACGAACCTCATTTTTACAAGATGACTGTAAGAGCTAGCTTTGATGATGGGACTTCTAAAGAGTTAGCATTGTATGATGCTAAAATTTCAGATCGTATAAACGTTAGCGTTGCATCCAAAGGACCGGTGACCAGAGGTTATTCGGGTCATGAATGGATAATGGTAGGGGATAGTGCGTACACTTCTAAGGAAATGGTAATTAAATAAATATCAACAAAAACCGTGAAAAAGGATAAATGCCTTTTTCAAGGTTTTTAAAATGAGGAGGATATATGAATCTAGTATTAAAAGAAATAGTGGTGAACAAAACAATATTCATTATGTTATTTATTGGATTTGTATTGACAATATGGCCAATCCTGATCGCAATGTCGACGCGAGATTATTATGATGAGAAATTTTATGATAGTAAAAATGGTTATTTTAATTATTACTATTCTGTTCAACTTACTAATATGGGGGAAATCAATTTCGAACAATTTCAGACGTTAGTAGAATCTGATTTTAAAAACGCTAGTGTTATTACAAATGATATTCGTATTACTATTCCGGATATCGGCCACGTAATAATGAATGGTCTCCTTAATAAAAATTGGTCTCCACCTTTGCTAAAAGGTTCTCAGATGGGACAAGATGAAAAAAATAGTGTAGTAGTGGGGAAGAAAATTTATAAGGATATGGAAACAATAAAATTATTTAATAAGGAATATACAGTTAAAGGCGTAGCTGGAGAAAATACTGGATATGAGTATAATATTAAAATTTACGTCTCTCTAAATGACATGCCAGATGAAGTGAAACAGATGATACAAAAAGATAATACATTCCAAATGATTGTTCGTTCTAACGAAAACCCTATCAAGGAAATAGAAACTTTCATACAGCATATGAAACAGAACAATAAAGATATAAATGCCAAAGTGATTAGTGAAAAAGAGAACTATGAGAAGGAAAAAAACTCAAGTGAAGCCGTAGAAGAGTTACTCAGTTTTCCATATAGGCTTTTATGTATAGCTTTAATTACCAGTATAATAGTAAGTTATTATTGGATTTATACGAAGAAAAAAAGTTTGTCGTTAAGGAAAGCTTTGGGAGCAAGTAATGTAAATCTTTTTATTTTTATATTTAGTCAATTATTTTTATGTGCAATCACTGCATCAGCCTGTGCAATATGCATACAATGGATTTTTAGCATTTTGAGTGAAAATATTATAGAGTTTACAAGTTATAGTATTAGTTTACAGTCTACTCATATTGTAATGTGTGTATTTCTTTCACTTACTATAGCTTTCATCCTCTCTGTAATACCATTTGTATATGTGCTTAAAAGTGAACCTGCTAAAGCATTAAAGGAGTAAAAATGATGAGAATAAAAAGTGCGTTCATAGCATTAAAAAAGAGATTTCTATTTTCCGTACTTCTTCTAATACAGATTACATTTGGATTAGCAACTATAACGAGTTCAATTAATGTATTTTATAATTTACACCATCTAAACGATAAATCCAGCTCGGTATTAAATGTGGATAAAACATATTTAGTTACTTTTGAAATGACGACAGATAGATTACAAAGCAATCAATTTAATAAAGAGAAAATTCAAGCGGTTTATAATACAATTCATCAAAATAAAGATGTGATTTCGTATGGTACATACGAGGAGCGAGTTATTGAAATAGAGTCAAGTAATAGACCATTTCAAAACAGTATGATTACTGATTTGAAACATAAAACGTTTCACGATGAAAGACCTACCATTAAAACAATTTTTGCAGATGAAAATTACTATAAAATGTTAGGTTTACCTTTAAAACCTGAAGAAGGTTTCTCGCATGATGACTTTCAAAAAAATAGTGAAGAAAAAACAAAAGTTTTAATGGGTTCTTACTTTAAGAAATATTTTCAAGTTGGGGATACAATTAATAATCAATATACAATTACAGGATTTTTGCCAGAAAATAAATTTATCGTAAATAATAATACGACGAACACATATTTGAAGTTGGATTACGCAATGATAATGCCTATGTCATTTGATAGATTTGAAAAATATGAAGCAATGTTTTTAAGGCTACATCAAAGTACAGTGTTATACTTACAAAAAGGTGCAGATGTAAAGAAACTAGAAGAATCAATTCAACTTAAAGGAAACGGCGGTACGTTTCCTTTAAAAAGTTTAGGTGATGAAATAAATGAAGATGTTACTCTTAACGGCTATTCTGAAATACCTCAACTTATAGTAGGAATCTTATTCATTGTATTCTCGATCGTCGGAATTGTAGTAACGACCATTGTTTCTATCTTGATGAGAAAGCGGGAATTTGGTATAAAAATAGCTTTTGGCGAAAGTAAATTTGGTATGTTTATTCAAATTGTTTTAGAGAACATTGTTGTAGCAATAACTGGCTTAGGAATGTCAATAGCTTACTTTTCATGGAGGTATGGGGTTCTATTACAAATGTCGAAGGATTTAAAGGAAGCAACGGTATTAGACTTTAAATTGGATATGCCTATATTGTTTTTAGTATTTCTTTTCTTATTATTGATTATCATTGTCTCAAATGTAATTGTCTTCTTATTTATTAGAAAGCTTGAACCAAAAACATTAATAGGTGGGATGGAATAATGAGTTTAATTGTATTGAAAGACATTAAGAAGGTGTATAGTAACAAGAACCATAATACGTTCGCGTTAAACGGTATAAACTTAACGATAAATAAGGGCGAAATTATAGCGATAATGGGTCGATCAGGGTCGGGGAAAAGTACGCTATTAAATGTTATAGGATTAATTGATATGCCAAATGAGGGTGAATATACGTTAAATGAAAAAACATTAACTGAAATTAGAGCAAATAAAGTTCATAAAACAAGAAATGAAATGATTGGATTTATTTTTCAATATTTTGCGTTGTTAAAAGAACATAGTGTACTGGATAATGTAGCACTACCACTAACGTATAGAAAGCTAAAGCAACGTGAAAGAGAAAATAAGGCGAAGTTCTATTTAGAAAAAGTAGGTTTAAAAGAACATATGCATAAAACACCGGACGAGCTATCAGGTGGACAACAGCAGCGCGTCGCAATTGCTAGAGCGTTAGTAGGTGAACCAGAATTAATATTGGCTGATGAACCGACAGGGAATTTAGATAGAAAAACAGGAGAAGAAATTATGAATTTGCTATTACAACTGAATGAAGAAGGACGAACGATTATTATTGTAACGCATGATATTGAAGTGGCGAATAAGTGTAATAGAATTATTGAGTTAGTTGATGGGGAAGTTGTGCGGAGTTAAATGATATTAATAAGGGAATATATATTAACTAAAATACATCGCAATCTGGTGATGTATTTTTTATAAGAATAGTATATAAATTCGATTCTTATCGTAACAAAGTAGGATTAATAATGATGGTAGAACGTGGGTTGCTCCTTCTTTAGAAATGTTTATGAAATGGTGGAAGAATAATAATTTAACCATAGTATCAATAAAAAACGCCTTGTTACTAAAGAAACAAGGCGTTTTTCATATGTAAATCTACCACTCAATCGGTTCTTCTCCGTACAGTTCCCACAGCTTAGGAAACATCTTTTTCAAACCGTCTTCGTCATCTTGGTCCCAGTCGAATTCAATGTCGTCATTATGAGCTCTTTCATCAGTTAGTACATGGTAAAGCGTAAAGTAAGTATCATCTTCATCTCCTGTTTTTTCTGCATATACAGTGACACCGAAATATAAAGAAAGTTCTTCAATGCTTGGAACGTCATACTCGCTCAGATTTTCTAACGCAGGAATTAACCGTTCTGGATCTTCAATACACGCTTCGTAAGTTTCTTTTCCTTGATATAATAACCATCCACGGAAATAATCAAAACAATCATCCGAACAACCACCCATAATAATATAAGCAGCTGCCCATAAGTGAGACGTATAGGAAGCTTTTAATATACGATGCATATGCATATCAAAAGCTACAATTTCATGTACTGTACGTTTAGCGAGGTGAGAAGTGAGCCATTCTATTTGTTCTTCTTGGTCTTCGCCTTTCGTTTTTGCACGATTAAGTAGTTCCCAAAATTCTTCTTCTGTTATCGTTTTATCTTTTATGTAATCTTCCCCAGGGCACGGGTCTGTATATCCTTTTTTACGTTTGGAAGCAACTAGTTTGTTAGCTTCTTTTATACATTCTTCTTCTGTTTCAAACTCTTTCGCTTTTACACTACCAGCTGTGCCAATTTTTCCGTAAAACACAACGTAGTCTCTATCTTTCACAACGATTTTCCAAAACTTATTTGATTTTTCATTTTGCTGGATTAATAACGCTTCCATTCATACCCCCATAGTGCTTTTCTAGTGTGTATTGTGATTGTAACATATGTATATATACTTGTAATGACAAAAAGGTGTGATTAGTTTTTGGAAAGTTCGAAAAATATTGAAAAAAATAGAAAAATTTAGTAATCTTATTTGTACAGCATATACATAATCGTTTTGTAATAAATCGATATTTAATATATTAGGGGGCATTACGGATGGATCTTACGTTTAAAGTAGAGCAAACATGTTTTAATTACCGAGTCGGAGCAATTTGTAAACATGATAATAAAATACTTATCCTTCAAGACGAAGGGGAAGATTATTGGTACGTACCAGGCGGACGAGTGAAAATGCTAGAAAATAGTGAAGATGCGTTAAAACGAGAGCTTGCAGAAGAGCTAGCTGTTCCAATCGAAGTAAAGAGATTAATATGGTCAGTAGAAAATTTCTTTACACTTTCTGAGCGGAAGTTTCATGAAATTAGCTTTTATTATGAAGTAGAGCTGCATGAATTACCCGCGAGTGGGGCGGATCAATACATTCTCGAAGAAGAGGGAAGAAGGTATGAATTTAAGTGGGTGCCGGTAGAAGAGTTAGATGCATATAACTTACAGCCCGCGTTTATAAAAGAGAAAGTAAAGGATGTATCAGTTCATACAGAACATATCGTTTTACAAAAGTAAACGTATCCGGAGGGAAAAACCGTGAAGGGGACTAAAAAAGAGATACATATAGATGATAAAGCCATTCGTTACACACATATCGAAAAAGGTTCCAGTGCGATTTGTTTTATGTTTTCAGGTTCAGGCTACAATTATGATAAACCGTTATTCTATTATGCAACGATGTTAATGCTTGAACATAAAATAGATGTAGTACATATTCATTATTCCCACGAAGGACAATTAATGGAAAAACCAATGGAAGTAGTAACGAAAGTAATGATGGGTGATATTAATCCTATCATTAATGAAGTGCTAAGAAGTGGACAATACAAAGATTCGATGTTTTTAGGAAAATCACTTGGAACAATTCCGCTTGCAAATGATTTAATGAAGAGAGAAGAGTTTTTACAGTCAAAAATGATATTATTGACACCTTTACTGACGTTTGAAACGATTTTTGATTCTATCTTACATAGTAATCATGAAGGGCTTTTAGTAATTGGAGACAAAGATCATCAATACAATACAGATCAAATTAATCAGTTACATAAAACGAATTTAAAGATCGATGTTGTCAAAAATGCAAACCATTCTTTAAATGTTGGGGAATATGAAACAGAGAATTCAATTGAAGCAATAGCAAAAGTAATAGAACAACTTAAAGAAGTTGTAAGGACAAATTAATTTAAGTTTCAATACATACAAAAAGAGGTGCAATTTGCACCTCTTTTTTATTTAATAAGCCTTCAGCACATGAAGTAAATAATCCTTGCGATTCAGTGGATTAAAGTCAACACGTTTTCGAGTAGTGAAGGGAGCCGTAAGTTTTGTAAAACCACCTGGCTTTGTTGTGAAGATTCCTTCTCCTTCTGTAAATGAATGGAGCATTCGTTTAAAATTCTCTGTTTTCGCAATAGGTAACGATCCAGTTAAGTGATAAGAATCATTATGCAATATAGGCTCTGCGAAAGTTGCTGGAATGGCTGCAAGCTTATACATTGCGGTACTAATTGCGTGCTCCGGTACAGTTAATTCAAATTCGTTTAATGGCTCAAATACACATGTTTCAGCTTGCTTTAAAGCATCCATTAAAACGAGCGGTGTTAAATTTCTAAAGTCACTCGCTGTTGTAACAGGGCTTGCATAACCAGAATGTGTTAACGTGACGGAAATGTCCGTAACTTCCCAGCCGTATAAACCTTGTTTTAACGTTTGAAATACAGTATCTTCAATCGCTTTATGAAATGCTAAAGGTAGTGATCCAAGTTCAACGCCTAAGTTATACGTAATACCAGAGTTAAGCACACCACGTTCCACTTTGAAGCCGATTGTTGCGTAAAAAGGATTCTCTTTTTCACTCATTACTTCAACGCTATTCCCTATGCCAATTGGTTTTTCAATACATACAACTCGCGTATTTGAAAAAGTAACTTGTAAATTGTATTTTTCATAAAGTGTTGTTTCGATAACTTCTTTTTGCACTTCACCGAAAAGACGGATATATAGTTCATTATGAACACCGTCTTTCCATATTTTAATGAGGGGATCTTCTTCGCATAGTTCCATAAGAGCAGCGTATAAATCATGAATTCGCTCTTTAGGCACTGCATCAATTGCAGCCTCCATTTGCGGTTCGGCAAAGTGAATATCCTTTATATAATCTGTCCGTTCACCGATAATATCACCAATTTTAATATCACTCAGTCCCCACACTTTGCAAAACTCTCCGCTTTGAACAGTAGAAGCTTGAACCGCATTTCCATTATGAAACATGCACATTTTTTTAATCTTTTCTTTACGTGACGGAGACTCACTGCGCTGAATGTCAACATATTTTCTAACGTGTAAACTACCTGAAAAAACTCTTACGTAAGCAATCTTTTCACCAGAAGATTCACGTTCTATTTTAAACACAACACCAGACAATGTTTCATTTTGTGCCGATTTATTAGCTGGAATTAGGGCTGAAATATTTTCAAGTAGCTCAGTTACGCCCATACCTGTCATTGCTGAACCAAAAAAGATAGGAAACACATTTGCTTGCTGTATTTGTTTTTCTAGTTCTTTTCTTAAAAGTGCGGCCGGTATTATTTCGTTATTTACATATGATGCAAGCAAGGACTCGTTATATGGTGCTACTCGTTCCATACAATCGTCATATGATTTATATTCAATAATCCGTGCTTCTTTTGTTCCTTCGTTTTTTACAGAGTAGAAGGGGAATACTTCATTTGAAAGAATCTCTTTTATTTGTTTCACAACTTTTTCAGTATTTGCGCCACTGCGGTCTATTTTATTTACAAATAAAACAGTCGGTATGTGTAGTTTCTGTAATGTCCGCATTAAAATCTTTGTCTGTGCCTGCACGCCTTCAACGGCAGAAATAACTAAAATTGCACCGTCTAGTACGCGAAATGATCGCTCCACTTCAGCGATAAAATCAGCATGTCCAGGTGTATCAATAACATTTACTTTTAAATCATCAATAAAGAAAGAAACGACAGATGCTTTAATCGTAATTCCGCGTTGTCTTTCTAATTCCATTGAATCAGTTTGCGTACTTCCGCTATCAACTCGGCCAACTTCTTTAATCACATTCGTTTCATAAAGAATACGCTCAGTCAAACTCGTCTTGCCAGCGTCTACGTGCGCGACAATCCCTATATTTATTGTTGTCATATATGAATATCCTCATTTCATTTTCCATTTTTAATTCCTCATTTCTATTTGTGTATTGCCGCATTACAATCACTCTCCAGTCATTTAAATTATTACTATTATAATGTAATTTACATTTTTTGTAACGCTACAAAGCGCCTTAATTTGGAAAAAATAAAATGAAAACAAAATGCTTGCATTCTAAATCGATATAGATTATATTAATTGACGTATCAACTATTGATACGTCAAACGTTTTTGATTTGGATGTAAAGGAGGGGTAATTTGACAAGTTCATGCTCAAAAGAAGCAATAATTTTATATAAATTACACTTCCTCAATAAAGAAGTAAGCTCGAAGTTTGAAGGGTGTACGGGTATGAGTCAATCTAGACTAGAGCTTATACTTCAGTTATATGAAGTAGATGAAATTAGTCAAAAAGCACTTCAGAAAGAAGTGAATATTGATAATGCCGCCATTACGAGGCATTTAAAACAGCTGGAAGCAAACGGAATGATTACAAGACGTAAAAATCCAGATGATAACAGAATTACGTTAGTTTCTCTTACAGAAGAGGGGCGAAATAAAATTCAAGTGTATCAAGAGGAAAAAGAGCGTTTCGCTACTTCAGCATTTAAAGGATTAAGTGAAGAAGAACGCGACAATCTTTTAACGATGTTAGACCGCATTCAAGAAAACATAAAAGAATTATAAAAAAGGGAGAATACAACTATGACAAACTTACTAAAAACAAATGACTTTAATGAAATTTTAACAGGACGCCGTTCAATTCGTAAATATGATCCAGCTGTAAAAATTAGCAAAGAAGAAATGACTGAAATTCTTACAGAAGCAACACTTGCACCATCTTCAGTAAACATGCAACCATGGAGATTCCTTGTTATTGAAAGTGACGAAGCGAAAGCAACACTTGCGCCACTTGCGAAATTCAATCAATCTCAAGTAGAAACATCTTCAGCGATGATTGCTGTATTTGGTGACTTAAACAACTTTGATAACGCAGAAGAAATTTACGGTACAGCAGTTGAGCGCGGTTTAATGCCAGCTGAAGTAAAAGAAGATCAAATGCAAAAACTTTCAGGCTACTTCTCAATGGTTACGCCAGAAGTAATGAAAGATACAGTACTAATTGACGGTGGCCTTGTAGCGATGCAATTTATGTTAGCAGCTCGTGCTCACGGCTATGATACTTGTCCAATTGGTGGATTTGAAAAAGACCAAATCGCAGAAGCATTCGGATTAGATAAAGAGCGTCACGTACCAGTAATGTTAATTTCAATCGGAAAAGCTGCTGACAGTGGTTACGAATCAGTACGTCTTCCAATTGAAAAAGTTGCTGAGTGGAAGTAATTTAACATAGTACAGAAATAAGTGAGATATGAGAGGGGAAACACCATGATTATTATTCACGCAATATTTCAAGTAGATCCAGCGAAACAACAATCATTTTTAGAAGAAATTCAACCACTCATTCATGGTTCAAGAGAAGAAAGTGGAAATATATCTTATGACTTATATAAAGATACAGAAAAAGAAAATGTTTATACGATGGTAGAAGTATGGAAAGATGATAAAGCAGTTGCGAGTCATAATACGAGTGAACACTTCACATCTTTTGTAAGTAAAGCATCACAATTTTTAACTGCTCCGCTTAATATAAAAGTGTTTAATGGAGAGTTAGTAAAATAATAAGGTAGAAAAAGATGACTTTAGCATATGGCTGAGGTCATTTTTTTTATTTCAATCTGCCATAACATTGAAGGGCTTATATGAGCTAATTCAGCTAAACTTTTACTAGTTAATTCTGCACTTTTTTTAAACGACACGATTTTTTGATCAACATTCTTTTTAATGTATATAAGGCCTTCAAATAAGTAAAGAAACTAATTATAAATTAACTGTATT
The DNA here is from genome assembly GCF_018966865.1 of Bacillus sp. NP247. Lineage (NCBI taxonomy): Bacteria > Bacillati > Bacillota > Bacilli > Caryophanales > Bacillaceae > Bacillus > Bacillus sp. NP247. Next base: position 313,360 of record NZ_CP076653.1, on the reverse strand, counting down.
TACTTATACTTAATGGCGTGTTAATGTATACTTAATTTTAATAAATTATAAATTATTTTTAAGTATCTCTGCCAATGTGAAAACATCCACAAACTGTATGCAACTTCTTGTAGAGCATTGTTTCTTAAATTTTTCATGCAATTATCTTTATTTTATTAATATAGAATGAAAAAGAGATGTAATAGAGCTAAAGGGTTAACTGGTGGCGTGTAAATAAAAAGTTATAATTTATTTTTAAACTTTTTAAGGGTGTGAAAATATAATGAAACCAGTATTGAAAAGCATACTTATTTCCTTTGCTTTTTCTGCAGTAGGGATGTGTTGGCTGCTGTTCATGTTATTTAGAGGGGGCGGAGACTGGTTATTGTCTTGGATAGGTGTATTAATGGCATATTTATCTTTATACACTTTAATAGATTTATATTGTAAAAATACATACGAAAAAACATTAAATATAGTGCTTATAAAATCAACAGTTACTACCTTTAGTTTTGGAGTATTAGGAATCATATTTGGTATAATACACGAGCTATTAACACCATGGAGTCTCAGTTTAATGGTTTGGTATTGGTTGCTAATTCTACTTTTATTTTTAACGACCATAATATTATTAGTTATTTTAGTATTTGTAAATCGTAAAGATCAAAATTTCCCCGGGGTATATAGATTACTTATACTTCTAAATTTACTTCTTACGTTAGGACCAGTATTGTGGCCACTATTTCTTACTATTCTTGGAAATGGTATGAATGCTAGTGCAGGATGGTAAAACTGAATAAAGATTAGTAGTTTAAAGAAGTGAATGAAATGAAAAGTTGATATAGGGTTTTAAGTATATAAGAGAACGTGTTTTGATAAATTGAAAACACGTTCTTTTTTATTGTTAATCTTAATATGAACTCCTTAAATTTATAAGATAATTCGATTGGGAAAAAGATATGTTACTGGAACAAACATATATGTACCTTTGAAACGAACACAATTAATGAATCATCTTAAAAATAATAAAGACGAGGTGGAATGAAAATAAGGGCAGTTAAGTGACTGTCCTTATTTTATATGCCTTTTTTATTTTCATGCATAGCTCTTTCTCAGCTTATCGTATCCAAATTTGAACGTAAGTATTTCGTAAGGAATGGATAAGAAAAAAGAGAGATTTATCATATAGGATTAGAGTATAACTTGAATCAATACGATATTAATAGAGGAGTGAAAGCCTTATGAAAAAATGTAATTCAATTAAGTTAGCAAGTTTGGCAGTTTTATTAGCGGGTACTACTCTATTCACGCCAGGTTTTACTGTGAAGGCAGAGTCGGTTCAAAATTTATCTAGTCCGTCACAATCACATGATCAAAAGAACCGGAATGGTTGGAAACAAGTAATGCAGGAAACAGTACAGCTTGGAACGCCAGGGATATTAGCTAAGGCGTCTAACAACGGAAAAACTAGTAGTTATACTGCTGGCGTGGCGGATTTAAGTACAAAGAAACCGGTGAAATCGGATTATCGCTTTCGGATTGGTAGTGTGACGAAAACATTTACTGCTACGACTGTTCTTCAATTAGTAGGAGAAAATCGCGTACAACTTGACGATCCAATTGAGAAGTGGCTACCAGGTCTCATTCAAGGAAATGGGTATGATGGCAATCAAATTACGATACGTCAACTTTTGAATCATACGAGTGGTATAGCTGAATACTTAAAGTCAAAAGACGCTGACATAATGAATTCAAAAAAAACGTATACAGCAGAAGAAATAGTGAAAATGGGGCTTTCTCTACCGCCTGATTTTTCGCCAGGTAAGGGGTGGTCGTATTCAAACACAGGATACGTAATATTAGGAATGCTTATTGAAAAAATAACTGGAAATAGTTATGCAGAAGAAATTGAAAAGCGAATTATTGAACCTTTGGATCTGTCAAATACGTTTTTACCAGGGAATTCAACCGTTATCCCAGGAAAGAATCATGCTCGAGGGTATATGAAAATTGAAGGAACAAGCGAGTTGAAAGACATAACGTATTATAATCCGAGTTTAGCTAAGTCAGCTGGAGATATGATTTCTAATGCGGACGATTTAAATAAGTTCTTTTCATCTTTACTCGGTGGTAAGTTACTGAGGGAAAATCAACTAAAAGAAATGCTTACCACAGTTCCTGTAGAAGGAAAAGGTGTTGGTGATGGATATGGTCTTGGAATCTATGAGACTAAACTTCCAAACGGTGTTTCAATTTGGGGTCACGGAGGGGCAATTCCTGGATTTACAACTTTTGCTGGGGGAGTAATTGGAGGCAAACATACATTGTCTGTCAGTATTAACTCTTTAGGTGCGATTGATATTGGTACGCAGTTTAATAAAATGATGCAAATTGAATTTAATAAATAGAAAAAAGAAAGTGAATTGGATTCTGCTATAGTTGTATATAAAAGAGATGGTTTTGAATTTTGTAAATATGAACAGTGTTAGCATTTATGATATGGCATCAAGTTTATGTGGAACATAAATACGATATAACTGTATTTCAAAGTGAAAGTCAATCTTATATCTTACTATAAAAATAAAAAGAATGTCGTTGCATGACATCCTTTTTATTTTGGAGCAAAGAGGTATGCCTTTAATTCTGAAAATTGTTATTTTTTCAACCATTCCATATAATAAAGGTTATAGGGATTTATACAGGGGAGTTATGAATGGAGAATATTTTAGTTGATTAACTATTTCTCGTTTTAACCAATATAACAATTAATAGATTTGGAGTTGAGTACATTGGGACAAAATCATTATAAATGGAGTAATAAGCAATTACGAGAACATGTTGAAGTACTAGATGGCACGAGAAGTCCACACATTTTATTAAAGAATGCGGCATATTTAAATTCATATATGCGTGAGTGGATGAAAGCAAATATTTGGGTTTATGATGACCGCATTGTATACGTAGGAGAAAAACTGCCAGAGCAATTTACTCATTGTGAAGTTATTGATTGCGAAGGGAAGTATGTAGTTCCTAGTTACATAGAACCGCATGCACATCCATATCAATTATACAATCCAGAGACTTTAGCAAATCATGCAATGCAATTTGGGACAACAACTTTTATTAATGATAATTTAACTTTATTTTTCACATTACAACGTGAAGAAGCATTTCGTTTATTAGATGAATTTAAAAAGATTCCGGCAAGCATGTATTGGTGGTGTCGTTTCGATGGACAAACTGAGTTGCAAAATGGCCAATCATTATTTAATAGTGAAGAAATAATGGAATGGCTTAACCATGAAGATGTTCTTCAAGGCGGGGAGTTAACAGCATGGCCAAAACTATTACATGGCGATGAGGAAATGTTAAATTGGGTACAGGAAACAAAACGATTACAGAAGAAAGTAGAAGGGCATTTTCCTGGAGCATCTGAAACAACTTTAGCAAAGTTAAAATTGTTAGGTACGGATTGTGATCATGAAGCGATGACAGGGCAGGAAGCATTAATACGCCTTATGCAAGGTTACACCGTTTCTCTTAGAAACTCTTCAATTCGTCCAGATTTAGAAGTTTTACTGAAAGAATTGCTGGAATTAGGTGTTAAGCAATTTGATAGATTCACGTTCACAACAGATGGTTCACATCCTTCATTTTATGAAAGTGGAATGACGAATAGGATGATAGAAATAGCGATAAAACAAGGGATTCCAGTAATCGATGCTTATAATATGGCAAGCTACAATATTGCTCGTTATTATAATATGGAGCATTTACACGGCTCGATTGCGACAGGAAGAATTGCAAATATTAATATTTTGGAAAGTAAAGAAAATCCAACTCCAATTAGTGTAATAGCAAAGGGTAAGTGGATGAAACGTGAAGGAGTAAACAAAAATAAATCAGTAAGTATAGAGTGGGATAAATTCCTAGTCACTTCTTTACAACTAGACTGGTGTTTGCAGAAAGAAGATATGATTTTCACTGATGCAAAGGGTATAAAGTTATTAAACGACGTCATAACAAAACCATATGTAACTGAAATCGATTTGAACGGTGATGAACTTTCCTTTGAACATGATGAATGTTTCCTAATGATGATTGCCCGCGATGGTACTTGGCGAGTGAATACAGTTGTGAAAGGTTTTGCGAATGGATTAGGAGGTCTTGCTAGCTCTTATTCTGGTACAGGTGACATCATTCTTATTGGAAAAAGGAAAGAAGATATGCTTACAGCTTTTCATAGAGTAAAAGAGCTAGGTGGCGGTATGGTAATAGCGGAAAGAAATGAAGTGTTACACGAAATTGCATTACCGTTGCTCGGGATTATGTCCGATTTAAAAATGAGCGAATTAATACATAAAGAGAAAAAAATGGTGGAATTACTACAAGAGCGAGGATACACCTATAACGATCCAGCATTTACGATTTTATTCTTTTCTGCGACGCACTTGCCTTTTATACGGGTAACACCTATAGGATTATATGATGTGAAAAGTAGTAAGATACTTGCTTCACCGGTGAATTTAATAAACCAATATTAAAAGGAAAGGTCCTATAAAAAGCATATTTTATAGGACCTTTCACATTCCTAGCATAAGAATATCCTAAGCCTCAAATAATATAGTATCTAAATCATTTGAGGTGATACTTAAATATGAAAAAACTATTGTATGTTTTAAGTGTATTTATTTTGTGCGTATCTATACAGCATGTGGTACATTCTCAGTCAAATGCACCAAGGTTATCTTCAGATTGTCTGGAAGAAAGGAAAATTCGTGATGAAAAGTATGTGAAAAATATTATGAATGACATTATATCTACATTTGATTTAAAGATTGATGAAAATAGTTTTTGGGAAGTTAGTAAAAGAGACCTAGAGGCTGCGCATTTGATGTATGGCGGAAGGGAAAATGATTCTTATTATAATTCGCTAACTAAAGTTTATGATAGTGGTGGATATAGGGGAGAGCCTAGATTATTTGTGAAGGCGCAAGAAGCATTTTTACTTTATAAAGAAATAGACGATACAAATGTAATGAAACGCCTAAATCTAAACCTTGAAAAAGGGGAATGGGTAGTAATCGAAACGAAAAAGAAGCAGGGGAAAATAGTGGAATACAGACCGTTACAATGTGAAAAGGACTATATGAACAAGAGAAATGAATACCATCATGTAAAATAATATGACAAAGTATGAACGAATGAGCCACTGATGGCTTGTTATAGAAGAAGGTAAGTAAACATATTAGCCTTAGGTAATATGTTTACTTACCTTTTTAATGAGGTTTTTTAAATTCGGAATGGAGTATGTTACAAAATACTTGCTGGCTAATGTGCTTATAGTATTCTTTGGGTTCATTCTTCATAAAATGAGGTTTTGTGTCAAAAGATTTGTACATTGGTGAACTATCTGTGTATATTTTATTCTACAGTATTAATAAAGAAATGTTTGCTATTCGCAAGAAATATCGTTGGCACGGTTTTTGCAAGTACTAAATGTAAGGAAGGAGGATTGAATGTAAGAAATCTGTATAGGTAATAGTAAAAAATCAGCTGCTATTGCATCATTGATCATACTTGTATTTATATGAGAACTATACATACAAATAAGAATGTTCCGGTATTAAAATTCAGAATTTTCTTTTAAATGAGAGAGGGGTAAAGATATGGTTAAATATTCAAAAATTTCTAAGTTGATTCTTGTTGTTGGACTAGTGACAATATCATGCAATGGTTTACAAATTCAAGCAGAGACAAAAGAAAAAAATGTGAAGAACGTATTACAAATGGAGCCGGTAGGCATACAGAAATCCGTTGATGAGTTGGCACACTCTTCAAAAGTACAAGAAAATGCATCTTTTACAAAACGGTTAAAGTTATCGGATTTATCGCAGCGTCCGCTAGCACCAAACAAGGATGTTAAACCGTTAGCTCAAGAAAAAAAGTATTCGATGGCTGAGTTAAATCAATTAAGTAACAAACAATTAACTGATCTTCTTGTGACAATTAATTGGTATCAAATTCCGGAATTATTTCAGTTTAATAGTGATAGTCTCAAATTCTATCAAGATGATAGCCGAATGCAAGCGATTATTAATAAACTAGCAGAACAAGGACAAGCTTATACGAAAGATGATTCAAAAGGGATTGAAACATTAGTAGAAGCTCTACGTGCAGCATTTTATTTAGGTTTTTACCATGATGAATTAAGCAAACTAAATGAGCGTAGCTACCATAATAAATGTTTACCGGCTTTAAAAACAATTGCAAAAAATCCGAATTTCAAACTTGGTACATCAGAACAAAATAAAGTTATTTCATCATATGGAAAATTAATTGGAAATGCATCGGCTGATGTTGAAACGGTTTTATATGCAGGTGAAATTTTCAAACAATACAATGATAATCTTGCAACTTTCATTGAAGACCGAACAAAAGGAGACGCTATTTATGAGTTGATGAAGGGGATTGACTTTGATATTCAGACGGATATGTACACGACTGGAAAAGAGCCAAAAGATACGATGTGGTATCGAAATATTGATAACTTTATAAATGAAGTAAATCGTTTTGCACTAATTGGTACAGTAACAAATAAAAACGGCTGGTTAATTAATAATGGAATTTATTATGCTGGTCGATTAGGCAAGCTTTATAGTACACCAACAAAAGGCCAGCAAGTTGTCACCGAAGCGATGAGGATTTATCCACATTTTGGGGAGCAATATTTTGTTGCAGCAGAACAAATTACTACAAATTACGGAGGAGTAGATGCGAACGGAAAAACAATAAATTTAGATCAAATTCGAGAAGATGGTAAAAAGAAATATTTACCGAAAACGTATACGTTTGATGATGGAGCAATTGTCTTTAAAGCTGGGGATAAAGTTAGTGAAGAGAAAATTAAGCGTCTATACTGGGCGGCAAAAGAAGTACGTTCTCAATTTTATCGTACAGTTGGTAGCGATAAACCACTTGAAAGTGGACATGCTGATGATGTACTAACGATGGTTATTTATAATAGTCCAGATGAGTATCAATTTAATCGCCAACTGTACGGATATGAAACGAATAATGGTGGAATTTATATTGAAGGGACAGGAACGTTCTTTACATATGAACGTACACCAGAGCAAAGTATTTATAGTTTGGAAGAATTGTTCCGCCATGAATTTACGCACTACTTACAGGGAAGATACGAGGTTCAAGGATTATGGGGCCAAGGGGAAATGTATCAAGATGAACGTTTAACATGGTTTGAAGAAGGGAATGCAGAGTTCTTTGCAGGTTCAACGCGATTAGATAGTGTAGTACCGCGAAAAAGTATAATTGGTGGATTATCTTATGATCCTGCAAAACGTTATACAGCATCACAAACATTAAATGCGAGATATGGAACGTGGGATTTTTATAACTATTCGTTTGCATTGCAATCATATATGTATAATAACCGTCCTGAAATGTTCGATAAAGTGCATGATTTAATTCGTGCAAATGATGTTTCAAGTTACGATGCATACCGTTCTACATTAAGCAAAGATACTAAATTAAATGAAGAATATCAATCTTATATGCAAATGCTTATTGATAATCGCGATAAGTATACAATTCCACAAGTATCAGATGAGTACTTAGCGCAGCATGATCCAAAATCGCTTTCGGACGTTACGTCAGAGATCACAAATGAAGCAAAGTTAAAAGATGTGAAAGTAACAAAGAATAAATCACAATTCTTTAATACATTTACACTACAGGGGACATATACAGGAAGTGCGGCAAAAGGAGAAATTGAGGACTGGAAAGTGATGAATCAAGCAACAAATGATATGTTGAAACGTCTTTCAGGAAAAGAGTGGACTGGATATAAAACATTAACTGCTTACTTTGTAAATTACCGTGTTAATAATGCTGGACAATTTGAATATGATGTTGTGCTTAGTGGAGTGAATACAGAAGAAGGTACGGCTGTAGAAAAAGAACCGAATAATTCATTTGAAACAGCGAATCCACTATCTTTAAATACGTTACTAAGAGGAAACTTAAGCGATCAAGATCAGGTTGACCGATTTGTTATTGATGTAAAGGACCCAAAAGATTTACAAATTACTATTACGAACGAACAAAACATTGGATTGAACTGGGTACTATATTCTGAATCAGACTTAAATAATTATGTAACTTATGCAACAAAACGTGATGGAAACAAATTGCTTGGCAATTATAATGCGAAGCCAGGGAAATATTACTTAAGTGTATATAAATATGGCGGGGGAACAGGGAATTATACAGTGGAAGTAAAATAGTTTACTATAGTTGATTTGAGAGGCTGCTAGTTGTATTTTTTTAGCGAAGTAAAGTATTTAATGTTAAATATTAAACTACTTCAATATACCCCTGTTCTATAATTAGAGCAGGGGTATATTGGCTTTATATTTTAAAATTAAATAACCTCATTGGATTTTGACAAGAAAATAATTAATATAGATTTGAATTCTCATTCGTAAAGCATGTTCTAATCTTCTTAATGCTCTTTCATTTTTGTCTCAATTCTTGTTTTCAAATCAGTTGATACTTGATTGAAATACCCCAAAACTATCTTCCTAATATCATTGGAAATGACTTTCAAATCATTAGCTAAATTTTCAGCAAGATGTTCTTTTTCAATGAGTGATAACTTAGCATAAAATTCACCAGCCTGCCCAAAGTCGTCTTGCTTAGTTATAGAAGCTCTTTCAAGTTTCCCTTCGACATATCTTCCGTCACCGCTTGTAATTTGATTATCAGGTGTCCAATCTTGCTGCTGGTTAACCTGTAATTTACGAAATTCTGGTCCAATTCTTCGTCTTTGAGAATCGCTATAAATGTTAGCACGGCCCTGTAGCATTTTATCATCAGATAATTCTGCTCCATCCAGTAAATTAGAAGGGGAGAAGGACACTTTTTCTACTTGTTCCATATAGTTTTCAGGATTTTTATTTAATACCATTTTACCGACTGGTATAAGTGGATACGCCTTTTCGTCCCATACTTTTGTATCATCTAAAGGATCATAAGAAAGATGTGCTTCATCTTTTGGATCCATGAGCTGGACATATAAACCATATTCCACTGGTTTACCAGCCTCAATTGCATCGTATAAATCTTTCCCGCTATAATCAGGATTTTCCGCAGCTAGTTTAGTTGCTTCCTCACTAGTAATGAATTGTACACCTTCAAATGGATACCAATGATACTTTATATACTTTCGATTACCTTCAGCGTTTCTCCAAACATATGTATTTACACTATGTCCTGGGATGTGGCGAAGACTTTTTGCGGTACCAGCATCAGAGTATAAATGGACAACAAAATGAATGGATTCGGGTGCTGTAGCGACAAAACTCCAAAATCTATTAGGGTCTATTAAGTTATTTTTAGGTGAAGGCAAGAGCGCTTTAATTGTTTCAGGGAAACGCATCGGATCACGAACAGAAAAGACAGGAATGTGATTACATAAAAGGTCAAAAACGCCATCATTTGTATAAAATTTTGTAGCAAAACCGCGTACATTTCTAGCAGTATCAGGTGTTCCTTTCGTACTAACTGCAAATGAAAATCGTACCATAACAGGAACTTTCGCATTAGAATTTTGTAAAAAGCTTAGTTTAGTATGTTCTGACATCGGATATATCGTTTGGAAATAACCGAATGCACCGTAACCTTTTACATGAACAGGTCTTTCTAAAATTTTTTCATGAATAAATTCTTGTAACGCCTCGTGCAGTACACTATCTTGCTTTAAAACAGGTCCACGTGAACCAACTGTTTGAGATTGAAGTTTAGCTGGTTCATTACGTTCTCGATTTTGGTTAAAGTCTTCTCCTAATAAAGATTGCCTCTGTTTATCATATTTTTCATTCATCGATTTAGCCTCCAAATTTTTTTCGTCGATTGTTACTAAATATGATTCTATAGCCTTGATTATGTATTACATAAAAAGTTCAAATTAGTAACATACCGCTAGATGAAAAAAACGCACATGTAGTGGACCTGTTGAAATAGAAGAAATTATGGAAAAATGAATATCGGGAAGAGAAATAACACGTTTTATTTAAGAGGTGGAAGAAAACCACTATTAAAATTAAAATTTCAATCTTAAAAATTAATTTGTAAATGAATTTATAGATAATGAACATGAAAAACGGAAAAATAGCCAGGAGGAATTTATTATGTCGGATTGGTCTCAATTAGATAAAGAATATATCATGCCTACGTATTGTCGTACGAAGGTTGCGATAGAAAGAGGAGAAGGGTGTAAACTTTATGATGTGGATGGAAAAGAGTATTTAGATTTATTTTCTGGTGTAGGAGTAAATGTATTAGGATACAATCATCCTAAAATTGTGCAAACGACAATGGAGCAAGTTACGAAGTCATTGCATCTTCCTTTTCATTTTTTAAACCCAGTTGCGATTGAGTATGCAAAGAAATTAGTTGATTACTCTTTAAAAAATGGAAAAGTCTTTTTTACAAACTCTGGTACGGAAGCGACAGAAACAACGTTGAAATTAATTGATAAGTATAGAGCTAATACGCATGAGGGACGTGAAGGAATCGTAGTGCTGAAGAATAGTTTCCACGGGCGTACGTTAGGAGCACTTCATTTTACGAGACAAGAAAGTGTATATCAAAATTTCCCTAAAACATCGATTCCGGTATATGAAGTAGAGCGTGAGAATATAAAGCAATTAGAAGAAACAATAATTCATGAAAATCCAATTGCGATTATGTTAGAACCTGTTTTAGGAAGCGGCGGTATATATCCTTTATCGCGTGAATATTTACATGGTGTTCAAAACTTATGTGAGAAATATAATGTACTACTTATTGTTGATGAAGTACAAAGTGGTATGGGGAGAACAGGAAAACTATTCGCTTATCAAAATTTCAATATTACACCCGATATTATTCAAATTGGCAAAGGAGCAGGAGGCGGGATACCGCTAGGTGGAATTATTGTAGGTGAAAAATTATGTGATGTATTTGCACCAGGAGATCACGGCACAACGTTTGCTCATTCTTCAATGGGAACAGCTTTAGGGTTAACGGTTTTAAATACATTGATTGACGATGGTTTAATGCAAGAAGCTTATGAAATGTCGCTATATTTAAATGATAAATTGCGAGAAATTCAGAATGAAAATTCTTATTATATTCAGGAAGTACGTCATGCTGGTATGATGTTTGGAATTAGTTTGAATGATACGAATACAAATGTAAAGAAATTACAGGTAGAGCTAATGGAGAAAGGGATGTTAGTTGATGTTACACAAGGGAACATCATCCGTTTACTTCCTCCATATATAATTACAAAAGTAGAAATTGATGCATTTATTTATGAGTTTATCTCCTGTATTCATAGCTTATCAGCTATAGCAAATGTTTAAAAATCTTTATGAAAAAGCACCTTATTTTTAATTCAAATAGGAAGAAAATAGAGGTAAAAAAATAAATTTATATATTAAAATAAAAAAGCTGAAAAAGGTACTCGTATAGCGCCTTCTTCAGCTTTTTAAAATAGTAAATTACTTAACCTAGAGAGCATCTCATTGGACAAATAATTAATTATATGAAACAATAATAACAGATAAGGAGACGTTGCTTTTCCTTAAGTGCTTCGTATTGAATTTATTCTAGTAAGAGAAGGTGTGCTGAAAGAAGTTAAATTAAATAAGGGGCTGTTTTACTATATGCAACAAAATAATGATTTAAATTTTGAACCTCAAGACGTTAATATTGTCAATCCTAAACAAGCCAGGAAAGCAGTCGTTGCTACTGGTATAGGGAATGCAATGGAGTGGTTTGACTTCGGATTATATGCTTATTTAGCGGTTATTTTAAGTCAATTATTCTTCTCAGGTGTAGATAATAGTGGTTTGCAACTTGTACTAACATTTGGTACATTTGCGGCGGCCTTTCTAGTTCGACCAATTGGAGGTATTTTCTTTGGTAGAATAGGAGATAAATACGGCCGAAAGATTGTTTTAAGTACAACTATTATTTTAATGGCACTTTCTACATTATTCATCGCATTACTACCAACCTATGAACAAATTGGTGTATGGGCACCAATACTACTTTTAGTTGCTCGAATGATTCAAGGCTTCTCTACAGGCGGCGAATATTCAGGAGCAATGGTTTATATCGCAGAATCTTCTCCAGATAAAAAGCGTGGTATACTCGGTAGTGGTCTTGAAATTGGAACACTCTCAGGTTACATTGCTGCCTCGGTAATTGTTACCATTTTGACGTTATTATTAACAGATGAGCAAATGCTCAGCTGGGGATGGCGTATTCCTTTCTTAATTGCTGCACCAATTGGTTTGGTCGGTTTATATTTACGACGTCATTTAGATGAATCTCCAATCTTTCAAGAGATGGAAAAAGCACAAGAGGAATCTGAAGACAACGAACAATTTTCATTTATGGATATATTAAAATATCACAAAAAAGACTTCTTATTAAGCACAGTAATTGTTGCCTTCTTTAACATTACAAACTATATGATCCTTTCGTATATTCCTTCTTATCTAACACAAGTACTAAAAGTCAAAGAAACAACTGGCTTATTAATTATTTCAATTACGATGGCACTTATGATTCCACTGGCACTTTATTTCGGTAAATTAAGTGATAAAGTAGGTAATAAACGTGTAGTACAAATTGGTTTACTTGGTTTAGCATTATGTTCAATTCCAGCATTTTTATTAATTGGTAACGGACATATTGTAGCCATGTTTGCGGGTATTTTCGTTTTAGGTTTCTTCCTAAGTGTATATGAAGGAACATTGCCTTCGTTATTACCAGCACTCTTTTTCACCGATGTACGTTATCGTGCACTTTCTATCTCCTTTAATATTTCTGTATCTATATTCGGTGGTACAACGCCGCTTGTATGTTCATACTTAGTTCATGCTACTGGTAATCCACTGGCACCAGCATTTTATTTAACAGGTGTAAGTGTAATTGGATTAGTTGTATTTAGTGTACTGTTTGTTACAACATCAGGACGTGCATTAAAAGGATCTTATCCTACCGTAGAATCGAAGAAAGAAGCACATCAAATCGCTAAAGAGGATCCTGAAGAAACACTTTGGTGGCATGAAGAATCTTTAGAAATTGAAGCAGGAAAAAAAGCATAATTTGTGAAAAGCAACGTGGACTTGTATACAAAAAGACTCCTAGTTTAATAGGAGTCTTTTTGTATACATTATTTTCTCTTCTTCTTCAAACTCTTCTGATAAGCATAAAGCTTATGAACCTCTTCCTTAAATTCATGCAAAAGTACAGTGTTTTCACTATTTGAATAACGTACTGCATTATAAGCATCTATAATGATATGACTCTGAATATTTACCTCTTCTTCATGATTTACTCTTTCTAGCCAAGCCTCAACAGTTTCTCCTCGTTCTCGGTTTAAAGGAGGGGATAGCTTACTCTCAAGTTTGAAAATTTCTTTTCGAATTTCGTTATTTGGTGGTTTATTTTGTTTGAAGCGTTTTTGGCTAATTCCTTCTTTATCAGTAATGATTGTAGATTCAAAGACAGGCATATTTGGTAAACTTAAATGTTTTCGTTTTTTTACTATTTTCCAAACGACGTAAATAGCGATGGCTGTACAGGCTATTATTGTAATGCTATTAATGAGAGTTGGATCAAAAGGACGCTGCCCCAATTCCTCTTTAATTTGAGGATCTTTTAAATTTCCTTTATTCGACCAAAAGTCGTCTGTATCTTTTAATGCAGCTGCCGAGAACAATGGATTTAAAGCATAACCAAATCCTAAGGCAACTACTTGTATGATATAAGAAAAAAGAAGCCGAATATAAGGAAATACCGGAATAAGTAAAGCGCTAATTATTCCAATCGTAATAATAGAAGTGAAACGTAATAGCTGTTGATTACGATTGGAACCTGTTAACCAAAATGTAATCATAATGTGTAAAGTTAATAGTAACAATTTCCACAATGGCGGAAAGGGGGCATAAAATATAGCTGAAACGACAAACCATACAATACCGCCTAACGATTTTTGTACTGGATATCCCGGTCCAACAGAGTGTACGATAAAGAAAAACAGTGGTAATAATATTGTGCCTAAAATAGAGAAAGGTAGAAATAAAGAACAACCGATTATTTGAATAACTAACAGTAGTACAAAACCTGTTGTTTTTTTATTCATAAATTTATGAATAAGAAATACTCCTACATAACCGGTCACTAAAAATATAGCAATACCAACTAGTTCGTCCCTTTCTGTTAATAACGAAAGGAGGAGGAGCAGAATAAAGTCATTAACGTGATAGAGCCAAGTTTTCAAGTGATTCCACCATCCCTTCATTATTAATGAGGAACGTAGGCTGAGATAGAAGAGGGAGCTCCTTTTTCTGCAAACCAATGTATATCATTGTAGATGAGCGTTCCCTTTTTCTCGTTACATAGTGAAGAAATCCTTGTTTTGGAAGTAGGGTACTATCATCTGAAATACGTGCTAATTCTTCTAACGCTTTGGCGTAATGTGTTTGTCCTTCGTTTAATGGTAAAAGCAAAGGGCCACCTTCTGCTAAAACACTAATAAATAACTCAAACGGAATTTGATGCTTCGTTGCGAATTGACAAATGTACGTTGTAAATGAAATAAGGTCTTCTACATTTTCTTTCCAACCAAACCCACGATCAGCAGCTAAAGAAAGACAAATTGTCCAACTATAATTTTTTACAGGTTCATATTGCTTCGCTTGTAACGCCTGCATTTTAGCAGATGCTTTCCAATGAATAGAGCGGAAAGATTCACGTTCATATCGCTTTACACCGATAATGGATGTTTCATCATTGTAAAAAGAGAAATTCGTTCGATACGAACCTGTTAATAGTTGCTGAAGTTCTTGTAAACCGGCTACTTCTTTAGGGGTAGGATATACAATAATTTCAGTCTTTAATTTATCGAAAACAGGTAAATGTACAGTTAATAAATGAAAAGGATCTTTTAAAACACATTCAAACTGTTCAATTTGAAAGACACCACGCTTCGTTGCGGTTAATGTTAAATCCCATTTTTGTGCTGAATGAGCAGGTTGTGAAAATGGGAAAGAAAATAATGTTTTTGATATTTGTTCAATCCCTTGATCTTTATGCGGTATAAGAGATGAATTTAAATGAAAATAACAAACGCCGTTAACGAGTGGTATATTTGCACCATTTTTTAAATGAATAAAAAACTGTCCAGATTCATCAGGGAAAAGCCGAGTTGTTTGTTTTTCATTTATAACTTGAAATCTTTTCTCTATGTAAGCGACATATTTATAAATGAAAATCGCAAATAAATAGTAGAAGAAAAAGAGAAACATAATAATTCGTTGCGGCAGAAAAAACGTAAATAGTATAGCGCCTGGCACAGTTAATTGAATAATATGGAGTTGAAAAAATAAAGGTACAGTTACAACGCGCTGTCCATTCATGCTTGTTCAATCTCCACAGGTACGTCAACTTCTTTTAAAATCCTTTGCGTGATTTCATTTTTTGTCGTGCGTAAGGCACCTTCCATCGATAAGACGATACGGTGATTCCAAACAGAAGGAACTAAAAATTGTATATCTTCAGGTGTGCAATATTCTCTCCCGCGTAAAAAGGCTAATGCTTGAACTGCACGTACTAAAGCTAATGTGGCACGCGGGCTTACACCGTTAGCGATGTAATCGTGATTTCTTGTAGCGTGAGCAAGTTTAATAATGTAGTGTTCTAACGGTTCTGATACGAAAATTCCTTTCACTTGTTGCTGCGCTTCTAAAATGTCCTCTAAAGAAATGACAGATGTGATGCTTTCTAACGGTGCATTGTTACGAAAACGGCGCATCATTTTTAATTCATCTTCAGGAGCCGGATAACCAATTGAAATCGTCATTAAAAAACGATCAAGTTGTGCATCTGGAAGCGGGAAAGTTCCTTGTGATTCAATCGGGTTTTGCGTCGCAATAACAAAAAACGGTTTTGGAAGAGGAGTAGACTGCTTTTCAAGCGTTACTTGTCGTTCTTCCATCGCTTCTAACAAACTAGACTGTGTTCTCGGCATCGCACGGTTAATTTCATCTGCAAGTAGAATATTTGTCATAACTGGTCCAAGTCTTAATTCGAATTCACTCGTTTTTGGATTGAAATATTCAATACCTGTTACATCACTCGGAAGTACATCAGGGGTAAATTGAACGCGAGAAAAATTACCACCAATGCTTTTTGAAATGGTTTTCGCTAACAAAGTTTTCCCAGTACCAGGAACATCTTCAAGCAGTACATGGCCTTCAGCAAGCAGTGAAACGAGTAATAGATCAATAACATTCTCCTTACCAACAAACACAGATCCTATATTTTCTTTTAATTTATGTATCATATGTATCATTCCTTTCATAATAAAAGCTGATATCTATATATTTTAACAAATTATTCAGAAGATTAGTATGATTTTTCAATTCAAAGAAAACGATATTCAATTGGAAATTCCACTTGCATATTTTGGAATATGATTATACAATATCGTTATACGATGTATCGTAAATCGATATATCATAAAGCGATGTATCGGAGGTAGTTATAATGAATAGGAAATCGCAAAAATATATTCCATTAACTGAGGCGACATATTACATATTATTGTCACTAGTGAAGCCAATGCATGGTTATGGAATTATGCAAATGGTAGAAGAGATGACAAATGGGGAAGTCAAGCTCGGTCCTGGTACTTTATACGGGAATACGACGAAGTTATTGAAAGAAAAGTTAATTGTTGAAGTAGCATCTACAGACAGAAAAAAGTGCTATGAGTTAACGCCGTTTGGGAGAGAAGTGTTGGAACTAGAGTACAACAGATTACAGCGTTCGGTTAAAAACGGGAATAGTATTTTAGGGGAGTGAATGGAAGATGGAGACAAAGAAGATATTCAAACCTTTCGCGGTATGGAGCGTAGAAAAAGAAGAAGCTTTTTTACGGGATATGCACCAACAAGGCTGGGCATTACAAAAATATAATATAATGTATACGTTTAAGAAAACTAAGACGAAAGATGTAGTATATAAAGCGGATTTTAGATTGGATTATAAAGATTCGAAAGAAAAACAAAAAGAATATATTGAAATATATGAAATGTGTGGATGGAAACATGTAACGAGTTTTGCAAAATGGAATTATTTTTGTAAAGATGTAGAAGATGATAATGAGTTACCTGATATTTATTCAGAAAAGGAAACGAAGGTACAAAAAATGAAGGAATTACTACAATTTTTTGCATTTATTTCAATAACTATATTACCCTCAATGTATAACGTATTTTTAAGTTCAACAGAATCAAGAGTGCCAATTTGGGCGAAAGTTATGCTGGGGTTTGTTGGTTGTATGTATATGTATCTCTTTATAAGGCTCTCTTGGAAAATTAAGAAATTGAAAAGCGAAATATTATAATAAAGAGTGGATTTTTAAAGAAGATGATTTCGTAGATATTATACGGGAATCATCTTCTTTCATTTTTATGTAATTTTATTTTGTTCACTCTTTTTTACACAATAAAAAACTATATATTTAAGGCATAGAACTAACAGTTACAAAGATAATACCAGTGATAATACCTGAAAAAATCATAAATGATGAAGAAACGATTAATAATAATGAACTACTAATTAATACTATTTTATTAGAGTTTTGATGTTTAAAGTGGTAATAAAGTAAAAAGCCGCAAACAGTAGAAACAATCCATATAGCTAGACCGTAAGGAGTTGTTATCTTCTTCCAATCGAAAATCCAAAAGTAAAAGATGACTATGTGACAAGTTAATAGTAGAAATGTAGATGGAATCATTAACTTTTTATTTAAAATCATTTATGTCACCTCTCTTATGTAAATATTACCAAAAGAGTGTGGAGTTGAAAATATAATAGGGAAGTGAATAAGGTTTTCACTTAAAGAAACTACGAGATGAGTAAGAGATATTTCTAAAGCAATTTCCATTTGTATGGGAATTTAAATAGGAAAAGAACCATATAAAATTATGAAGGGAGGAGAGTCATAAAATGCAGAGAATGAACAATTATTTTCGTGCTCGTGCGAGTATGGTATACATGATGACTAATAATGAAGTAATGAATCACATTGTTGCTTTTCATATGGATACGAATGGAATGCTCACTTTTGTGGGTTCTTACCGAACTTACGGAAGAGGTACTGGTATAAAGGAAGTTTCTACAGAAACAGCAAACGATGGTATAGATCCTCTAGCATCACAAGGTTCTCTCACTTTATCCCGTGATGGTCGTTTCCTATTTGCAGTTAACGCAGGCAGTCATAGTATTAGTAGCTTTATCATAGCAGATAACGGGGTGCCGGTTTTCGTGGATGTAAAGTCATCAGGGGGTGCTCAGCCCAATAGCATTGGTGTGTATGATAATCTTCTCTACGTCTCCAATGTAGGTAATGCTGCAAACAATTTTGCATCAAATATTACTGGATTTCACATAGATGATAAGGGAAACCTTACACCTATTCCAGGATCCACTCATGCTCTCAGTACCTTTAATGCTCAGCCCGCACAAGTTCTCTTCACCCCGGATGGTAGTAAAATCGTTGTCTCCGAGCTTACATCGAACCATCTCAGTGTCTTCCATGTAAATAAAGATGGTACGGTTACAGGACCAATCGTAAATAATTCTTACGGTAAAGGCCCTTTGGGTGCTTACTTTTTATCGTCCGGAATTCTCTTAGTGACAGAAGCGGTTTCAAATGCGTTGTCATCTTATTCATTGAGCAATGACGGTACTCTTCATGTTATCAGCGGCTCTGTACAAAACGGATATAAAACTGCTTGTTGGGTTATAACAACGAAGGATGAACGTTTTGCCTACACTACGAACACTTTAAGTGGCACCATATCCACCTACCAAATCGTCCCGAATGGAGCACTGTCGGTAGTAAGGCATATTACTAGTACACCGCCGGGGACTGCGCCAGGTCTTCCGATGGATGTTGGAGTGAGTAAAGATGGACGACATTTTTACACCCTTAACGGAAATCAGGGGACAGTGTCAGCATTTAATATTCAAAATGATGGTAGTCTAGTAAGGTTGCAGGTTGTTGCTTCATCCAATGTGCCTTATTTTGGGTCGCAAGGTTTAGCTGTTCTTTAATTCTATTGGGCCGCTATTTTTGTGTAGAACAGAAATATATATGACAGTGTACGAATAGTAGCCATGTAGATAAATTAGGAACCTTTGATTAAACAGCAATTGTGCATCTTGCTTATGAAAACCAGAAAAAACCCCCTATAGAAAATTGGTAGGGGGTAATAAAGATGTTTAAGAGAAAGACTGATTTTGAGCCGGTTTAATAAATTGTTCTGGATTTTCAACAAGCCCGCATACAGCACATTGGACGCGATAAGTAGGTCCTTGATAGGCCATATGAAAAGCGTTCATCGTTTCATTTGTGTATTCTTCTTCTACTTGACCAGTTTGCGGATTTAATTTTACTGGTTTTACTTGTTGCTCAAGAATATTAAAGCGAGTGCGGTTCGTTTTACAGCTTGGACATAACATTGGTTCCATATGTATACACCTCCATTTGTAGCATTTCTTAAATGATATGAATTTATGCACATAGTTTTATGGTCATGTAAAAAAAACTTTCTCAACATAAATAGGTATATATTATATTTAAAATTCAGAAAAAATAAAATATAATAATACGTAAGAACTGGTTATGTCCAAACCAAATCTCCTGTTTTATGCCAATAAGCTGGGGGGCCGAGAAATCGGCCTCATTTTTTTGTGCTCATCTCCATAAGGTACAAGGTTTTTAAAAACATTTGTCGAATTTTTAGAGGTGAAGGTAAAGGGGGGAATAATGATGAACTTAAAAATGAAATACATTATTTTATATGTAGAAAAGTTTGAGGAATGTTTAAGGTTCTATAAAGATATTTTACAGTTACCTATAAAAGCAGAGCACGGTACATATATTGAATTTAATACTGGAACTACAATTTTAGCGATGAATACGCGAGAGGATGTAAGGGAGTTAACTGGATTACCACTTACAGAAGGGGTATTACAGTCTTCTCATTTTGAATTAGGATTCGTTGTTGAGAATGTGCAAGAAACGATTGAGCAATTCAGAGAACAAGGTATTAAGGTTTTAGTTGAACCGATGACGAAACCGTGGGGACAAACAATTGCTTACATTGCCGATCCAGACGGTAATTATATTGAAATTTGTAGTTCATTAGAATAGAAGGAGAAAAAGAGGATGGGGTTTCCAAAATTAGAAACAGAACGTTTACTATTAAGAGAACTTACACTATTAGATGCAGAAACGATGTTCCATTATTTTTCAAAAGAATCCGTTATTCGTTATTTCGGAATGGACTCTTTCGAAAATGTTGAGCAAGCGAAAACGACTATTCAAACGTTTAGAAAGCGTAATGAAGAGGGAAGCGTATTTCGCTGGGGAATAGAGAAGAAAGGAACGGATCAATTAATTGGTACGTGTGGATTTCATTTAATTAACAATCATCATAAACGGGCTGAAATTGGTTATGAGCTAGATGATACATATTGGGGGCAAGGATATGCATCTGAAGCACTACAGGCTATGCTAGCTTACGGATTTGAAACGTTGCACTTTATAAGAATTGCAGCTGTCGTATATATAGAAAATGAAGCTTCTTGTAATTTATTAAAAAAAGCCGGATTTCAAGAAGAAGGATTACTTCGAAAATATATGATTCAAAATGATGTTGCTCATGATACGGTCGTTTATTCATTATTAAAAGAAGATTGGCAAAAGTAATGAGCACAAATGAAATAATGAAAGTTATTAAGGAACATAAAGATGAGCGATTTATACTAGGTATAGACGGACTAAGTCGTTCGGGTAAAACAACTTTGGTTAAAGAGTTGGAAGAAGATATGAAGAAAAGTGGAATCCCGTTTCATATATTCCATATTGATGATCATATTACCGAGCGTAACAAGCGATATAATACTGGATTTGCAGAATGGTATGAGTACTACAACCTTCAATGGGATATAGAGTGGTTGCAGCAAAACTTATTTCAGAAGTTACAAAGTGACATGCAATTAGAGTTGCCATACTATCATGATGAAACAGACACATGTGAAATGAAAGAAATACATCTTCCTTTAGTAGGTGTAATAATTGTTGAAGGTGTTTTTCTGCAGCGAAAAGAATGGAAAGAGTACTTTCATTATATGGTGTACTTGGATTGTTCAAGAGAAACAAGGTTTCTTCGCGAGAGTGAGGAAACGCAGAAAAACATTCCAAAGTTTCAAAGTAGGTATTGGAAAGCTGAGGAGTATTATTTGGAAAAGGAATCACCGAGGGATTTGGCGGATTTCGTAATACGCAATATGTAACAATGTAAGTAAGTACAAAATAGAAGGTGTATAAAATGAATATATTATGGGATTTTGATGGAACGTTATTTAATACGTATCCTGCATATACAATGATGCTTTCTGAAATATTAGGTGATGCAGTAGATAAACAAGAAATATACAAAAACTTAAAAATATCATATTCCCACGCAATTCAATATTACAACATTTCAAATGAACAGGAAGAACAGATTAAAGTTTTGAAGAAACAGTTTACTCCAAAAGATATGAAACCATTTGAAGGTGTCGAAGAGATTTTGAAATTTGCGCATAAAAACGTGATTATGACACATAAACATAGGGCAGGAGTTATGGAAATCTTAAAGTATTATGGATGGGACAAATACTTCGTCGATATGGTTACAATTGACGATGGTTTCCCCCGAAAACCGAACTCTTTAGCTTATGATCATTTACATAAAAAGCATAATATTGATCTAGCAATTGGAGATAGAGAGTTAGATTTATTGCCTGCAAAGGAATTAGGTATTTCAACATGTATGTTTCATGGTAAAAGTGATGTAGCGGATTATTCTTTATCGCATTACTCTGAGTTTTTTAAGGTAGTGAATGATAGAGAGTTTTCTTTATAAAATAAGTTATTATTAAAGACTGTATCTATTAATTAATAGATACAGTCTTTAAATATTTGAGCTACTTCTTTTTATTTTCTATACACTTCAATACGTTCGTTCCCCCATGTATTCAAGAAGTTTTCTGTATGTACCAATTGCCATGGGTTTAAGAACGATTGTCCATCTTTATTAAAGAAATAACCGTCGCCTACATGAAAAGAAGCGTGTATTACTTTGTTCTTTTCATTTTTCCAAACAAGGATATCGCTAGGTTGTAAAGCTTCGATAGAAGCTGATTTTAATCTATACCTTTTTATTTGTAAACCTTTTAGAAAGCTATTATCATGTACCCATTTCGTAATAATCCATTTTGCCTCAGATTTTTCGCTACAAATACTCGCTAAAGTAGCTGCAAGACAGTTTGCTCCGTTTGCAGTAGAAAAAGTATTAAAATATGGAGCGATATGGGGAAAATCTTCTTTAAACTTCTCGATTTGTTTTTCACTTAATGAAGTTTGATTAACAAATTGTTTTGTTAATAGAAGTAGAAATTTATATTGAAACTCTTTATGTAAGTTATCCCATAGTGATTTTTGCATACTTATATAACGCTTTGAATCATATGTAAATGAATAAGGAGATACATGTTGCAATATGGCCGCTTTACTTGAAGGAGATGTTATACCTTCTAGTACACATTCAATCATATCCCATTCATAAATAGAGCCTCTATTAACTTCAAATTGAATTTGGAAAATGCTTTCGCGTGTTTCTTTGTCCCATTGCATAATCAAACTAGGGTTTGCTACACAAACAAATTGAATATCCTTATGAATATTCCATACTTGATAGCTATTTCTACTATCAATAGTGTTGAAAATGGTATGGTTAGAAAATTCCTCTTTAGGCATAAGTAAAGTATTAGAAGTGAAATGCTTTACGACTGTTCCATACTTTTTAGGGAAAAAGAATAAATCATATTCAGGTAGAAATTGTTCAATCCATTTATTTAGTATATTCGTTTCGATTTGTATACTAGTCATTAAAAATCACCTCTAATCTATATTCTATAATAATAATTTAAATGCCTTTTAAATATGTAGAAAAAACGATACGAATTATCATTTGATATGAAAATTAAGGGAATATTATTCAGTATTTGTAAGTAATCATGTTATTCTAATAATAGATTTCAATAAAGAGAGTGATCACATGAGTATTTTCATTTTAGAAGATGATGCCATACAAGCGCAGCAAATGAAGCGGTTAGTTGAAGAGATTTGTGAGAAATATATGTTGCCATATGATTTTATTGAAGTAACTAGTAAAAGTGAAACTATTATTGAAAACATTCCAAGGGCGACTTATGTACCAATTTACTTTTTAGATATTGAGATTAAAAGAGAAGAACGTAAAGGGCTGCAAGTAGCACAAGAGATTCGTAAATATGATACACAAGGGATTATTGTGTTTGTAACGACGCATTCTGAATTTGCACCAATCTCGTATCAATATATGGTATCAGCGTTAACATTTATTGATAAAGGTTTGCCTTATGAAGAACGCTATCAAGTTTTTGAACAATGTTTTCTTCAATATGAAGAGCGTAATAAGGCTACTATTCCGAATGACGATTTTATCGTTGAAAATAATAATGCGACTGTGCGAGTCCCATTTCATACAGTTGAGTATATTATGACCGATGAGCCACATCGTTTAGCATTAGTTACGTTAGATCGTATCGTTTATTTTTACGGGGCATTAAAGGAGATTGAAATAATAGATGAACGTTTATTTCGTTGTCATCAATCATATATCGTGAATACGAAGCAAATGTCTTCTTACGATGCGAAGCAAAAAATGATGATATTAAAAAGTGGGAAACGAATTCCAGTATCGCGTCGTTTAGTTAGTAAAGTACGTAAAATGTTAAAGGGTGAGATGTAATGTATATTTATGATTTATTTGCACTACTACTTACTAGTATGAGTCATACATTCTTATACATTCAATTAGTCCGGTACAATAGATTGTCATATAGAATGTTAGCAGTTTTAAGTGCCATATTTATTATTTTGCTTGCAATTGTCGTAACAGTAACGAGATATCCAGAGTTAAATAGTACAATTGTGTTATTTCTAATAAGTTTAGGATTAATGCAAAATGAATTGAAATTTAAGCATAATTTATATTTTGCATTAGTTAGTATGGTTGTTATTACATTGGTGAAAATGTTGTGTTTTGAATTAGGTATGAAGTTATTTATGTTAACACCATTTAATTTATATTTATGGACAGGGAGTATCATCCATCTTTGCGTGTCATTAGTTACTTTTGTTGGTATTATAGTAGCCCGTAAACAAATTCAAAAGATTGCACAGTATATTGTAGGAAGTCCGCTGTATTATATTAGTTATGTTTTGCTAATTATAGGGTTTATGATTGAATTAATTTTGACGAGTCCATCCAATGATTTTTTAGCAAATTTAAATCAACAATATGGTGAATTGAGTTTTATTTCAGCAATTATATTGTTTTTAGTATTACTACTTATTGTATTACTGAGTTCACATTTAGCGAAAGAGAAGTTAGTGGAAGAGCATGAAAAACGTTTAGATAAAGAGTTACTCGAATATGTGGAGAAATTAGAATCGATGCATGATGAACTGGCTAGTTTTCGCCATGATTATATAAATGTGCTACTTGCGTTAGAAGCGGGTATACGTACAAAAAATGTGAACGAAATCGAGCAAGTTTATTATGACGTAATTACTCCTACTTTAAAATTAATAAATGATCATGAACTCGATATTGCGAAATTATCTCGTATACATATTCCTGAAGTGAAAAGCGTATTACGAGCGAAAGTTGGTACTGCCCAGCAACAACAAATAAAAATAATGCTTGATATACCAGGGCAAATTGAAACGGTTTCGATGTCTACTGTTTCATTTATTCGCATCATTTCAGTTTTATTAGATAATGCAATTGAAGAGGCTGTACAGAGTGAGGAAAAGATAATGCAAATTGCCTTTTTTGAAATGAATGCAGAGCAATATTTTGTTGTACATAATAGCTCTCATTATAAAGAGATTGATTTACAAAAAATTTATGAGAAAAACTACTCGAGTAAAGTAGGGGATAGAGGGTATGGGTTATTCTCATTAAAACGCATTATAAATAAAACGAATAACGCAATGTTAGAAACTACTTATAAGAGCCCTTATTTCACACAAACCTTCATACTAAAAAAGATAACCATTTATGATGGAAATCAAACCGAATAAGAAATAACTACATACTTTCTTTACTCGTTTTTATACACTTCAAGTAAGAGGTGAAGCGAGATGAATGGTCTTATTTTCACAGCAATGATTAGCTGTGGTTTACCGCTTATAGCACTTTTATATGCTTTTTGGAAGAAACGCTATATCCCGTATATGTTAGGTGTATTGGCTTTTGTTGTATCACAAGTTTTGATCCGTATACAAATACTAAAATATTTAGGGGAGAATAGCACTTCTTTTTCAATGTTCAGTGCAATGCAGCCAGTATTATTTGCTGTAGCACTTAGTTTGTCAGCAGGTATTTTTGAAGAGATAGCTCGCTTTATCGTAATGCGCTATTTTATGAAACAACGAGATTGGCAGTCTGGATTTTTATTTGGGGCAGGGCATGGTGGTATTGAAGCGGTGTTGATCGTCGGTATTCCAGTAGTATCTTTCTTATTAACACAAACCGTAGTTCAAGGTAGTGAAAATTATTATATCGGCGGGATTGAACGTATCTTTGCAATGGTATTACATGTTGGACTTTCCTTTATAGTATTGCAAGCTGTCGTTCAAAAGAAATTCCGTTTTGTTATCATTGCAATTCTCATCCATGGGGCTGTAAATACATTAGCTGGCATTATACCACTATATGTACCTGCAAATAGTGAAATATTCGTTGTAGAAGTTACATTAGCGATTTGTGCTTTACTTGTTTTTAGTTATAGTTTGCTCTTAAAAAGAAAGGGTGTATTAAAATGAAAAGAATGTTACTCATAATCATTGGCGCTATCGCGGCATTTGCACTTGCAGCATGTACGGGTAATAAAGTAGATGGAAGTACTTCAAAAAAAATTATTCCGAAAGCGGAAGAAATTGTAACGTTACTAAATGAAACTAAGTATAAAGAAGTGCATGATAAATTTGATAGCAAGATGAAAACTACATTATCAGAGGAGAAAATGAAGGATCTTACTCCTGTAATTGAAAAAGCTGGTACATTCGAAAAGATTGAGAAAAAGTCGATTGAGGAAAAAGATGGTTTATATACTGTTGTTCTTGTAGCAAAATATAGTAATGAGAATCGTACTTTTATAGTCACTTATAATGATAAAGAAGAAATAGCGGGATTGTTTATTAAAAAGTAGTTGAATGACAGATAAAGTGATTGTATTTACTTTATCTGTTTTTTGTTTTTACCAATTTTTAGTTGTTCGTACTAATATAAACTCATATGTATAAAAGAGGGGGTGTTACGTTGAATACCGAAATAGTTCCCAAAAAGAAGTACAGCATAATAAGCTATGTATCTTTACTCATCGGAATTATGTGTCTTTTATTCGTTTTTATAACTCCGACGAGAATAGCGAATGCGGGTAATATAGTTGGAGATTATATAACGATTGCTCTGACTGGCGTAGGTATTATACTTTCAAGCATTGGAATTACGAAACAAACAGAGAAGAAGGCAATTGTAATTATCTCATTAATACTTTCCTCATCTTTCTTCATTTTTTGGATTATCACGATTATCTTATTGTTTACTGGTCAAATAAATTTTGCGCCTTAATGAGCAATAAAAAGAGTCCTTCATACGAGAAGGACTCTTTTTTATCCCGCTATTCGTGGACAGTAAGACTCCCACCTCAAAACTCGGCATATGCGAGGAAGTTAGGCGGGAGATTAACTTCCCGTAAAAGCCCGATTGGTGAGGGCTAATAATCAGAGGGGGATGAACAAAACCCCCTCTGATTAAAGTTTCACTCTTCTGGTTGATATTCTAAAATATCCCCAGGTTGGCATTCTAATGCTTTACAAATAGCA
Organism: Bacillus sp. NP247; assembly: GCF_018966865.1. Lineage (NCBI taxonomy): Bacteria > Bacillati > Bacillota > Bacilli > Caryophanales > Bacillaceae > Bacillus > Bacillus sp. NP247. The sequence goes on along the minus strand of NZ_CP076653.1, from coordinate 286,239 downwards.
TCTAAAGTTGTAATTCTAATTGCTTTTGCTTTTCCATTTTTTAATATAGAAAGGTTAGCCATTGTAATGCCGACCTTCTCTGAAAGTTCAGTTACACTCATTTTTCGTTTAGCTAACATTACATCAATATTAATTATTATTGCCATGTTATTCACCTCAGACCGTTAAATCATTTTCTGATTTTATATCTATCGCATCTTTTAGAAGTCTTTGGAGAACGGCAGCAAAGACTGCGATAACCAATGAAGCAAAGATCATAAGCATGCCAAGTATAATAATACCAGGTGCATCGTCTCTTTCCGCCACAAGATAGAAGAGTGGCATACCTACCACATATAAAATACTGATTGTTACTGCGCAGTTTTTTATCTTTTTTAAAGCTCTAACAGATAATTTCGAGAAGGCGTTACCCTTGTCAATGAAGCTTACAAGTTTAAAAGCTTGATACAGAGCGAAATAAAAAGGTAGTACCGTTGCATACAGATTGATTAAAATAAGATATTTTATATATGCAATATCGGGATACAATTCCGCTGCATAATTCCCTATGTTAGGAACTAAAAATATACATAAAGCAAGGACAGGGATTCCAATCAGAATAATAGCTGTCTTTAAAAAGAGTGTTGATCCTTGTTTCATATAAAGCACCTCATTTATTAATTATCTATTTAATCTAACATGAAATTTATCGTATAACAATAAATTTTTATTTATTATAATCGTGTTTTTATTGTTAAGTAAATTTTGAATTTAAATGAAGATAATCGTTTCTTCTTTCTGTAAATGATGTTATGTTAAAGGTAACGATTAAGTCTTTATTATCTCGCTATTTGCGGGTTAATAACCAGTGGGTGATGGACCCCCCTCTGATTAAAGTTTCACTTTATAGCTAATAATTAATATGATTGTGCCTTTAGAATTTATTCAACTGCTACAAGTAATTGAATAGTAACATGCCCGATTATCATTTAGATTATGGAAAATCGGCTTTTTTATATACAAGATCACTTAGTGCACGTTATCAAGACATAAATTCAAAAAACAATTAAAGTATCAAGCTCCTAACCTATTTTGTATGACTAATATGTTAGGAGCTTTTATTTTTGATAATGATTATTACAATTAGGATAGTTGATTAACCATACTTTCTAAAAATTTGTCTGCTTTTTCTTTTAATGTATCCGGCGTATGATAACCAATCGTAAATGTAAGCCTTCCATTATATGAGCTTATTCCCATTGTAAAGGATGGTGCATACATAATAGGTGATGACATATAACCGTCCTCAGCTTGAACTTCACCAAACTAAATAGGTGCAGTTGCTATCAGTCTGAAAAAATTATGCCCTGAACATAACACCTACTACTAACAATTTCGATTCATTTCTGTTATAATACGAATTAGCAACATAAAGGAAAGGAATTAGAAAAAATGACATTACAAAATACTAAAAATTTAAAAAAACAAGTTGCTCCTTTTGAAAAATCAACGGCAAAAAAAAGTGTTTGGCAAATCATCAATACGGTAGTGCCATTTATTATCTTATGGTACCTTGCTTATAAAAGTTTGTCCGTTTCTTATTGGTTAGCATTAGTTCCAGCTGTGTTAGCCGCTGGATTTATGACACGGATTTTCATTATTTTTCATGATTGTACCCATCATTCTTTCTTTAAAAGTCGTCGTGTAAATAGAATAGTAGGGACATGTATGGGTGTTTTAACTTTATTCCCGTTTGATCAATGGGGGCATGAGCATTCCGTTCATCACGCTACAAGTGGTAATTTGGATAAGCGAGGTACAGGAGATATTTGGACCCTTACAGTGAATGAATATTTGGCAGCGCCATTTAGAATCCGTTTAGCATATCGTTTATATCGCAATCCATTGGTTATGTTTGGTTTAGGTCCGATTTATGTTTTCCTACTTAAAAATAGATTTAACAGAAAAGGTGCTAGAAAGAAGGAACGCATGAATACCTATTTGACGAATGTTTTAATTGTTGCTTTAGTAGGGTTATTTTGCTGGGCAATCGGATGGCAATCGTTTCTTTTAGTACATGGTTCCATATTCTTAATAGCAGGTTCAATAGGTATTTGGCTGTTTTACGTACAGCACACATTCGAGGATTCTTATTTTGAAGAGGATAAAGAGTGGGAATATGTGAAAGCGGCAGTGGAAGGAAGTTCTTTTTATAAACTTCCCAAAATCCTGCAATTTCTAACTGGTAATATTGGGTATCATCATGTTCACCATTTAAGTCCAAGGGTACCTAACTATAAACTAGAAGAGGCACACAATAATACGCTTCCTTTAAAAAATGTACCAACGATTACTCTTGCTACAAGTTTACGGTCACTCCGTTTCCGTCTTTGGGATGAGCAAAGTAACAATTTTGTTAGCTTTAAAGATGTTAAAAATATTATTAAAAATAATGTTTCTGTTCGGGTGAAATCTGAACTATAATTTCATCGTATATAAAACTCCCCTTAATCATTTTCGATTTAAGGGGAGTTTTTGTTTAACTAGTAGATGCACGATAAGGAGAAAACTTAAATGATTTAAATTGTAATTGCGGAGGATTAGGAACTGGTAGGTATTAATATAAGAAGACGATAAAATTATTATGTTAATAATTTGAGACGATTGATAGCACAACCTTTTTTAATGGATATTGTGCTTAGTCCCTGAGAATATTTCAATAGACATGAAAATGATGTTAACGTAATAACAAGAGTATCTTAATCTGCAAAATAAATAACAATAAGAGTTATGAAGTTATTTCAAGATAATAAAATGTAAAACGGACAAACTCAATTATTCATGAATTTGTCCGTTTATCTTTTAGTGGAAACAGGGGAGTATATAAACCACATGTGAGTAAAGTGTAAAGCTGTTTAAAGATTTGTGTATTCAGCTAATCTGGTCTTTTTTACAGTTGTTACTTTTTAGTTTGACCGGATAGTTCAACAGACTTTTGCGTACAACGCTGCATAGCTGAAATGATGGCTGTTCGTAAGCCTTTTTCCTCTAATGTTGCTACAGCTTCTATAGTTGTTCCGCCAGGAGAACAAACCATATCTTTCAATTCACCTGGATGTATTCCTGTTTCTAGTACCATTTTTGCAGAGCCTAACACAGCTTGAGCAGCGAATTTATATGCTTGATTTCTTGGCATACCATCTAGTACAGCTGCATCTGCCATCGCTTCTATAATCATATATACGTATGCTGGTGAAGAACCACTTACAGATGTTACAACATCCATTAATTTTTCGCTTACAATCTCTGTTTGGCCAAAACTATTGAAAATGTTTAGTACATCTTCTAAATCCCTTTCTGTCACCATTTCATTAGGACATAACGCTGACATTCCTTCTCCAACAAGAGCAGGTGTATTAGGCATTACTCTTACAATCCTTAACTTTTTATGAAAAGCATCCTCAGTACTTTTAATGCTTTTACCTGCAGCGATCGTTACGACGATAACATCGTTTTTGATCACTTCTTTTATTTCGTTAATTATTGATGCGTATAGGTCTGGTTTAATTGATAAAATTAAAATATCAGCATTTTTAGCTACTTCATTGTTGTCAGTTGTTGTAGTTAGTCCATATTTTTCACTAGCATTTTTTAAATTAGTAGTGTTTAAATCTGAACAAATGATTTTATTTGAAGACACTATATTTTTGTTTAACATCCCGCCAATCATAGCCATTCCCATATTTCCGCATCCGATGAATCCAATTTGTTTGTCCATAATAACTCAATCTGGCTCCTTTTATAATAAATTATATCGGTCTGATATTGTTATTCTAAAATAATAATGATATCTCCATGCAATATAAAGAAATATTCTAAGAGAATATATTCCTTTTTGCAACAGTAAAAGATAAAAATCAATTATATTCGACATTCTGTAAATATATACACTATAATTTGAGGCTTTATATTTAAGTATATGTGTTAAACTTATATCGATTTGTATTTTCATTCATTAGGGCAATAATTTCATACAAATAACTTGCGGCTCTATTTATTTTTAAAAATACCACTTGACACCAAATTGAACTATATCGCATAATATAAAAAAATCAGATCGAAAATCGTTGAAGGGAAATAGTACATATGTCTTCTTGCGAAAGAGAGTGGAATTCACCGGCTGAAAGATTCCTCGTATAGAATATATCGAACCTATCCCTGAGTCTTAAATGAAAGTTTAAGCGTTCGCCTGCGTTATAGGCACCAAGTGGATATCTATGTATATCAATTAAGGTGGTACCGCGGAACAATGACCGTTTCGTCCTTTTTATTTTATTAAGGGCGAAGCGGTCATTTTTATTTTGCCCTTAAATAGGCTAGGTACAGCACTGATGAGAATAGAAGTGTAATTTATAAAAAACTTTGATTTTAGACTTGGGGGATATAAAAGTGAAAAAACAACGCATTGTTGTAAAGATTGGGAGCAGTTCTTTGGCAGATAGTCACGGAGGCATTTCTAAAGAACAACTTTCAGATCATGTTGCCGCATTGGCACGATTGAAAGAGGAAGGGCATGAAGTTTTGTTAATTACATCTGGGGCCGTCGCTGCAGGTTTCACTGCTCTAGGTTATCCTAGCAGACCTGTGACAATTAAAGGAAAACAGGCAGCTGCCGCTGTCGGACAAAGTTTATTAATGCAGGCATACACGGAGGAATTCCGTAAATATGGTATCGTTACTGCACAACTGTTACTAACGAGAAGTGATTTTTCTAGAAAAGAACAATACAGTAACGCTTACGCTACTTTAGGAGAGCTACTAAACCGTTCTGCTCTTCCAATAATCAATGAAAATGATTCTATTTCTTTAGAAGAGCTGACGTTCGGTGATAATGATATGCTGTCAGCTTTAGTAAGCGGACTTGTTTCGGCAGATATGCTCATGATTTTTACAGATGTGAACGGTTTATATGACCAAAATCCTCAGAAAAATGCGGATGCGAAAAAATATTATTTCCTTCCTGAGGTAACGGAAGAAATTGCTTCTCTTGCAGGAGATGCTGGCTCAAAACTTGGGACTGGCGGTATGAAATCAAAAATCGATGCTGCAAAGACGGCACTATCTCTTGGAGTGAGTGTATTTATCGGAACGGGATGTGGACAGGAGAAGTTTTTAGATGTTATGAAGGGCAAAGGTGATGGAACATATATCGGGAATGCTCCTCAAAAAGTGATTAAGATGAACAAGCAATGGATCGCACTACATTCGCTCGTTAGCGGACAAATTGAAGTAGATGCCGGGGCAGCTACCGCTATCATTCAGCATGGAAAGAGCCTTCTTCCTGCTGGTGTTACAAATGTGTCAGGATTTTTCCAAGTGGGCGATGTTGTTGAGGTAATCACGCAACAAGGGCGAGTAATAGGAAAAGGACAATGCACATATAGTGCAGAGGAACTAAGGGATCTAAAAGGTATGCAAAGCCAAGATATTCAAGCAAGAGGCGAAAGGCATAGCTATGAAGTCATCCATAGAGATCATTGGGTTTCATTTTAAGAATAGAGACCGTTCTAATTCTAATAAGTAGGATAGTGCATTACTAGCGTTAAAAAGATCTCAAATTTTATACTGATTAACCTTAAAAAAGGAGGAAATAAAAATGAATGAAGTGTTGGCAAAGGGGAAAAAGGCGAAAGAGGTTGCTAGAGAACTTGTGCTTAAATCTACAGATCAAAAAAATGAAGCACTTGCCGCAATTGCTGATCAGTTGATAGTAGGAACAACTTATATTTTAGAGGAAAACAAACGGGATATTGAAGAAGGTAAGGCAAAAGGGTTTTCTGATTCTCTCCTTGATCGCCTTATGCTGAATGAACAGCGTATCATTGATATGACTGAAGGTATTAAGCAACTAATTGATTTATGTGATCCTGTTGGAGAATGTGTAAGTGCATGGGAAAGACCAAATGGATTATCTATTCAGGAGATGCGCGTACCACTTGGTGTTGTCGGAATGATTTACGAGGCAAGGCCGAATGTGACAGTGGATGCTGCTACAATTTGCTTAAAAACAGGAAACGCAGTAATACTACGTGGTAGTTCTTCTGCTATTCATTCTAACAAAGCCATCGTTAGCGTTATTCACCGGGCGCTTAAACAAACAAGCTTGCCTTCAGAAAGCGTACAGCTCATAGAAGATACAACGCGCGATAGTGCAAAGCAGTTGTTTACATTGAATGAGTACTTGGATGTTCTTATACCAAGAGGCGGCAAGCAGTTAATAGATACTGTAGTGAGAGAAGCATCTGTTCCAGTACTTGAAACAGGTGCGGGAAATTGTCATATTTTCATTGATGAAACAGCGGATAAACAAATGGCATTTAATATTATTATAAACGCAAAAACGCAGCGCCCATCTGTATGTAATGCAATTGAAACGATTGTACTTCATGAGAATTGGGCGCAGCAATTTGGCAGTGAGCTGTTTTCTTCCTTGAAGAAAACAGGAGTAGAGCTACGTGGTGATAATAAAGCATTGGCAATTGATTCTTCTATTGCATTAGCTTCAGAAGAAGACTGGGAAACAGAGTTTTTATCTCTCACACTGGCAGTTAAAGTGGTTTCCACTGCGGAGGAAGCAATTCATCACATAAATACGTATGGATCCATGCATTCCGAAGCGATTATTACAGAGAACGAGGAAAACGTCAGTAAGTTTTTCACATCTGTTGATGCCGCAGCACTCTACCATAATGCATCGACTCGTTTTACAGATGGATCTGAATTCGGATTCGGCGCAGAAATTGGCATCAGTACACAAAAGCTACACGTAAGGGGACCGATGGGGCTACCTGCATTGACTTCCACAAAATATGTGATTCGTGGAAATGGACAAATTCGAAGATAAAAATTATAAAAGAACAAGTAATAAGATGAAGACACCCAATTCAGTTTAAGTGTCTTCATCTTATTACAATTATTCATTTACCATACAAAAAGCCCTACAAGCATAGCACTTAATAAGGAAACAGCCATTCCGCTAACAAGCAGCTTCCAAACATTTTTACCAATTATTGATGATTTTTCTCCGCCAAATAATGAATTGTAGGTTCCGTAGATCATACCTACTGTACTAAAGTTAGCAAAAGAAGCTAGAAATGTTGTTGCAACAGCAATTGTATGTGGTTGTAAAGACTTTAGGTTTGATTTTAAATCCATCATTGCAACAAATTCATTCGTTGTTATTTTTATCCCCATTAATTCTGCTACATACATAGCATCACTGCCTGATAAACCAAGTAAAAAAGCGAAGGGACTAAAGATAATAGAGAAGATTTTTTGAATCGTTAAACCTGTTACAAAGAAGCTCAAAATACCATTTAAACATGCTGTTAAAGCTACATACCCAATTACCATCGCTAAAATAACAATAACCATATTCATCCCAACTAACATACTGTTTGAAATAGTAGAAAAGAAATCTTTTTTTTCATTTTTTGAAGGTGAATAAATAACATCTTCTTCTTTAGTAATTTCTACAGGGTTTAAAACATTAGCCAAGATTAATGCGTTAATACAGTTTAAAGGAATAGCACTGAAAATATATGTTGCTGGAACCATTGATAGATAAGCACCAAGAATGGATCCGCTGACGCTACTCATACTCATAATTCCAAAAGTCAATAAACGATTTTCTTTTAAAACAGATAATTGATCACGAACAACTGCAAGTGCTTCCGTATTCCCTAAAAACATCATTTGAATGGAAAAGAAGCTTTCTAACTTTGGTAAACGAGAAATCTTTGAAATAATTGCACCTACTTTATCAATAATCCAAGTTAAGACTCCAAAATACGAAAGAATATCAAAAAAAGTGATAACAAAAATGATAGGAAGTAATGCGCTAAAGAAGAAATCAACGGTTTGATTTTCCATAGCTGAAGGAAATGCAAATCGAATACCTTCATTCGCACATGATAGTAGCCAACTGAAAAATGATGCAATTTTATTAATGATAATACTGCCTAATTTCGTGCCTAACATAAACCACGTAATAAAAAGCTCCAATATTATTAGAATAACGATTGGTCTCCATTTTATTTGTTTTTTATTAGGCGAACATAGAAAAACGATTAATATTACAACAAAAATCCCTAACATATTTAATATGAAATGCATGTCAACAACTCCTTGAGGTTTATTATTTGTATATAAAAAAGCCTCTATTCTTCCAAATTTGGATTATGATCAGAAGTTATGAAGAATGTAAATTATGTTTGGGATTAATCTATTTCAATTTATGTACTAAAAATTAATGTTTTTTCGCTTTATAAAGGATATGTATTAATAATGTAAAGCAACAAAATAAATCTATTGGTAGAACGAAGGACAACAATTATCGGAAGTATGATAAATTTTTCTAAACTAATAACTGTGTCCATTTTTAAATTGTCTAGGTGAAATACCAGTATGTTTTTTAAAGACCTTTGTAAAATGACTTTGGTCATGGAAATTTAATAGTGTGGAGATTTCTGATATAGAATGTTTTGTATAGGTCATTGAGCTTTTTGACTCATCTATCTTAGCAAGCTGAATATATTCGCCTAATGAAATTCCAACTTCTTTTTTGAAAAGGGAAGATAGATAACTAGGATTTAATACGACTATTTCTGCGAGATGGGATAGTGTAATATCTTCGTAAAGATGAGTAAATATATAATTTTGGCATATGTTTATAGGCTTTGAATGTTTTTGCATTTTCCCGTTGTTAACTCGTTCTGAGAACTCAAGTAAAGCATTCTCTAAAAATGGGGAAATGGCTTCACTTTTTTTTATTTCTTCGAGTTTCTGAATTAATAAATCACTGAGGGTATATGCGATTTCAGGGAATAGTCCACCATCTATAGCCGACCTTGTCGCAAGTGTAATTGCTGCGATGGCAGAATTTTTCTGGCTTCGCAGGTGGCTTGTTTTTGACAACACCCCAAGATCTCCTGATTCAGGTAATTGTCTTAAATTTTTAATTAAATCATCCTTTTTTCCTTCCTTAATACACTCAAATATTTTCCTTTCAACGAGTGGATCGATATGAGTTAATGTACTTTGACGTTGCTCCGATATATGTATATCGGGCTTTTCAATCTCAAAATCATCCTTTTTTAACAGTATATTTTTTTGCAAAATATCAGCAATGTCTAATTTTTGTTGATACAGCATGTAATAAAGAACCATACTTATATTTAAAAACTGCAAATTGCTTAAGACGGGGAGAGATTGATAATAGTGAATCATTTCCTCTTTGTCTGTTTTTAATTGAAGATCATTAACGATTCCTTTAATTGATGTTTCTGATAGTCTGGAATAAAGGACTGGTCCAACGATGATATTCCCGCTAAGTGGATCGTTTAAACGTAAGTTAATTGAGAAAAAATTTTCAAGAAAGGCAGTCTCTTCTAGTGACGGAAAAGTACAGGGAGGCTGTTCCTTAAATAGTTCATTAAGTATCGCCTCTTTTGAAGAATACATAGGGTTATGCTGAATATTAGATGAGATTTCAAATGCTAAATCTCCTTTGTTATTAAGAAAATAGATAGGTGTTTTATGTATGTCAAAGACTATTTTGCAAATATAATATAAATCTTCTAGTTTAGAGCAATTCATTATTTTAACCTCTATTCTTTAAACATCAGCCAATATGTGTACAAGTTAAAAACAGCAGAAACACCTAGGAGGAAAAAGTATTTTTCCCTCTGCATAGTAACCATATATATAATCAGATAAAATTTTTACCAGTATTCTAAAAAATATACCATAATATCTAAAAAATAATAACATCAAGAAAGCGTTTACTTAATTATTTTTAGGAGGGCTATCATGAAAAGGGATATTAAGAAAATCATTTCACAAATGACATTAGAAGAAAAGGCAAGTCTATGTTCTGGATTAGACTTTTGGAATACAAAAGGGATTGAGCGATTGGGAATCCCTTCCATTATGGTAACTGATGGACCACACGGCCTTAGAAAACAGGCAGAGGGAGCAGATCATTTAGTGATTTATAACAGTATTCCATCGACTTGTTTCCCATCAGCAGTAGGATTAGCAAGTACATGGAATAAAGATTTAATAAATCAAGTAGGGGTTGCATTAGGAGAAGAATGTCAGGCTGAAAATGTAGGAGTTCTCCTTGGACCAGGTGCAAACATTAAACGTTCGCCGCTATGCGGAAGAAACTTTGAATATTTTTCAGAGGACCCGTATTTATCATCACAAATGGCTGCAAACCATGTTAAAGGCGTACAAAGTCAAGGGATTGGAACGTCATTAAAACATTTCGCTGCTAATAATCAGGAGCATCGCAGAATGTCTGTAGATGCAATAGTTGATGAAAGAACATTGCGTGAAATCTATCTTGCTAGCTTTGAAGATGTTATTAAGGAAGCACAGCCATGGACAGTAATGAGCGCTTACAATAAAGTAAATGGTGAATACGCTTCGGAAAACAACTATTTGTTAAATGATATTTTAAAAGATGAATGGGGATTTGAAGGTTTTGTCGTTTCTGATTGGGGTGCAGTAAATGAGCGTGTTGAAAGTTTAGCTAACGGTTTGGAGTTAGAAATGCCTTCAAGCTTTGGAATTGGTGAGAAGAAGATTGTTGATGCAGTTAACTGTGGTGGGCTAGCTGCAGAAAAACTTGATCAAGTGGTAGAGCGTCTTCTTAACATTATTTTTAAAGCTTACGATAACCAATTAGAAAGCGCTGTGTATAGTAAGGATGCACATCATCAGCTTGCAAGAGAAGTTGCAAGTGAAAGTATGGTTATGTTACAAAATGAAGATTCCATTCTTCCGCTGAAAAAAGAGGGAACGGTAGCGGTAATTGGAGGATTTGCAAAGCAACCACGTTTTCAAGGCGGCGGAAGCTCTCATATTAATCCAACAAAGCTTGAAAATATTCTCGAAGAAATCGAAATGGTATCAGGTGAAAAAACGAACATATTATTTGCCCAAGGCTATGACATTGCAAGTGATGATGTAAATGAAAGCATGGTTAATGAAGCGAAAAAAATAGCAGAGCGAGCAGATACAGCGGTCCTTTTCGTTGGACTTCCAGATCGCTATGAATCTGAAGGCTTTGATCGAAAACATTTACAGATGCCAGAAAATCACGTGCAATTAATTGAGGCTATCGCTGAAGTTCAAAGTAATATCGTTGTAGTTTTAAGTAACGGTGCTCCAATTGAAATGCCATGGATAGGTAAAGTAAAAGGAATACTGGAAGGCTATTTAGGTGGCCAAGCATTAGGCGGGGCGATTGCTGATTTATTATTTGGTGATGTGAATCCAAGCGGGAAATTAGCGGAAACATTCCCGAAAGTGTTAAGCGATAATCCTTCTTACTTAAACTTCCCTGGTGAAGGTGACAAAGTAGAATACAAAGAAGGTGTGTTCGTCGGATATCGTTATTACGATGTGAAAAATATTGAACCGTTGTTCCCATTTGGTTTTGGGTTAAGCTATACAAATTTTGAGTATAGTAATCTTTCAATAAATAAGAAAGAGATAACGGATACGGACACTGTTTCTATCAGTGTGAACGTGAAAAATACTGGTAGTACGGCAGGGAAAGAAGTTGTTCAGCTTTATATAAAAGATGTTGAAAGCAGTATGATTCGTCCTGAAAAAGAGCTAAAAGGATTTGAAAAAGTAGAATTGCAGCCGGGAGAAGAAAAAACGGTTAGCTTTACTTTAAATAAAAGATCATTTGCTTATTATAATGTTGAATTGAAAGATTGGCATGTTGAAACAGGTGAATTTGAAATTTTAGTAGGAAAGTCTTCAAGAGAGATAATTTTACATAATAGCATGTATGTTCAATCAACGACTATAATTCGAAAACCAGTGCATCGTAATACTTTACTTGGGGACATATTTACGGACCCAATCTTAGCACCAATCGCAAAAGGGCTTATGGAAAAAGCATTAAAAGACAGTCCGTTTGGCAGTATGACTAGAGGCGATAGTGATGCCTCTGAAATGATGGACGCTATGCTGAACTATATGCCATTACGAGCATTAGTGAACTTTAGCGCAGGTGCTTTTACAGAAGAAATGTTGAGTGAAATAATTGGGCTATTGAACGATGCGCAGATGAATCGATAAGTGGTGAATGCGAGGAAGTGAGGCGGGAGATAATGGCCCGGAAATGCCCGGTTGATTTGGGTTAATAATCAGTGGGGATGGACAAAATCCCACTGATTAAAGTTTTATTTTATCCATGTAGGACGTTTCTCCAACATACAAAAAAGCAAATGAGAGTTAGAATCTCATTTGCTTTTTTTTGTACTTCTTCTGCTAAATATAGAATCATATGCTTGTCTATCATCTTTAATCATCGTTTATAAATATGAACGATGAGATGGCCATGAACCTTGGAGTTTACGAAGTTGTATAATTTGACCTGTATGATAAGCATCGTGCAATAGGATATTCAGATATTGTTGCCAAACTGGTAGAGACGGACTTGGTTGATCCAGTTCTGCTTCTTGAAGGGATGTTAATGAAGATTGTAAGGCATCATGTACTTGAAGCGTTCGCTTCACTGTTTGTTGCCAAGCATCATCATCATTAGGTCCACCTTGGAAAAACGTGTCATCATTATTTTGTGGAGCAACAAATGTGTCATCTTGATGTAAGCGGGAAAGTAAGCGCTCTTTAAAGGTTAGTAAATGGTTTGCATTTTCCCAAATCGTATTACTGGCCTTTCCTTCTGGGTGCCAACATGCTTGTGCAGCAGTAAGATTCTTTAACGCTTCTGATATCGGTGGGTACCATTCTTCTTCGTAAAAAACTTGCTTGACCCCATTTTGTAATATTTCTTTTTTACTCATTCGTATAGCCTCCTTAACTATGAGATAGACCAACAATAAGTGTTAGATAAATTAGGTAGAAACGTACCTACTTCTCATCTGATTGATGTTTGGAAGTTTTTAAAAGAACAATACGGCGCCGTTGTAGTAATTGCAGAAATAAACTTATACTTTCTAAATCATTTTTCTAAGTGTAATAAATTCTCCTTTCTCTTCAAGAAACCTGCCTCATAGTTGAACAAGAAAATCTTAAATTTTAAAATTTGTAGCAATATAAAGTTTTAGAAGGTTTTAAAATTCTAAAAATTTAGAAGGTATAATTCGATGAATATAGAATTTAATACATAGCAAATAAGGAGGGGATAACATGGAAGTCTTTCACGTAACGAGTAGAAAGAGGGAAACGTACAACATTCAAATGAGGTATTCGATACTTTTCGAATGTGCACTTGGTATTGCGGCAATTACTCATAAGAGGTTAATCGACACGCTTGAAAAGTCTCAAAGCGAATGGGAAGAAATAAGACAATCTTTATCACATGAAATGGTGGAGCATTTGCAATTTGTTGAGAAGCACAATACGTGGAAAGCGTTGCTACAGTTACTGTATGATGGAGATTTTACGGATTTATCTCAGTTTGTTCATAATATCAATTCGTTATCGGAAGTAGATTTTAAATATGTGTGTTTACCGTTTTTAGGAGAAATCCATCAAGAAAAAAGACGTTTAGCATCTAGCGGAGAAATTTCAGCGGTACAAGAATTAATGGAGCTAACGCATGAACATCAATTTTTTTCTACGTATATTGAGTTTATATGTAATGTAGACGTCCAGTTATTAAAGAGGCATTTAATTAATGTTATGACAGGATGGTATGAGGGTGTTATTAAGAAAGAAGAAGAGCAACTGCTCTCTATATTAAAGCGAGATTATGAAGCGAAAAATGAAATGAATAAAAAGATGAAACCAGAAGAGTTTGTCGAGTGGGCGACTGGTGGAGTGAACTATATGCCAGAGCCAAGTGTCCATCACGTACTTCTTATCCCGCAAATGACGTACAGACCATGGAACATAGAAGCGGATATTGAAGATACGAAAGTGTTTCATTATCCGGTCGCAAATGAAAGTATACATCCAGAAGATCCATATGAGCCGAGTTATTTTTTAGTTCATAAACATAAGGCGCTCGGGGATGAGGCAAGACTCCGTATTGTAAAACTATTATTTGAACAAGAGCGTACGCTGCAAGATATAACGGAAAGATTACAACTAGGAAAATCGACAGTACATCATCATTTGAAACTTTTACGTTCCGCAAAGTTAGTAGATATTCATGACGGGAAATATGTGTTGAGGAAGAAAGCAGTGCAGTCGTTAGCGAAAGAATTAGATGCATTTTTGAATAGATAATATACAACGAGAATGTACATAAAGGGAGGAATTTAATAGAAAAGTTGGTGAGCTATAGTGAAAAGTGTATTGAAAAACCGTTCATTCTTTTATATGTGGATTGGTAGTGCAATTTCAGAATTAGGCGGGGCTTTCGGGACGTTATGTAATTCAATTCTTGTATATGAGTTAACAGGGTCGAAAACAGCATTAAGCAGTATGTGGTTACTATATTTAATTCCTTCTCTTATACTGCAACTTATAAGTGGGCCATTTATTGATAAATGGAGCCGAAAGTGGATTATGATTTTTTCACAATGGATGCGGGCATCTGTTTTCTTACTGCCTTTGGCGATGCTAGTTACTAGCAGTATAGAAGTTTGGCACATTTACGTTGTCCAAATTATAGTTGGTCTCATTACGCCTCTTTATACCCCTGCGAGCCAAGCGATTACACCAACTGTTGTGAATAAAGAGCAGCTTCAAAACGCGAATGCGTATATTGATGGGATGACTCGTCTTATGATGTTTCTTGCGCCAGTATTAGGTGGTATCGTTATTAAATTCATTGGAATCAAATTAACAATGTTGTTCGTATGTGTTTTTCTATTCATTAGTGGAGGATTGTTACTTTTCATAAAAGAAAAAAGAGTAAAACAAGAATTGAGAAAAACGTGGCTAGAACAGTTTCTTCACGGTTTTACATACTTTTTCACAAAACCAATAATCGTTTGGCTCGGTGTATTTCTTACTTTCGTACAGTTTGGAGTAGGGGTAACGATGGTCACAAACCTTCCTTATATAAAAGATGACCTGGCAGCGGGATATGCGGAGTACGGTTACTTCATGGCAGGTTTCCCGCTTGGCTATGTAGTTGGTTCCATATTAGTTGCAAAAGTAACATATAAAAGTCGGCGTATACTTATGCTCGGAGGATTGTTTATAGGGGGCCTCACATACATTTCTCTAGGGTTCAATCATAGTATTATAATTGCGGTAATAATTGAAATAATTGCAGGGATTTGTATTGCATTTTTCAATGTTCATAACACGACGATATGCCAACAAGTCGTTCCAAATCATATGATAGGAAAAGTATTTTCAGTGCGGTTATTTTTCATACGATCCGCTATGCCATTAGGGGTGTTATTAGGAGGAATACTGAGTGAAATGTGGGGAGTGAGAGTGTTATATTTTATAATTGGTTCGATTATATGTGTCACTTCTTTAATAGGAATATTGCTCCCATATTTCAAATTTTTAGATGAGGCGATTGAGGAGAAATCAGCATAATTCTAAAAATTTGAAACTTTTTAATTGAAAATAATTATCATAATCAATTATAATGGAAGAATACTAGTATTCGTATTACAAAGAGGGAGTGGAATATATGTTTATCGAAACAAAGACATTTACAGTAAAAGAAGGTACATCTAATATAGTTGTAGAACGTTTTACTGGAGAAGGAATTATTGAAAAATTTGAAGGATTCATCGACTTAAGTGTTCTCGTTAAAAAAGTAAGACGCGGAGACGAAGAGGTAGTAGTTATGATTCGCTGGGAATCTGAAGAAGCATGGAAGAACTGGGAAACGAGTGAAGAGCACTTAGCTGGACATAGAGCGGGCCGTGGTAAGCCGAAGCCAGATCATATCATTAACGTTGAGCATGGGGTTTATTATGTGAAATCATCGAAATCGGCTTATCAGAAGTCGTAAAAATACATTTGCTTATTTATATTGAATAAAGAGAACGACTCGCATGTGATGTAAGAAGAATTAACGGACAGGTTAAAAATAGAAATGCTATAATGTAACTCAATCAGTGAGAAAATTAGGAGGGATAATAGTGGTTCAATCGATAGTTCATATTGCATTAGTAGTAAAAGACTATGATGAGGCAATAGAGTTTTATACAAAGAAACTAAATTTCACATTAGTTGAAGATATTTATCAGCCAGAAGAAAACAAACGGTGGGTAGTGGTATCTCCTCCAGGTTCAGTCGGCACTACAATATTACTAGCCAGGGCATCTAAACCTGAGCAAGAGCCCTTTATTGGTAACCAATCAGGTGGTAGAGTATTTCTTTTCTTAAATACTGACGATTTTTGGAGAGATTATAATGAAATGATTTCAAGAGGAATAGAATTTGTGAGAGAACCGAAAGAGCAATCATACGGAATTGTTGCAGTATTTAAGGATTTATACGGGAATTTATGGGATCTGTTGCAACTAAAGGATGATCACCCAATTGCACAAAGAATTAATAGAAAGCAATGCGACTAAGCATTTCACACGTATGTGCAAATAAAATAGAGCTTGGTATGTAACAATTAGCAGTGTGTATAATGGAAATGTATGAGAAAAAATATAATTCAAAATCGTTTAAAAGGTGTTTGCTTATTTTAGAAACTGAGAAATATCGATCTATTCTTATAAGAATTATATTACGCGCTCGATAACTTGGAGGGTAGAAATGATAGAAAACCTTTCATTTATTACATATGAAAACCATAAAGAGTTAGTACATAAAACTCTAAATGAACATATAGCTAGAAATGAATTAAGTGGATTAATGCTTATCGGATCTGTCGCAAGAGGTGACGCATACCCCGAATCCGATTTAGATTGATACGTTCTTTTAGAGAATGGATAAAAGAAAGATTTTCATTCTGAAAAGAGAGAAGGTATTTTAATTGAATATAAGTATGCAGACTTTAAAAGAATTCAATTAAACTTTAAAAATAATCCAATGGAATTATACTCTTTTCTAGAAGGAGAAATTTTATTTGATAGTAACGGTGAGTTGAAAAGGTTAAAGGAAATAGCTCAACATAAATATGAAAATTATTCTGTTTCTAGTGATAAAGTAAAAGGCATTTCTCATTGGTTACATAGTTCGCTTATTAAAATTCAGGCTGCTTTGAAAGCTAAAAGCATCATACATAGTTTACACATCAATGTGGACATTGCTAGAGGGAATATGGGCTATTAATAACAGACCAACACCTCCAGCTGGATCTGCTTTAAGGTATATTCAAGCATTATCTATTAAACCGACTAATTTTGATGATTTACTTAATAAAGTGTTTTTAGGAGATACGACAGAGCGGATCTCTTCAGCAATTTCCTTGATTGAGTGGATTTTACTTAATTTGGAGAATAAATAATATGGCTATAACACTTGTCAACTTATATAGGTAAATCGATACTCCATGTCGAATTGTTCATATGATTGCATTCCTTTCGAAAAACGTTCTAAGCTATAGGAAAAAGCATAAGACTATAAAAAAGTCTTAGACGGTATATCTTTCTTTACATATGTAAGTGTTATCAATATGAGTATATATACCCTCTGCTTAAAAGGAGATGAGTAAATGAAGTTAAATCATATGAATCTATGTGTTGATGATTTATCAGAAGCGAGACATTTCTTTGAAACATTTTTTGATTTTCAATTTTTGGAGCAAAAGGGAAAGGCACTAGTAGTGATGAGTGATGAGAGTGGATTTATACTTGTGCTAAGCGATCCAAAAGCATTTAAGGGGAATAAGGAAGTTATGTATCCGGAAGCTTTTCATATTGGTTTTTTAGTGGATACTTCAAGTGAAGTTGATCATGCATATAATCGTTTAGTAGCTGGTGGCATTGAAATAGACAAGGAACCGTATGCAATGAGAGGTAGTAGTTATGGTTTTTATTTTACAATGTTTAATGGATTGTTAATTGAAGTGTCTTGCCTTGACTATAAAGATGGTAAGAAAGTCTTAAAACTCAATAGCAATCATCAAGAGTAATCGTTTGAAGATATATAGCCCCTTATCCAGTTTGGAAAGGGGCTTGATTATTTTATTCGCTTTTTTAATGGAACACCAAAGCAAAAAATAAACGGATTTTAGTCAAAAATCTGACTTGTGAGATAGCTTCTTTATTAATCTGTAATGTAAATGGTCTCCATTTTCGAATGAAACAATGGATAGACCGATTTAAAGGCGTGGTTACAAAAATATTTCGATAACTATCTCGCTTGATTTTTATTTATTGATAGTTGCAGTAACGAAAGCGCTAAACACAATATAAAAAAGTTTCTCTTATCGTCATTTGTGTATGAAATGATTGATACGTATGAGAGCTTACGTTTATCTAAGTTTATCGTGTAATTGTTCATTCTTATGCAACAAAAATAATTATCGTTTACTCCTTAAAATGGTAAAATCATATTTGGAGGTATAATTATGAAAAAATTCAGTTTATTATCGATAGTCTTGATGTTTGCAGGGATATTATTATTCGGATTAAATTGGATAATAGATGGATATTATGAGCCGATTGTCCTTTTTAGTTTTATTTCTTTTTTAGTTGGAATTGTACTAAGTTTTATAGCAGTTGCTAAACGGGAAAAAGGAACATTAAAATTCATATCACTTATTTCTTACTTCGTTGTGATGTTTTTAATTACTTGGTTTGAACCATTTCAGGTAATTCGAATTATTACTTGGCTAAAAAATGTCTCTTAACAGCGAAAAAGTCGAAAGTATAAAAACGGGAAACCCTTATATTTGGGTTTCCCTCTAATTTACTCAATTTTCAACATTAAAATTGAGCAGAGCCAAAAATATAAATATTAAGCGTGAATATAGTAAGGATACACCGATTATGGTAGCAAATTATTGGGAGTATATCATTATTTTAAGAAGTAGAGAAAGATGTTTTGTATAATAATTGAAAATCTAAAACAAACAAAACCATTAATGAACTAGAGTGTAGTCAACTTAAAACAAATGCTGTAGATTTGAAATAAAGTTTGATAAAAAGGTCTATTTTTTAGGGGAATTGCTTATGCATTAAACATCACTAATTTTTGTATACTGTTGCTGTAAACTTTCGCGATAGTTGGAAAATAGATTTGCAAATCAATCGGGTTTACAATCTGATGTGGTGATGAGGTGCGAAATTATTATGAGTGCAGTGATATAACTAGGAGGTTTTCACTATGACAGCTGTATATAAAGATATGGCATTCGAGCTGAAAACGGAACGACTCGACCTGAATATGTGGGAGGAGTCCGATGCAGTATGGCTGAGAAAATTAATTGGCGAACGTGGTGTGGACATGCCAACCATTGACTCTGTTCGTAGCGACCTTATTGAGATGCGCAAGAAAGCAGCTGAAAATGGTATTTCTCTTCTCACTATTCGTAGGCGAGACGAAGGCGATTTCATCGGATACTGTGGTTTAATTATCGGTCGTTCTACTCTTGAAGAACCGGAGATTGCATACGAGTTGTTCCGCAGTGCTCATCGCAAGGGTTATGCGACTGAGGCAGCATCCGCTGTGCTGGAGGCTACGATTGCTACCGGGCGCCACAGACTTTGGTCAACTGTAGGTGCTTGGAATGTTGCGTCCTTCCGAGTACTAGAAAAAATAGGATTTGAGCGGCATCACAGTACGTGGGACAAGCGCGGTGAAATTGTTTGGAACGTACGCAATCTGTAGGGACCTGATTAAATTCGGAACAATGAAAAATGTAAAAGAAAGCCCATATGTTAGATGACTGAGTCATCTAACATATGGGCTTTTCCTTATAGTAGAATATTGATTTTGTATATATTTAAGTGTAATAGTCTGTCTTTCACCTTAATTTTTTACATCTTCATATAATTGGAGTGCCTCTTTCACACTCAATCCATTCTTAACAATACCATGAATCGCTTGAATCATCGCAGACGGATGTTCGGACTGCCATATGTTTCGGCCCATGTCTACTCCAATTGCACCTTCTTGCAGCGCATTGTACGTAATGTTTAATGCGTCTTCGATTGAATCTAGTTTTGGGCCGCCTGCAATTACGACCGGGGCAGGGCATGTACTCGTAATTTTTTCGAATCCTTCGCAGTAGTACGTTTTAATAATGTCAGCTCCCATTTCAACACATACGCGGGAGGCGAGTGCTAGAAAGCGAGCTTCACGTTTTTGTAGCTCTTTCGCAACGGCGGTAATACCGAGTACTGGCAGGCCATAATCGTGAGCTTCAGAGACTACATTTGCGAGATTTGAAACAGTTTGTGTTTCATAGTCTGATCCAACGAAAACAGAAACGCCGACGCCAATTGCGTTTTGTTTTACTGCTTCTTTTACAGGTGTAACGATTGTTTCATTCGCTAAATCTTTACCAACGACAGTAGCTCCGCCTGATACACGCATTACCATCGGTGTACTGCAGTTTTCAGGAATACAAGAGCTAAGTACACCGCGCGTTAAAAAGAGAGAATCTGTATATGGAAGTAAGTTTTTAACTGTTTCTAACGGTTGTTCAAGTCCGTGAATTGGTCCTAAAAAGTAACCGTGATCTATCGCTAACATAACCGCTCTGCCATCAGGTAAAATTGTGTTTAATCGATTTTTAAATCCCCAAGTCATTCGAAATCACTCCTTCGTTAATGTTGGATTTTCCGTTTGCACTGTATCTTTATTTGGTAAGTGTGGTGACTTTATAAAAACAGCTTTAAAAGGTTTATCGGAATGGTTAATAAGATAGTGAGATTCATGAGGGCGAACTTGCAAGACATCTCCTTGTTTTATTGGAATTCTTTCGTTATTTACATAGAAATCTATTTCGCCTTCTAACGCATAGAAGACTTCTTCGCACGTTGTATGATAATGATTTTGAAACTCTTGCCCAGGCTGAATGACAACAAGACCAAGATCAATATTTGGACCTTGTATTAAATATTTCGGCCCGTTATCACCGAAGCGATAGGAGAAATCATTTTCATTCGCTTTTAGCATATATTTCACTCCTTTATCCCGCATTAACGGGCAGTAAAACTCCCATCTCAAAATTCGGCTGGAGCAAAGAGGTTAGGTGGGAGATCAACTGCCCGTAAACGCCCGATTGGTTCAACTAATAATCAGCAGGGGATGAAGAAAACCCCCACTGATTAAAGTTTCACTTTATGTAATGTGTTACAGTGCACCAGGCGCAATCCACATATGTGATGTAAGTCCTTTATCGGCTAAAGCGAGCTGACTGTCATATACGGTTTTCCATGTTTCATAGAATTCCTTATAGTGTTCATGGTTTTCAGTGACCGGTTCGAATGTGTTTTCCCACTGTACAAACTGTTCGGCAGTCTCTTCCATAGATGAATATATGCCAGCACCAACACCAGCAGCAATTGCAGTGCCTAAAGCAGCTGCTTCTTTCACAACGGGTACTTTTACAGGAATACCGAGTACGTCTGATAGAATTTGCGGCCATAGTTTTCCTTTAGCACCACCGCCAGCAAAAACAACTTCAGAAGGGAATGTACCTGTGAGATTTTCAATTCGTTTTAAGTTTCCAAGTGTAACGAAGGCGGCATTTTCTTCAATAGCGCGGAACATTTCTTTCTTCCCACATTTGTCAGCATCTAAGCTTAAATTTAAAAAAGAAGGTGCGGCATGACGCCAAGAAATATAGTTCATGACGTTTGAGAAAGTAGGGATAATGCCATGTGAGCCGACAGGTACGTCTTTCGCTTGTTCTTCTAACAATTCATATGCATCTACACCGAGTTTTTCAGCGAGTTTCTTTTCTTCTTGGCAAAAAGCATCTCGAAACCAGCGCATAACGAGTCCTGGGAAAAAGGCGATCGTTTCATATTGCCAAAGGTTAGGAACGACATGGCAATTTACGCGAATCGCAGCATGCGGATCCGTTATTGGTTCAGTAATGTTAACTTCTTGCTGCCAAAAGCTACCCCCGCATATTAATGTTTGATTTTGCTTAACAACTCCAGTTCCGAGTGATGCCATTTGAGCATCACCGCCGCCAGCAACGACAGGAGTTCCTTCATGTAATCCTGTTAATTCAGCACTTCGTTTTGTGACATTCCCAATAGTTGTACCAGCTTCATTTACTTTTGGAGAAAAGGCTAGAGTAAGACCGCATTGCTCAGCGATGGAATTATCCCAAGCTCTATTTTGTAAATCGAATATACCGGACGTACATCCATTTGAAGAATCAATTTGCAGTACGCCGCACAATTTATATAAAATCCAATCGTTTAACATCGTAAAGGAATGAATGTTTTTGTACACGTCTGGTTCATGGTTTTTAATCCAAAGTAAGCGAGGTAAAGCACCTAACGAAAAAGTTTGACCGGATTTTCTATATAAATCTTCTTCAATTTCGGAACGTATTTGTTTTAGTTCACTAACTTCCGCTGATGCGCGGCCATCAACATTTGCACAAGCCCATATTTCTTGCCCGTTTTTATCGTATAAAACAAAGCCTTCGCGCATGCTCGTTGCACTTATACCTTTAATAGAAGAGGGGGACGTATTACTTTTTTGCAGCACATCCTTTGTACATTCTTGGACGAGCTGCCAATTTTCTTTTACATCAAAATTCATAGAACCGGGATAACGACTATCGGATTTATGAATCCATTCTTTTTGACTGACTGCAAGCTGATTTCCTTGTAAATCAAAAAGGACTGCTCGAATACTTCCTGTACCAGCATCGTAAGCTAATAGAGTAGACATTAAGAGTCACCTTCCTTTCTTAATAAGGAGAGAGCAGTTTCTTCGTCGGTAATTAATGTATGGATGAATTTTCCTTTTAAGGCGCCGAAAATTGCATCTAACTTTTCAGTACTGCCAGCTACACCAACGACATGTTTCATACTTTGAAGAACAGAGAGTGGTGTGCCGATAAGACGGTTATGATGGGGAAGCTCTAATTGTTTTCCATCAGTATTATAAAATTGACCTAAAATATCTCCGGCTCCGTTCTGACTACGTATATATGTCATTTCATGTAGCGTTAATTTTTCTTCTTTTACAATTGTGGCATCTTGAGATAATCCGCCAATGCCAACTACTGCTGTATGAGCAAGTGAAGCGACGTGAAGCATATCTTTCACGCTCGGTTCTGATAGAATACTTTGCGCCATTTCGGTTGTGGATGCTAGAAAAGGGGTAGGAATAATGTGAAGATCTCCTTGCATGTAGTTCAAATAGTTTTGTTTCCTCGGAATATAGTGGTTAACACCGCCTGTAAGAGTAACGATTGAAAGATTCATAGAACTTTCAAAATGGATGTTTTCTAACATTTTACTGATCGTCTCTCCCCAGCCAATGCCGAGTAAATCGCCTTGTTGCAGGTGAGTTTCTAAATATTGTGCGGTAGCTTTTCCGAGTGAATATGCATAATCTTCTGTTGGCGTTGGAATAACAAAAGCATCTTTTAGATGGAACTTTTTCATAAGGTCACGTTCAATACTTAAACAGTGCAAACCAGTACCTTTTACGTGAAATGTGACGACACCTTCCGTCCGTGCTTTATCTAACAACCGAACGACTTTATTGCGTGAAATGTGAAGAAGTGAAGCAATTTCTTGCTGGGTTAATTGATCTTTATAATAGTACCAAGCTACTTTTGTTAACAAATTGTCTTCAAAGTTCAGCTGTGACATACTCTTCATCCCTTTCAACAATTGACCACTGCTTAAACATATGTGCTCGTTATTTTGTTTATTCCAGTTGAAGCGATAAATAGTCCGGTGAAAAAAGTGTTCTAGATATGAAAAAAGGAATATACAATGCTACAAAACAAGTAGAACAAAAAATCATTTTCTCAAAAAATGTTCTGCATAAAGGCAGGTGACATCATGTGGAGAACGTGCTCTTATTACAAGTTACAAAGATGAGTAAATCATTTGCAAATCAACTCGTATTAAAAGAAGTTAATTTGCAATTAGAGCGTGGAGATGTATACGCTTTAGTCGGTGGAAATGGTGCCGGGAAATCAACGTTAATGAAAATATTAACGGGTTTGCATTCATACGATTCAGGCGAGATGTTTGTGAAAGGGGAAATGAAACAGTTTTCAAACACAGCAGAAGCGCATCAACATGGCATTTATTTAATACCACAAGAGCCCCTCATATTTCCTCATATGACAATTGAAGAGAACATTTGTATCGGAATGAAAGCGAAAAAGAAAGAACTGCGAAATAAAATTAATAAGTTACTAGAAGACTTAGGATGGAACATTCAACTTCATGAGCTAGGGTTATCGTTATCAATTGCTCAGCAACAATTGGTAGAAATATTAAGAGGATTAATAAGGGAAGCTGAGATTCTTATTTTAGATGAGCCAACATCGACATTAACAACTCACGAAATTAAGAGTCTTTTTGTGTTGATGAAAAGTTTAAGAGAAAAAGGAATTGGCATGATTTATATTACGCATCGTTTTCCAGAAATCTTTGAAATTGCGAATAAAGTAGCGATTTTGCGTGACGGAATGATTGTAAGTCAAGGGGATGTATCAAGCTATACATATGACATGCTAATGGAGGGATTATTATCGAAAGGTTATAAACTTGAGGAGAAAAAAGAGATCATACAAGAGGAAACAGAGCATTCGGAAAAAGTATTAGACGTCACGAATGCGTCTAGTTATGCGTTTCAAAATGTATCATTAACTGTACACGCTGGAGAAGTTGTCGGGATTGCAGGTATCGTCGGATCAGGTAGGACTGAATTAGCTGAATCGATATTCGGATTAATTCCTTTGAAATCAGGTTCTGTTTTATTAGAGGGAAAATCCATTACGAAGCATTCGGTACATAAGCGAATAAAGGAAGGTATGGTGTATGTACCAGAAGACCGGGCAGGGAATGGTATTTTTTCAATTGCGTCTGTTAAGGAAAATATAACATCTGCATCTTTAAACGGTATTAGTAGCTTCTTTTTAAATGACAAAAAAGAAAGCGCTTTATCCGAATTGTATATAAAACAGTTTAGAATTGTTGCCGCACATATGAATGAAGAGATGACGTCTTTATCAGGTGGGAACCAACAGAAGGTCGTGCTAGCGAAATATCTTGCATGTAATCCGAAAGTGATTATTCTTGATGAACCGACCCGCGGTATTGATGCGAAAGCAAGACTAGAAGTATACGAAACGATACAAAGTTTGAAGAGAGAGGGGCTTGCGATCATATTAATCTCTTCAGATGTAGAAGAAATTGTCCAATTAGCGAATCGGGTATATGTAATGAGAAACGGAGAATTCGTCTCTCATTTAGAGAAGAAGGAAATTTGTATTGATGAAGTTACACGCCTTGCGTACGGAGGAAAGGGAGGTGTAACGGAGTGAAACGTATATTTAAAATGCATGAGACGTCTATTATTATTTTATTACTTCTTTACATAGCCTTCGTTGGAGTAATGAATCCGAGTTTTGTTCAGTTTAGCTCTTTATCTTTAATTATGAAATCAAGCGTTATTTTAGTTGTTTTGGCAATAGGTCAATCTTTCGTATTGTTTACGAAAAATATAGATGTATCAGTAGGATCTATTATGGGATTAAGCGCTGCGGTTTGCGGGATGTTGTTAACAAATGGATACAATACTTTCTTTTCAATATTTGCGGCAATTATACTTGGTGCTCTTATTGGTATGGTAAACGGAATTGGCGTTACGAAATTTCGAGTGCCAGCTATCATTATGACATTAGGAATGCTCGGGATTATTAGAGGTGCAATGTTAATATTTACGGGCGGAAAGTGGATTGAAGATATTCCGAATGAGTATAAACAAATTTCTTCTATTATGATGTTAGGCATGCCGATAACGGTATGGACCGTTCTTATCATATTACTACTATTATATTTCCTTTTAATGAAAGTGCAAATTGGAAGATATTTTTATGCGGTGGGTGATAATGAAGATGGTGCAAGACTTATTGGAATAGCTGTAGATAAAGTGAAAATATACGCGTTTATCATATCAGGCATAAGCGCTGGGCTCGCTGGATGCATATTCGTGATGAATATTGGGTTCGTTCCAAATCAAACAGGTACAGGGATAGAATTGCAAGTGATTGCCGCTGCTGTTTTAGGTGGTATTCATTTAAAAGGAGGAACAGGTTCTATATTTGGAGCGGCATTAGGCGCATTCTTTTTAGAAGTGATAAGCAGTTCACTCGTCTTTTTAAAAATACCTGCATTTTGGAATAGTGCTATTTCAGGATTTTTACTTTTACTCATCATCATATTAGATAGCGTCTTAAAAAAATGGAAGAAACTCCGGCAATTAGAAGAAAGGAGGGTGAATCTATGAGGGGAATACGTAGCTTGTATAGATGGGAAGGGGTTCTTCTCATATTGCTTCTCGTAGAATTCATGCTCTTTAGTTTTATAAATAGTGATTTCTTAAACATTAGTAACCTCCTTTTTAGTATGAACGATTTCCTCATTATTTCAATCGCGGCTATTCCGATGACATTTGTCATTGTAACTGGTGGAATCGATGTATCAGTAGGATCGATTATGGGGCTTACTTCGATTTTTATCGGTGTACTTTGGATGAATGGCATGCCTATACTGTTGGCCGTTTTCATTTCGCTCGTAGTAAGTTGTATAGCGGGCGGATTAAATGGACTTATTATAAAAATGACAGATGTAGAACCTCTTGTTGTTACACTTGGAACGATGTTTTTATATGCAGGAATCGCCCTTGTTATTTCAGGTGGTTCGGGTGCAGCGGGCTATGAAGGAATAAGTGGTTTACCAGATTCGTATGTGCAACTGGCAAATGGTAGTTTTATCGGTATACCTAATTTATTATGGCTCCTTGTCATTTTAACGATAGTATTTACGATATTGTTTCACCGTATAACATACGGTCGCCACGCAAAATTAACTGGCGCAAATGAAAGTACGGCGAAATATTCCGGAATTCGAACGAAGAAAGTAGTCATTATTGCTTACGTACTTTCTGGGCTAGGAGGTGGATTAGGAGGAGCTTTCTTAACAGCGTATTTCGGTTCTGCTCGTGCTGATATTGGAAGTGAAACAATTTTGCCAGTTATTACGGCAGTTGTATTAGGAGGCACACTTATTACAGGCGGCAAAGGTAGCATTATTGGGACAGTACTAGCGAGTATTTTTATAGGACTTATGCAGTATGGTTTGCAAATGACGGGCTTAACGAATGAACAATCAAATGTAGTAATAGGTATTATCCTTATTGTTTCTGTTATTATGAGACATTTCAAATTACAACGATTCACTACGGAGAAAAGAAGGAATTTGCATAAGGGGGAAATGTCATGAAGAGAAAACTGGGGATTGTTATTATTATGTGTATTTGTTTAGTCGGTTTAATCGCTTGTTCTAGCCAAACAGCGGATAAGAAAAAAGCAGATGATGTGAAATTTGCATTTATTCCGAAATTAACGGGAGTTGGCTTCTTTACATCAGGCGGTGAAGGTGCAAAAGAGATGGGAGATAAGTTAGGTGTACAAGTGAAATATGATGGACCTTCTGAAGCGAGCGTATCAGGGCAAGTAAAATATATAAACAATTTTATTAATCAAAACTACGATTCAATTATGGTTTCATCTACGTCAGTTGATGGTCTTTCGCAATCATTACAACGTGCAAAGAAAAAGGGGATGACCGTATTAACGTGGGATTCTGATGTGAATCCGAAAGACCGTTCGTTTTATATTAGCCAAGGTACACCAGACCAACTAGCAAACTTATTAATTGAAATGACTTCTAAGCAAATTGGAGATAAAGGAAAAGTAGCATTCTTTTATTCAAGCCCGACTGTAACAGATCAAAATCAATGGGTAACGAAGGCGAAAGAGATTATTAAAGAGAAATATCCGAATTGGGAAATTGTAACGACGCAATACGGTGAAAATAATGCGCAGAAATCTTTATCAGTAGGGGAGAGTATTTTAAAAACATATCCGGATATTAACGCAGTAATATGTCCAGATGCAACAGCACTTCCAGCGATGGCGCAAGCAACTGAGAATTTGAAAATGGATAAGAAAGTAGTCGTAACTGGGTTTTCGACACCGAACGTTATGCGTGAGTATGTAAAACGAGGAACAGTACAACAATTCGGATTATGGGATGTTAAACAACAAGGTGCACTCGCAACTTATGTTGCAAATGAAATTGTTGTAAAAGGGAAGAAATTAAAAGTAGGGGATAGCTTTGAAGTAAAAGGAATCGGCAAAGTGAAAGTAGAGCCAAACTCTATTCAAGGGTATGACTATGAGGCGGAGGGAAACGGTATTATCGTACTTCCTGAACGAGTTGTATTTACGAAGGATAATATCGATAAGTATAATTTCTAGTAGAAAATAAAAACGTCCGAATATATCGGACGTTTTTATTATGTCGTTTTTAAAATCTATTCATTAATTGTGAACAGCTTCTTTTTCATTTAACCCAAGTGTGCGTCCTGTGGAAGCGTGAAGCTCTTGGAACAGTCTTGGATTTTCCGTAAGTGACACGCCGTAAGAAGGGACCATTTCTTTTATCTTTGGCTCCCATTCTAGTATACGTTCTGGGAAGCATTTTTCTAATACTTCAAGCATAACGTGAACAGCAGTAGAAGCACCTGGAGAAGCACCAAGTAACGCAGCGATTGATCCGTCATTTGCACTAACAACTTCTGTACCAAATTGAAGTGTGCCTTTACCACCTGCATCAGTATCTTTAATTACTTGCACACGTTGTCCAGCAACGACAGTATCCCAATCTTCACTTTTAGCGTTCGGAATAAACTCACGTAATTCTTCCATACGCTTTTCGTGTGATAACATAACTTGTTGGATTAAGTATTTTGTTAATCCCATTTCTTTTACACCGGCTGCTAACATCGTTAAGACGTTATTTGGTTTTACAGAACCAATTAAATCAAGGTTTGAGCCAGTTTTTAAGAATTTAGGTGAGAAGCCTGCAAATGGTCCAAACAGTAAAGCTTTTTTGTTGTCTATATATCTTGTATCAAGGTGAGGTACAGACATTGGCGGAGCACCAACTTTAGCTTTTCCGTATACTTTTGCATGATGCTGCTCTATAACTTGTTGGTTTTTACATACCATAAATAGTCCACTTACTGGGAATCCTCCAATATGTTTTGATTCAGGAATACCAGTCTTCTGAAGTAGAGGTAGACTACCGCCACCGCCGCCGATAAAGACGAACTTTGCAGTATGGTGTTCGATTTTACCACTATTCATATCGTGTACTTTCACTTCCCACAAACCGTTCTTCGCACGTTTAATATTTTCAACACTGTGTTTGTAGTTTAGTTCGACATTTTTAGTTTTTAAGTAATCAAACAACATGCGTGTTAACGCACCAAAGTTAACATCTGTTCCAGAATCAATTTTCGTTGCAGCCACCGGTTCATTAGAGGTACGGCCTTCCATAATGAGTGGAAGCCATTTTTTTAATGTATCAGGAGCATCAGAAAATTCCATTCCTTGGAATAGCGGATTTTTTGAAAGCGCTTCAAAACGGTTTTTTAGAAACTCTACATTTTTTTCCCCTTGCACCAAACTCATATGAGGTAGTGGCATAATAAAATCTTGTGGATTACGAATTAAGTTTCTCTTTACAAGATACGCCCAAAATTGTCTTGAAAGTTGAAATTGCTCATTTACTTTTACAGCTTTACCAATATCTATAGACCCGTCAGATTTTTCGGATGTATAGTTAAGCTCACATAGCGCAGAATGTCCTGTACCAGCATTATTCCATTCGTTAGAACTTTCTTCTCCGGCATTAGCGAGTTTTTCAAATACTTTAATTTCCCATTCAGGTGCCAATTCTTTAAGTAATGATCCTAACGTTGCGCTCATAATTCCAGCGCCAATTAAGATAACGTCTGTTTTTTGCTGCATGTTGCTCATGATAATCTCTCCATCCCCTATATTGGCAAAAAAGAGTAGGTGTTTTAATATCTAAGCCGTAAAAAGAAAACACCGCCTAGGCCCCACCTAGGTATTTACCTTTTTTGTCTCAATTATATAACCATCTCATAGTCTATTATAATAATTAATAGACTAAAATATCTAGTGTTATCTGATAATTTTAAACTATTTAACGTTTTATTTCATAGAATTCTTCTGTCATAAGGGTAAAAAGCATAGTAGTAAAGCGGGATTTGGAGAAGAATTCCAGTTTGATGTTATCCCGAAAAAACTTACTAATATTTTTATTACTCTATTTTATCTTTGGAAATTTGTAAAAATAGAGTAAATTAAAAATTAGTGGTAAGATTATTCTGAAAATAAAACAGGAGGGATACCAATGCTTACACGAGAACAAATCGTAAACTTATTTCGAAATTTTTCTGTGAATGAATGTAAAGGATCAAGTGATTTATACGAGTATTTAGCAATAAAAATTTCTGAAGATGAGGAAGTTCTTACGTTAGCTTCCTATGCACAACCTGGTCAACCAATTCCAAACTTATTATTAGGTGCAGTACACTATTTATTGTTAAAAGGAAAAAAACATACTTTAAAAAGGTATTATCGTAGTTTAGTTGAAAATGCTGATACAAATTTTGAACATGCCTTTCATCAATTTAAAGATTTTTGCCATGAATATCGAGAAGAAATTATCTCTTTATTACAAACGAAACTCGTTCAAACGAATGAAGTAAGGCGATGTGCCTATTTATATCCAAGTTTCTGTTACATATTTAATAAAGTGAACAAACCGTTAGCGTTAATAGAAATTGGTACAAGTGCGGGATTACAACTATTTTGGGATCAATATCGTTACTCATATGGAATGGAAGAAGTGTATGGAAATACACAATCGAATGTTCATTTAACCTCTGAAATAAGAGGGGATAATATGCCGTATTTGCTAAAACAAAGTCCACCTGTCTTAGAAAGAATCGGACTAGATTTACACGTGAACGATTTAAATGATGACGAAGCCTATTTATGGTTACGAGCGCTTATTTGGCCAGAACATAAAGAAAGACTGGTACTATTCGATCAAGCAGCAGAACTTGTAAAAGAACAATCAGTGCAATTAATTGAAGGTGATGGTGTAGTGCTTCTACCATCCATTGTAGATCAAATAAGGGAAGATGCAGTGATTTGTATTTTCCATACACATGTAGCGAATCAAATACCAGAAGGTGTGAAACATACGCTAGAAAAACAAATTAAAGAAATTGGTGCAAAACGTGATGTATTCCACCTATATAACAACATGTGGGACCGGGACCTTCATATTGATTATTATATTAACGGAAACGAATATTGTGAAACGGTTGGGGAAACGGAAGGGCATGGAAAGTGGTTTAGTTGGATGCTGGGGAATGAGTCATTTTGTTAATGTAATCCTATAGAGTGGAGATCTTTTGTTTTAAAATTAAATTTTTTTGATTAATATGATAATAATTATGATAAGTTGTATATAAGGATAAAATAAAAAGGATGATAAGCGTGCAAAAGAGACCAGAAGCAAATGAATATAACCCGTATTATTCAACGTACATAAGCTTAATACCAGATGGAGATATCATACATATTTTAGAGAAACAAATGAAAGAAACAAATCTTTTATTGAAGGATATTTCTGATAGTGAGGGACATTTTAGATATGCTCCTAATAAATGGAGTATAAAAGAAGTAATCGGTCATATTGCGGATACTGAACGTATTATGGTGTATCGATTGCTTTCCATAGCAAGAGGCGAGACAGCAGAACTTCCTGGATATAACGATGATATGTATGTTCTTAGAGCAGCTTTTGATAAGCAATCTATGCAAGATCTTCTTGAGAATTTAACAGTTGTTCGCCAATCTACTATACATTTGCTTAAAAGTTTAGATAAAGAAGCTTGGTTACAATGGGGAATTGCGAACAATTCTGAAGTCACGGTTCTTGCATTAACAAACATAATTGCTGGTCATGAGCTTCATCATTGTCAACTTATAAAAGAACGTTATTTGGGTTCTAAGGCATATCCAGCACGTTAAAATATGAAAATAAAAAGAGAATGATTCATAGGGAATTTATGAATTATTCTCTTTTTATTTTTCTGCGTATCAATGGAATTATAAATGTTTTTTTACAAGGTCTATTCCTTCTCGTTGATGCTAATAGGGGGCACTATACATGCCCATCAAGTTAAGGGTGGGTATGGGGGTTTGTGTAGTAGCATTGGAACCAAATCACGCAATAAGCATTAGCGAACGTTAGAAATAGTAAAAATGCCACTTTTTCCTGTTAAAACGAGGTGATTTTAAATTTCAAATTCTTCTTTTACAACAGTCGCTAGTCCATCAATTGATTTACGTAAATCTGTTGCCCCTGGTGCAAGATATACTTTTTCTATTGTGATTTCTGACAGCTTATTTATTAGTAAATTCATCGGGAGTCCAAATAGAGATTTCATTTCCAGGTGCAGCAACTACAAGCCAATCCTCACATTGGACCCCAGCTTGCCAGCATTCATAGTGATCATGAAAACCATTTACAAACATGATTTGTCCGTTCTCAAATGTTATAAATAAATGCGGAGATTCATTAGCAAGTTGTATGTCTGTAACTTTTTGTCTTCTTACTTCAAAAATTCTCTTATATTCTTCCTCCTCAGTATAATCGTCAAATTCCTCCTCATTAGATGGATATTTTTCAGGTGGAGTATTAAATAAAAACCATTTCGATTCAATGTTGACATATAATTGCCCGTCATAATCAACGGTGGCTTCAAAATCTGTAAAATGAATCTTTATAGTTGCTGGAGAAATACCAAATTGCAATCCATCAACTTGTGCTCCTATGAAGAGATGTTTTAATACATTTTCAGCATAAATTTTGTCTTCTTTGTTCATTATACGAATCCTCCTTTCTGTAAAATATATATTATATTTTTATTGTAATAAATAAATTTTTATGTAAAATGAACTTTTTGTGAGAAACGGACGAATATTGTGTGAAGGATCATGAGAGGGGAACGTAATTTTGGATGAAGTAGAATTAAAAGAATGGCTGTATAAAATGGAGTCAGGGGACCAAGAAGCCTTTCAAGTTATTTATGAATTAACAAGTAAAGATATTTATAGAACAGTATTATTTTTATTAGGGAATCAACACCAAGATGTAGACGATATAGTTAATGAGGTATACATCAAAATGTGGAAGTCAGTAACGAATTATGATATGAACCGTTCATTTCGTTTTTGGTTACATGGTATCGTTGTAAAACAAGTGCAAGATTGGCGTCGTAAATCGTGGCGGCGATTTCGAATCTTTGAAAAGAAGAAAATGTATGAGCAAGACCGGTCATATATAATGGATGAGGGCATTTTACATAAAGAAACACGTAATGAACTAGTAGAAGTTGTACAAAAATTATCGTATAAGCATCGTGAAGTCGTTATTATGCGTTACTTCCATGAATATAGCCTGGACGAAATTGCAATGCTTCTTCAAATCCCTGTTGGCACAGTGAAATCTCGATTACATACAGCGTTAAAACAATTAAGAACAGAAATGGAACATATGCCAGAAATAAGGGAGGGAGAAGTAAATGGATTTTGAAAAATATATAACGAATGAATTGAAAAGAAAAGCGGAATCAATCGAACCAAATACTAATCTAGAAAATAAAGTACAAACCTCTTTTCATAAATACCAACAAATGAAAAACAAAGGGAAAACTTCTATGAAAAAAAAGTTATTACTTGGCTTTATAGCTGCGGCTGTTCTTATTCCAACCGGTACTTTTGCGGGTACAACAATAATCGATAAAATTATAGGTACACCAGAAGAAGCGAGAAAAGATATGGGAATGTCAGAAGACGGCTATACAGGATTGATGGAGAGGGTAGAAGTTGCTAAAAAATTATTTGCAAAAGAGGACTTTGAAAAATATGTAGAGTTATTACAAGAAACATATCATTTTTATAAAAAAGTTAGTGTCGTAGAGAACGGAGAAAGAAAATATACAGCTACAGATCGTCTAAATGCTGATGAAGAAAAAAGAGATAGTGAGGTAATGGAAGAGCTAAACAAATATGAAGAAAGATTAGATCAACATTTTACATATACATTTGAACACGCTGAACAAATAGCTGGTTTTCTAATAAAGCATCCCACATATATTCCTTCTGGGTATCAAGTAGTATTTGAAGAAGCAAAGGCGAATGCAACAGTGGGAAAACCAATCCCTCTAATTACAATGAGATATGAAGATCGTAATGTGAAAAAAAAGCCATCTACATCAAACGCGGAATTAGGATTTACAATTCATCAATTAGAAATACATCAAGATGATAAAAAAGATTATTTTATTGAAGAACCGTTTGATAAAGCAACTGAAAAAGGACCAAATTTTTATAAAGACATTAAAACATATAAACTAAAAGGATACGATATTACATTTGGTGAGTATAAAGAGTCGAATGTACGGGCTATGAAAATAGTGGTACCAGCAAAGGAAGGAAGAAATGCATACCAAGTCTATATAAACGATAGTATGCTATCTAAAAAAGAGCTTGAGAAAGTTTTAATTTCAGTTGTTGAATAGATAATGAAATTTCAGAAAAATGAAAGTAAGTAGTTACTTTCATTTTTCTTTTATGATAATATGTTAGTAATCACTTACTTACATGTTGAATGGAGGAATAAAGATGGGGAAATTAACAGCAAGAGAAAAAGTTATGGAAGCTGCTACTTTATTATTCGGTGAAAAGGGGTATACAGCGGCAACAATTCGTGAAGTGGCGGAAAAAGCAGGGGTTAGCGAATTAACAATATTCCGTAACTTTAAAAATAAGGAAAACCTATTTAGAGAGAGTATTATTTTACGTACGACACCAGTGGCCTTGTTAGAGGAAATAGAAGAGCAATTTACTGGTAATTTACATAAGGACCTTACGAAAGTAGCAGAAACATATATTCAAATCAATTTGCCGAAGCTAAATTATATTTGGGCTGCGTTAATAGAATCAAGACAAAATAGTGAAATGAAAACATTACTGGATGAGTTGAATTCACATTTGGTGGATCATTTAGAAACTTATTTAAAGCAACTTGGAGAGAAGGGGCATATTTCCTCATGTAACTACCATTTAATAGCGAATATGTTTTACGGACAACTGTTTTTATACATTATGAATGTTAGTATAGCGGAAGAAGAAATTCAGATAGAAGAGTATATAGAGACTTGTGTAAATTTATTTATGAATGGGATCTTAAATAAAGAAAACGAATAGGGATGGGGAAAATGCGAAATATATTTGCATTACTAGCTTTAATCGCAGGTTTTTTTATGGCAATTTTAGATTCAAACATTGTAAATATCGCATTACCAGAAATGACAAAGACATTTCATACATCAATTGATACCATTTCTTGGTTTGCTAATAGTTATAATGTTGCCTTTGTAGCGTGTTTATTAATTGCAGCACGTCTTGCGGACCAGTTTGGTCGCAAGAAGCTGTATATTATAGGTTTATTAGGGTTTTCTATTAGTTCGCTTATGTGTGGTATTGCCAATTCGTTTCATACACTAGTAGTTTTTAGAGTATTGCAAGGGATTTCGGCCGCAATTATCGTACCAGTTGCTATGCCTCTGGGCCTTGAGTTAGTATCGAAAGAGAAACAAGGTATGATAGGCGGTATTATGGGGGCTTTCGGAGGGTTAGCGGCGGCAATTGGTCCTTCACTTGGTGGTGTTTTAACTAATAAATTGAATTGGAGCTGGGTGTTTTTTATTAATGTCCCAGTTGGTATATTATCTTTAATCTTCGTGATTCTTTGTATTAAAGAATCGTATGATCATACTGCAAGCTCTAAAATAGATTGGGCGGGTATGATTACTTCTGCATCCGCACTATGCATACTTGTATATGCACTCATGCAAGTAAATACAAATCAATTAAGTATGTTAAGTTTAATTCTTCTTTTTATGCTCTCATTAATAAATTCTATATTATTTTTTATTATCGAAAAGAAAAATAATAATCCAATGTTACCTTTAAAGTTGTTTTCATACATAGAGTTTTCAATTTCAAATCTTTCCTTATTTTTCGTTGGTATGGGATTAATGAACTTTTTATTTATACTTGCTTTTTATTTCGTTCAAGTAGAAAGTATGTCTGAACTACAGTCAGGCTTAATTATTAGTACTTTAGCAATTGTATCTATGGTTGTTACAGGGGTAGTAACACCAATTGCAGCGAAACGAGGTAGTTTATTAATAGGTAGTATAGGGATCATTGCTTTTATCATAGCCTCATATTTATTTAGTCATATAGATTCAAACTTTACTACATGGGATTATATATGGCGATTAGTGATCGTTGGAATTGGAACAGGGTGCACTTTAGCACCGTATACAACAACTGCGGTTTTAAGTGTGCCTACGGAGAAAACAGGTGTTGCTTCAAGCGTATGTAATATCTCTAGAACGGTCGGAAGTATTGTAGGGTTAGCGATACTGGTCATGTTTTTGAATCATCAATTGTTAGTTGAAAAAGAAAAAGTAGATAGGGAAGCAATGACTGTAATTGAAAAAAGTAATTTAACAAATATAGAAAGAGAACAAGTGTTGCAAGCGATGAAAGGAATTGATAAAAATCAATACAGCATATTAAAGTCTGAAGAGGGCAACAAGTTATACGAGCAGATGAAGCAGCAACATAAACAAGGAATTGTATATAGTTTTAATAAAACATTTTTAATGGGTGCAGTTATTTTTACTTTAGCGCTCATTTGTAATGTAGTTGGTATGTATGTTAGTAGGAAAACAGGTGCAATCTCGTTAAAAGGATAGTTTTATTACATAATATTATTATGTAAACAAAATTAATGAATATACAACCGTCGTTCAAAATGGCTCGTTATTAATCAAGTCTGTGCGCACTAAATTTAGTGATGATGCAAAAGTTACAGATGAGGATACAAAGCAAGCTCTTATTTCTTTAATTCATAGTATATTAGACGAAATAATGATTTGTTTTATAAAAAAGGCAATACTACTGGTAGTTTAAATGTAGTATTGCCTTTTCATTTTCTCTTGTTTGAAATTTTGTACTAACGATTAGGCAATCATGTCACCTATTTTAAGGTTTAGACAAAATATATATTAATTTAGGCTCTGGCTCGCGTCTTTTTTCGTCTTGGTCAAATAAATAACTAAGCTCAAGATTATTACGAGGAAGATTACGCTTGTTCCTACCGTACCGAGACCAAGGCCACCGGAATCGTGAGGCTGTGATAGATAATCGCCAAAAGAGGCACCGAAAGGACGAGTTAAAATATAAGCGATCCAAAAGGCCAACACTGCATTTAATTTGAAGCGGTAGTAAGCGACGGTTACAGCCCCAATTAATGCGGCGAATATGAGCGCTGAAATCCAGTAACCTAAGTTGAGACTCTCTGCTACGAGATCACCAGCTGCGGTACCTAAGGCGAAGGTGAACAGAATAGACAACCAGTAGAATGCTTCTCGCTTTGTCGTGTAAATAGAGTGAATGGACAGTGTCTTCTCACTCACGTACCAAGCAGCAAAAGTTGCCAGTAGGAAAAGGGTGAAAACGATGGTGGTCGTCTCTAGAGCGACCCCGAAGTTGTCCGTAAGATTGTCGGTGACTAGCGTGCCGACAACACTAATCAGCAAGACAGTGAGCCAGTAAATTCCTGGAACATATTTCTTCAATTTGAACTGGAAGAACAGTGTGATGAGCAAGAGAGCACTCATAACAAAGGTCGTGTTAGTCAAGCCAAAGTTCAGGTTTGTATTTAAGAAGTCTGCGCCTGTTTCGCCCACTGTAGTTGCCATGATTTTGATAATCCAGAAGAAAATCGTGACTTCTGGAACTTTGTTCAGCATCTGCCAGCCTCGTGATGAGACGGAAGCGACTTCATCAGAAATGGATGGATTTTCTCTATTCTTATCCTGATCCTGATCCTTCTCATAATAGTTCATGTAGGATTCCTCCTTATTAGTTTTTTATGGCCAACGCCAATTTATAAACAGAGTGTAACTAATAAGAATGAGATTCAGATGAAATTTGGATGAAAAAATCATTAAAATAAGATGAAAAAAAGAAATTTCTAAAGTGTCTTTTTTATTTAACAAATACAGTTAAAAAAGTATATCCTTTTTTTGTTCGCGACATTGAAAATACAGCAAAATTGATACTCTTCATTTGATATCCTACGTTGGTCGTTTTCTGCAAAATAATAGTTTGACATGGAGTCTTTACAAGCATGACTCACATGCCAAGACCGTCATTATAACAAGTGTTTGGCGCTATTATACTTGTTTCCCCATGTTAAAGCATGTGTGACTAATCGATTAAGTGTCTTTTGTATTTAGGGGACATTAAGAATATCTTATGTATTTCTCATCAGATTTTAATATTTTTTTAGTAGTGTATACCTTGTATCCTACAAGGAAAGAGGAAGAAGACTATGCATGTACTACATTTTTTAAGTGAATATATAAAGCACCCAAGAACTGTAGGAGCAGTATTGTCAAGTTCTAAGCAACTTGCAAAACAAATGGTAGCCCCTATAAATTTTGAACAAGCAAAATGCATTATTGAGTATGGACCAGGAACTGGAGTGTTTACGGAACAGCTCATTCAACATAAACATAATGAAACAGTATTGTTAATCATTGAGAATAACGTACAGTTTTACCGTATACTTCAAGAGCGATATTCACACATGGAAAATGTGTACATTATTCATGATTCTGCCGAATATACGGAAAAGTATGTTCAGAAATATAAAATTACCCAAGTGGATTATATTATTTCAGGATTGCCATTTACCAGTTTATCCCTTGATACTTCTACAAAGATATTACAGGTAACAAAAGAAGTATTAGGGGAAGAAGGGAAATTTATTACTTTCCAATATACACGCTTTAAACAACAATTTTTCCGTTCTTTTTTTGCAAATATTGAGGTGAAGAAAATAAACTGGAATATTCCACCGGCTTTCGTGTTCACTTGCTTTATGTAAGTTGATGGGAAGGCGCGAAACCAAATCACTATCATGCAAAAGAAATGAATTATTTCCAACATAAAAAACGAACGATTTTCCCTGTGAAAATCGTTCGTTTTTTCGTGAGAAATACAAACTATAACTTTCATTTTGGACTATTAAAAAGGCGGAATACTTTGCGGAAAGTTGAAAACATTTTTCGGGTCATATTTAGCCTTTATGTCCATTAACCGGTCAAAGTTACAGCTGTAGTAAGCATCTGGCCAGTCTTTAATGGAAAGGTCAGGTGTATTAACGTAAACGCCTTTTGTGTATGGTAGCATCACCTTTTTGTATAGTTAAATATATGTACTCAAAATCTCCCCAGGCAATCCATCAATCTCGCAAACTTTTTCAGATGTAAAACCAACGTTTAGTAAAATCTTCCGAGAGGGGATATTGCTCGGATCGATAATTGCTTTTAGTACGTTTACATCAGTATGCTTCGCTATTTCAATTAATTCTCTTGCAATACAACTACCATATCTTTTTCCCCAGTGTTCTGGCAATAACATATAACCAAGTTCAGCTTCTTTAAAATCATCCTCATTTACTGTTATATGTCCAAGTCCGATAAATTCATTTGTTGCACTGTTATAAACTTTATAAGATCCATACAGTTTATGTTTTTCATTGCGCCTTAACAATTTTTCATAGTCGTTTTGTGCTTTATCTAACGGAATGGTGCGCTCTGTAATTTGTGCCATTACTCTTTCATTTGATACGAGCAGGAAGTAGTGATTAAAATCTGTTGCTTCAAATTTTTTGAAGTGTAGCTTATGCATATGCTTCCTCCAAACTAATTTTCATTTGTACTTCAGAAAAGAAAAAGATAAGTTAAATCGTAATTTCAATTTGATTGCCTTCTGGATCGTTTATTACACTTTCGTAATAGCCATCTCCAGTGAAACGTGGTCCATTTAATAAAGGATAACCAGCTTCTTTTAACGTTTTTGTCAGTTCATTCACACGTTCTTCACTTCCAACAGAGAAAGCTATATGTGCATAGCCAGTTATATTAAGGTTAGGTTAGGTTCGTTTTCTATACCTTTTTTACGCATAAGTTCAATCCGCGTTCCAGATTCGAACGTAATAAAATAAGATTCAAATTGTTTTGCTTCGTTATGATATAAAGAGTTTGCTTTACCGTTGAAATACTTCGTATAAAAAGTACGCATTAATTCTAAATCATTTACCCAAATTGCGATATGTTCGATTTTCATAGGTTTCACCAATCCTATCTGTACTAATTAGGCTTCCACTGTATAAAAGTTGCATGTACATTGCAAGAAATTTGATTTGGTGAAAAAAGACAATTGTTAATTTTTGGTTGTATCCGTACATACAATGTGTAATTAAGTGAATGATCTACATAGTAATTACTGAAAAGGGTGAATGAGGCTTATGAGTCAATTAGAGCAAATGATGTACATTGGTGTAATCATGTCTATTGTACTTTCTGTAATGATTTTGGGGTCTTTATATTATAATCCTCGTCTTTCGTTAAATGATTATCCGAAAGATATTCAAAAGGTAGTTTTTCCGAAATCAATTCATGAAAAAAAGCAAACGATTTACTTTAATATTGCATACAATGTGATTCTCTTCGGTACTCCTTTCGTTTCAACCTATATACTAAATCAACATGAAACATTATTGTATATTGAGGCCTATTTACATACTTTTGGTATTTTAATGATTTTCAATTTAGTAGATTTATTAATAATCGACTGGCTTATTTTTTGCTGGATTACCCCGAGGTTTGTTGTTATTCCTTGTACGGATGGGATGAAGGGATATAAAGATTATATGTTTCATTTAAGAGGGGCTATAGTGGGTACTCCATTTTTAGCAATTGTAAGTTTATTTCTGGCAGGAATTGCGACAACTATTTAGTATAAAAAAGAAAGATAGGAAACGTTTATATAAGGTAAGTAGATTTATAATTTATAGAATTAAAAATGAGAATTTGATACTATTGAAGCGAAGGGTTCTAATAGCAGTATATTAAGCGATATCAATATACGATTGCGAATGTTTTGATATTCCATGAAATCACCTAATTTTATGGAAGCATTTGATAGAACTCAAAAAAACGCAATGGAGGCTAATATGAAAAAAATAATTGGCGCAGCAACAGCAACAGTTCTTGGATTGGGGGCTTTTACCACATCTGCTATTGCAGAAACTATCGTAACAGCGGATGTACTCAACGTACGTGAAAAGCCAACTACGGAATCAAAAGTTGTCGAAAAAGTAAAAGAAGGACAAAAGTTAAAGGTCATACATACTGAAGAAGGATGGTCAAAAATTGATCTAAATGGTAAAGAATTGTTTGTAAGTTCGGAGTATACAAAAGATATTTATCATGTAACAGCAAACCTATTAAATGTACGTACTGAAGCAAACACGGAATCAGAAATTCTTGGCAGACTGAAAAAAGATGATGTAATTGAATCAACACATCAAGTTAAAGATGGATGGCTACAATTTGAGTATAAAGGAAAAACAGCTTATGCAAATGTTTCTTTCCTATCAAGTACAGCACCAAGTGAAAAGAAAGCTGAAGAGAAAACGAAGAAAGTAGCGAAAGTACAAAAAGCGGTAAAAGCAAAGGAAGAAGCCAAAACGCAGAAAGTAGCAAAAGCGCAGGAAGAAGTAAAAGTACAAGAAGAAGCAAAGCCTAGGGAAGAAGCGAAAGTACAAGAAGAAGCAAAGCCTAGGGAAGAAGTAAAAGTACAAGAAGAAGCAAAGCCTAGGGAAGAAGCGAAAGTACAAGAAGAAGCAAAGCCTAGGGAAGAAGTAAAAATACAAGAAGTAACAAAGCCTAGGGAAGAAGCGAAAGTACAAGAAGAAGCAAAGCCTAGGGAAGAAGTAAAAGTACAAGAAGAAGCAAAGCCTAGGGAAGAAGTAAAAGTACAAGAAGAAGCAAAGGCTAAGGAAGAAGCAAAAGCACAAGAAATAGCGAAAGCAAAAGAAGAAGCGAAAGCACAAGAAATAGCCAAAGCGAAGGAAGAAGCAAAAGCACAAGAAATAGCGAAAGCAAAAGAAGAAGCGAAAGCGCAAGAAATAGCAAAGGCTAAGGAAGAAGCGAAAGCGCAAGAAATAGCCAAAGCGAAGGAAGAAGCGAAAGCGCAAGAAATAGCCAAAGCAAAAGAAGAAGCGAAAGCACGAGAAATAGCAATGGCTAAGGAAGAAGCGAAAGCACGAGAAATAGCAATGGCTAAGGAAGAAGCAAAAGCAAAAGAAGTATCTAAAAATAACACACAGTCTGCTAAACGTGAGCTAACGGTAGTAGCGACAGCTTATACTGCTGATCCAAGTGAAAATGGTACATATGGTGGACGCGTTTTAACTGCGATGGGGCATGATTTAACGGCTAATCCGAATATGAGAATTATCGCAGTTGATCCGAAAGTAATTCCATTAGGATCAAAAGTATGGGTAGAAAATTATGGTGAAGCAATCGCTGGTGATACTGGTAGTGCAATTAAAGGTAATCGTATTGATGTTTTAATGGGTTCAAAAAGTAAGGCAATGAATTGGGGAAGACAAACTGTTAAAGTAAAAGTTCTATAATAACGATAGTTATCCAAAAAGAAGTCAGTTCTCTTTATTGAGACTGGCTTTTATTTTTTGAGTTAATGTGATTCATTGAAAAACCATGTTGATTTAATATAGGAGTTTTAAAGGGAGTATTACTAAATCTGCACTAAAACATAAATAAAAAATGAAACTTGTATCATGTCTATAAAATACAACTATTAAGAATAAGACTGACTCATTCTGTCAGTCTTATTTTTGTTTTGTAACCTCATTAAGAATTGCATGAAATATGTCTTTTTGTGTGAAATTATCTGTAAAAATAGTTTCTCTATTCACTTCAAGTGTATCGTGCGGATTATACCATTTCCATAGGGAGCCCTCACCAAATTCATACCGTTTTTCTCTCGTATTATGTCGTCTAATCGTTTCTTCTAATGATAAATCGAAGTAGTATGTAAAAGCGTTGTCGTCGAAATACTGTATTAATTCTTTCAACATATCACCGTATCTACGACTGTTTAATATTCCTTCTAAAATAACAAATTCGCATTTTTCTTTTCCGTACTTCGTAATTTCAAATAGTAAATCATGAGATAAGTTACCCATTGTGTCGTGCACTTTTAGCATATCTCTACGCACGACATCTTGAGAGACTAGAAGTGTCCCTTGGCCAAAATATTCTTGCAGTTCTTTTGCGATAGTTGTCTTGCCGCTTGCGGAGTTTCCCCGAAGGATGATTAATGTTGATTTCAAAGTCTCATCTCCAAAATGTTTTAGTTTTTTAGGTCTTGCTACAAAAGAACTTCATTATGGGAAACATTCTTTTAGTTAAGTAATAGTTTATGATACTCAGTATAAGTTGAACAGAATAATTTCTTATTGTGGGATTATGCAAGTAAAGCTGGTTTGAAAATTTACTATCCGCATATAGAAAAGTTATTATAAGAGTAACTAATAAGGAGGTGACCTATGTTATTCCAAAAGGGACAATTATTAGTTAGATACGTAATAAAAAACGATGCACCTATCATTTCAAAATGGTTAACAGATCCAGAAGTTTTACAGTATTACGAAGGACGCGATAATCCGCAATCTGTAGAAAAGGTACTCGATCATTTTATACATCATCCAAACAGTAATGAAAAAAGATGTTTAATAGAATTCGATGAAGTGCCGATCGGTTACATTCAAATGTATCCAGTTGATGCTGAATGGAAAGCGTTATATGGATATGAAGAATCGCATAATCTATGGGGAATGGACCAATTTATCGGTGAACCACTCTATTGGGGAAAGGGAATTGGAACAAAACTCGTTCAAGCAGCGATTACATACATTATGGAGAATTTGGGAGCGGAAGCAATCGCAATGGACCCTAAAGTAAATAATGAACGCGCGATAAAGTGTTATGAAAAATGCGGATTTAAAAAAGTGAAGGTTTTAAAGGAACATGAGTTACATGAGGGGAAATTAGAAAATTGTTGGATGATGGAATATAAACAATTATAATACTTTATGTAAGGGCTTATACAAACAAAGGGGGATGCGCGAAATGAAAAAAGCATTAATAGTAATTGATGTGCAAGCAGGTATGTATACAGCTGGAATGCCAGTACATAATGGGGAAAAGTTTTTAGAAACGTTGCAAGAGCTTATTGGGGAATGTCGTTCAAATGATATTCCAGTTATTTATGTTCAACATAATGGGTCAAAAGATGATCCGTTAGAAAAAGGTACAGAAGGCTGGCAAATCCATGCGGCGATTGTACCGCGAGAAGGAGACAATATTGTTGAAAAGACGACGCCAGATTCATTCTATAAGACGAACTTAAACGAACTGTTACAAGAAAAAGGAATTGAACACGTTATTATTTCAGGAATGCAAACAGAGTACTGTGTGGATACGACAACGCGCAGAGCGTTTAGTGAAGGGTATAAAGTAACATTAGTGAGTGATGCGCATAGTACGTTTGATACAGATGTATTGCGTGCTGAAGATATTGTGAAACATCATAACTTAGTGTTTGGAGCATTTGCTGATGTTGTTACGTTAAAAGATTTGAAAGTGGCTGTCTCTAAATAAGAGGCAGTTTTTTATTTGAAGATAACATATCAAATATTGTCGGTAAGTTTATATAATTTCATGTACCGAAATGATTGTACAGAAAAAGGAGCCCACATGATTAAAAAGGGAGCTCCTTTATCAAAATGTTACTTTTTCTTATCTTTATCCAACACATTCTGTTCTTCAGCGAACTCCGTACCATAT
The DNA here is from genome assembly GCF_018966865.1 of Bacillus sp. NP247. NCBI lineage: Bacteria > Bacillati > Bacillota > Bacilli > Caryophanales > Bacillaceae > Bacillus > Bacillus sp. NP247. The sequence continues at coordinate 241,347 of NZ_CP076653.1, read as the reverse complement.
GCAAAACGGCGATTAATTCGAATGTTATCATTGTTATGCCTTGTGTGGGAATTAGAAAAGCGATGGACGATTACTTCTGATAATGTAAAGACGATGGCAGAAAGGATACTGCCCCATGCAATTTGCATGTAGTTGTCTAATAAAATATTACCGAAAATCCAAACGCTTAAATACGTAAGTAAGAAATCCGTCATAATGGCAGCGGAATTGCCAATTCGATTTAAAATAATTTTATCAACAAACATATAAGAAACGATTGTGACGAAGAGACTAAAAGAAATGATTTGGACGAGCGTTGCTGGGAAAAATAGAGCTAGTCCGATACTAAAAGCGATGATGCATGATATAAATTTGATAAGTATTACAGTAATATCACTCAATATTTACACCTCCCATTTATACATAGTTTTACAATAAATTCAGGAGTTCATACATTGGAACGGTTTAATTTATATAAAACTTTATCACGTCGAAAACTTATCTAAATATTAAAAAAACAATTAAAAAATGTTATAGTGAAATGAGAGCGTATGACATTTTTAGGTAAGGGGGAATCCGGGATGTGGATTACTTCAGAAGTAGAAATTCCAGATGAGTTAATCGATCACCTTGAACAAGGGAAGTTAGTATTATTCGTTGGAGCAGGAGTTTCTATGAAGGGGAAATCAAACTTACCGAATTTCGATGATTTAGTTGATGAAATTTCGAAAGCTTTATATGTCGAAAGGCGTGAGATGACAGAACCCCACGATTATTATCTCGGTAAAATTGCGAAAACGAAAGATGTGCATCAAGTTGCAAAAGACCTCGTTAATATAGAAAAATCAAAACCAAATTCATTACACTATGCGATTCCAAGGCTGTTTCCGTTAGATACGGATGTTCGAATTGTAACGACAAACTTTGATCAACATTTTACGTCTGTAATTGCAGAAATGAATAGAGGGCTGAATATTTATTATGCACCTGCTTTACCGACAGGGAGAGCGTTTAAAGGGTTGGCTTACATACATGGGAATATAGAACAAGAGAAAGAAGCTTTAATTTTAACGGATGGTGATTTTGGAAGGGCTTACTTAACAGAAGGATGGGCGAGACGATTTTTAGTTGATTTATTTTCAAATTACACTGTTTTATTCGTTGGGTATAGTCATAATGATCCTGTAATGAAATATTTAGCAACAGGCTTACCACCGAGTACAAGGCGTTATGCTTTCGTCGCACAAGGGGATAATACATATCATTGGGAGCATTTAGGGATAAGACCGATTGTGTATCCGAATAAAGCAAATAATCATCAGGCACTTGTGAAAGCGGTGAAGCGGTGGGCGGAATTAATGGGGGATAATTATATTACGAAAAGAATGCGTATTCGTGATATTGTAACCGTTCCTCCATCAGTAGAACAGGAGCAATTATCGTATATAAAACAGTCAATAAAAAAAATTGAAACCGTTCGGTACTTCGTTGAATTTGCTCGTGATTATGAATGGGTGGAATGGCTTGAAGCAGAAGGGAAACTAAGAAATTTATTTCTGCTTACAGCAAATTATGATGAAGTAGATGAATTGCTTGCGGGATGGTTAGTGGAGCAATTTCTATTTAGTCATCAAAAAGAACTATTTCAATTGATTTTTAAAAATCATTCTAAAATATCCCCGTTATGGTGGCGAATAATTTGTACTTACTTAAACGAAACGAAAGAAACGATGGACCCTTTGTTGTTTGCAAGATGGACATTGCTTTTATTAGAAACAGCAGAGAAAGACAGTAGCTCTATTGAAATGATTACATATTTATTGCAAAAATGTTCTTTCCCTGAGCATAAAGAAATTGGCTTGTTGCTATTAACGTTTATTTTAGATGGAAAACTAAAATTGAAGCGTGTAAGAAGATGGGGAAATGATACGCAAGAGTCGATTGAACTCGAGGAATCGAGTCGTATACCGATGCCTATTTTTTCTCATGTGGAGCGAATTTGGAAAGAGAAAATGAGACCACATATTGCATACTATGCAAATCCAATTATGGTTATGGGATTAGAAAAGATACAACTATTGTCATTAAGACAACATGCACTGAAAAAAAGAGATAGAGAAATTTCAGAGCAGGAGTTACAGCAAAATGACTTTACATTTTTAATTCGAATTGTAAAAGAGTGTCTTACATATTTATGTGAAAACAATGAGAAAAAAGCAAATTATTATATTACAGAAATGATAGAAACTGATAGTGTACTTCAAAAGCAAATTGCGATTGAAGCAATGATTAATAATGTATTCGTTGTAGCGGATGACAAACTGAAGTGGTTGTTGCATGCAGATGTTCTTTTAGATTTCACATGTAAACATGAAGTGTTTCAACTTTTAAAAAATTATTACGCAGATGCTTTAGAAGAAACTAAAGAAGAAGTAATTCAACATGTATTAGAGTACCTTGCAGAAGAGAGGGCGTTTGATGTTTGTCTTCTATTAGACTTACTATTCACGTGTGATCCGAATAGTAAGTGTACGAGGGAAGGATACGAGCTAATGAAACAGAAAAACCCTCATTTTTCTTCAAATCAATACAGTGTTCCAAAGAAAGAGGCAAATGAACAACGTATTACATGCAATGTAACAGCTGATGGATTACTGCAGCTTAAAGACGATGAAATAATGGAGCAAGTTCGGCAATTTTCAAGAGATGGTGTTTTTGAACAACGCCATTTTTCAGAGATGTTATCAAAAGCGTGTAAATTGAATGTAGAGTGGAGTATTTCGTTTGCTTATCAACTAGTAGGCGTGCACGAAATTAGTAATGAAGTATGGTTTGTGTGTATTAGAGAGTGGCGAAATAACAGAAATTTGACGAATGAACAAATTCAAAAGATTATACCGTTATTGCAGAAGTTTGTTAGAAATACTGCTTTTCATTGGTTAATTAGTAATTTTCTATATGAAATTAGTAATCGATTAGAAGAGTTAGATGAAAATAGTATACGGATTGTAAAACGTTTTTCTTTTTCTGTACTTCCACAAGTTATGAGAGGGGAATCGGATTTTAAGATTGGAAAACAAGAGTTTTACAATGAATCTATTCAGCATCCTGTTGGGAAGATGACTGCTGTATTACTAAAGCTGTTAGCATATGATCATTTATACGATCGCAACGTGTATGAATATTTATTTTTATTTGAGGAGCAGGTAAGGGGTACTTCGGAAAGAACGAACTTTATGTTTGCTCGTTTAACAGCAGATATTACGTTTTTATACCATATTGAGAAGCAATGGTGTCGAAAAAATTTATTACCTTACTTAGATTTAAAGAAAGAAAGTGAGCTTACGAAATATGCGTGGGCGGGATTATGTTATACGCAAATTAATGTACCTTTGTTTACAGAAATAAGGCGATATATTAAGTATGCGGTAGAACATTTAGATACACTACATCCATATACGAGAGAAGCATTTTTAAAATGGCTTAGCTTTGTATTTATTAAATGTGTATTATATTGGGAGCAAAAAACAGATTGGTTATATCCACTTTTGATGCAAGAAAACGAAGAGAATAAAATTAAATTTATGCAGTATTTATGCTACTACGTAAAAACGTTAAGTGGTAAGGAACAACAAAAATTTTGGACAGCGTGGCTTAGTGTATTTTTAAGAGAACGTCCGAAAATGGGCGTAATATCAACGAGAGAATATATAATGCTTTTACGTATTGTTTTATGCATGGATGAGGTTTTAGAAAAAGGATTAAATATTATTTCGAGTAAATTTCAAGGTGTGGAAGGACAATGTAATCAAGAAGAAATGAAACAATTATTTATCGAGATACTTGAAAAGAAAGAGAGTATGAAAGCGTATAAAGAATTGTATGCAAATGTGTTTTTCACTTTACTTCAGACGTGTCAAGAAACCGATTTACTTGAAAGTGAAATCATACAAATAAAAGAACTATTAACCAAGTATGGCGTAGAAAGACATGTATTTAATTTAATAGAGAATGAGATGATTCGCATCGGAATTGTAACGGAGAATTTACAAGAGGAATCATAGGGCGAAAACGGAATTTCAAAAAAAAAAACAAAAAGTTGTTGACAGTGTTTTGAAAAGCGTTCTATAATACGAATCATACTTATTCAATTTCAAAAACATTTGAATAAACAAAGTGCAATGAAGAGATCACAGTAGTGGTTAGTCTTACTGTAACAGAGAGCTGGTGGTTGGTGTGAACCAGTACAGGGATAATCATGAATTACAGTCTTGGAGCATCTTTTTCGTAGTAAAGATACGATTGTCTTTATGAAGAAAGAGCGGTCAATTGATCGTTAACAGTGAAGAGAGGTAGACGGAAAGTTAGTCTACAACTAGGGTGGTACCGCGATAAATATCGTCCCTACTGATTTATTCAGTAGGGACTTTTTGTATTTTGACGGTCCAACTTGAAAATATAATAGTCATGCGTTGAAAGGAAAAGCAGTAGTTGTTGTTTCCCTGTAACAGAGAGCTGGTGGGTGGTGCGAACCAGTACAAAAACAAGAGCGAATTACAGTCCTGGAGCATCTTTTTCGTAGTAAAGATAGTATTGTCTTTATGAAGGGAAAGACGGTCAGATGATCGTTAACAATGAAGAGAGGTAGACGAAATAAGTCTACAACTAGGGTGGTACCGCGATAAATATCGTCCCTACTGATTCAATCAGTAGGGCTTTTTTGTACAAAAAAAGCGATTTTTAACTAGTAGTTAGTGTCTTTGTGGTAATTATTAGTTTAAAATAAGAAGAGGTATCGATTCCACTTTAAATTTGTATAATTAACCAGTTCAGAAAATAGAGAATTTTTTATTCTCTTACTATACTTTTAAAACATTAGAGGAGGATTTCCAAATGGCAAATCATGAATTAGATCAATTACGTAAACAGGTAGATGAAATTAACTTACAACTATTACACTTATTAAACAAACGCGGTGAAATCGTTCAAAAAATCGGGGAACAAAAACAAGTACAAGGTACGAAACGTTTTGACCCAGTACGTGAGCGTGAAGTGCTTGATATGATCGAAGAGCATAACGAAGGACCATTCGAAACATCAACAGTTCAGCATATTTTCAAAACGATTTTCAAAGCAAGCTTAGAATTACAAGAAGATGATAACCGTAAAGCGTTACTAGTATCACGTAAAAAGAAAAAAGAAAATACAATCGTTAATGTGAAAGGCGAATTGATTGGAAACGGAACACAAACGTTCATCATGGGACCTTGTGCAGTAGAAAGCTTAGAGCAAGTTCGCCAAGTAGGGCAAGCGATGAAAGACCAAGGTTTAAAATTAATGCGCGGTGGTGCTTTCAAACCAAGAACATCTCCATACGATTTCCAAGGCTTAGGAGTAGAAGGTTTACAAATTTTACGCCAAGTAGCAGATGAGTTCGACTTAGCGATTATTAGTGAAATTTTAAATCCAAACGATGTGGAAATGGCATTAGAATACGTTGATGTAATTCAAGTTGGCGCACGTAACATGCAAAACTTCGATTTACTACGAGCTGTAGGTAAAGTTAACAAGCCAGTATTATTAAAACGTGGTTTAGCAGCAACAATTGATGAGTTCATCAATGCAGCGGAATACATTATTGCACAAGGTAACGACCAAATTATTCTATGTGAGCGCGGTATTCGCACATACGAAAGAGCGACACGTAACACATTAGATATATCAGCAGTACCGATTTTAAAGAAAGAAACACATTTACCAGTTATCGTTGACGTGACGCATTCAACTGGACGTAGAGATCTATTATTACCAACAGCGAAAGCGGCACTTGCAATTGGAGCAGATGCAGTAATGGCTGAAGTACATCCAGACCCAGCAGTTGCATTATCAGACTCTGCACAACAAATGGATATTCCAGAATTCCATAGATTCATGGATGAGTTAAAAGGTTTCAAAAATAAATTATCTTAATTCCATATCATATATGCGCTGAAGAGGAAACAGTAGTGCTTATCTCACTGTTAAAGAGAGCTGATGGCCGGTGTGAATCAGTACAAAGGTAAGCATGAATTACAGCCTTGGAGCATCTTTTCCGCCAACTATTGGAGGGAAAGACGGTCAAACGATCGTTAAAGAAGAAGAGAGGTAGACGAAATAAGTCTACAACTAGGGTGGTACCGCGATAAACATCGTCCCTACTGAGCGCTCAGTAGGGACTTTTTTGTACAAAAAAATAGTAAAGGGGCAAGAGAAATGAGATACATTACAGCTGGAGAATCACATGGTCCGCAGTTAACAGTTATTTTAGAAGGTGTACCAGCAGGTTTATCACTAACAGCGGAACATATTAATAAAGAATTATTAAGAAGACAAAAAGGGCATGGGCGCGGAAGACGCATGCAAATTGAAACAGATACAGTTGAAATTGTAAGTGGTGTTCGTCACGGGATGACACTTGGCTCACCGATTACGTTAATCGTAAAAAATGATGATTTCAAACATTGGACGAAAGTAATGGGTGCAGACCCGATTTCGGAGCAAGAAAGTAAAGAAATGAAACGTACAATTACAAAACCACGTCCAGGACATGCGGATTTAAACGGAGCAATTAAATATGGCCATCGTGATATAAGAAACGTATTAGAGCGCTCATCTGCAAGAGAAACGACAGTTCGTGTAGCTGCTGGTGCAGTTGCGAAACAAATTTTGAAAGAATTAGGCGTGGAAATTGCAGGGCATGTTCTTGAAATTGGTGGGGTACAAGCGAAGCGTATTTCAAACTTACCAATTGAAGAAATTCAAACGATAACTGAAAATTCACCAGTTCGTTGTTTAGATAAAGAAGTAGAACAAGAAATGATGGATGCGATTGATGATGCGAAAAGCAGCGGAGATTCTATAGGCGGCATTGTCGAAGTCATTGCAGAAGGTATGCCAATTGGCGTTGGTAGCTATGTTCATTACGACCGTAAATTAGATGCAAAACTTGCCGGTGCTATTATGAGCGTGAATGCGTTTAAAGGTGCTGAAATCGGAATTGGCTTTGAAGCAGCAAGACAGCCAGGAAGTAAAGTACACGATGAAATTTTGTGGGATGAAGAAAAAGGATACACGAGAAAATCGAACAATGCGGGCGGTTTAGAAGGCGGTATGACAACGGGAATGCCAATTGTCGTAAGAGGCGTAATGAAGCCAATTCCTACATTATATAAACCGTTAGCAAGTGTAGATATTGATACGAAAGAAGCGTTCCAAGCAAGTATTGAAAGATCTGATAGCTGTGCAGTACCAGCAGCAGGTGTTGTAGCTGAAGCTGTCGTTGCATGGGAACTTGCAGATGCACTAGTCGAACAATTCGGAAAAGATCGCATGGAATTACTAAAGCAAAACATTTCGCAACATAACAAATACGCAAAAGAATTTTAATAAAAGGGTGGGTTTAACATGCAAGTAAAAGATCAACTATCATCATTACAACCATATAAACCAGGTAAATCACCTGAACAAATGAAAGAAGTGTACGGAGATCATTCATTTGTAAAGTTAGCATCAAATGAAAATCCATTTGGCTGCTCACCACGTGTTTTAGAAGAATTACAAAAATCGTGGGAGGAACATGCTTTATATCCTGACGGAGGTGCTACAACGCTCCGTCAAACGATCGCAAAGAAACTACAAGTACAAGTCGAACAAGTGCTTTGTGGTAGTGGACTTGATGAAATCATTCAAATTATAAGCCGTGCCGTGCTCTGCAATGGAGATAATATCGTAACTGCTGGCATGACATTCCCTCAGTACCGTCATCATGCAATTATTGAAGGCTGTGAAGTGAAAGAAGTTGCTTTAAATAACGGTGTATACGACTTAGACGAAATTTCGTCAGTAGTTGATAACAATACAAAAATCGTTTGGATTTGTAATCCGAACAACCCGACAGGCACATATGTGAATGAGCGAAAATTGACTCAATTCATTGAAAGTATTAGTGAAAATACGTTAATTGTCATTGATGAAGCGTACTATGAATACGTAACAGCAAAAGACTTCCCTGAGACATTACCGCTTCTAGAAAAACATAACAACATTCTTGTACTTAGAACGTTTTCTAAAGCGTACGGATTAGCTTCTTTCCGTGTTGGTTATGCGATTGGACAGGAAGAGTTAATCGAGAAATTAAATGTCGTACGTTTGCCATTTAACGTATCTTCATTAGCGCAAAAAGCAGCGACGATTGCATTTAACGATGAAGCATTTATTGAAGAAATTGTACGTGTTAATACAGAGGGATTACAACAATACGAAAGTTTTTGTAAGGAAAACGAAATTCCATTTTATCCGTCGCAAACAAACTTCATCTTCTTACCAGTAGATAATGGTGGAGAGATTTATGAAGCTTGTGCACACGCAGGATTTATTATTCGTCCGTTCCCAAATGGTGTCCGTATTACAATCGGAACTAGGGAACAAAATGAAGGAGTGATTTCAGTGTTAAAACAACACTTTGAAAATAAAAAAGGTAAGTCTCGAGATGAGGCAAATGTGTAAAAAGGTAGTATTAATCGGTACTGGATTAATAGGAGGCTCACTTGCATTAGCGATTAAAAAAGAGCACGATGTAACGATAACAGGTTATGACATATTTAAAGAGCAAGTAGAGCGCGCGAAAGAATTGCATGTAGTAGATGAAGTAGCAGTAGATTTACAGCGTGCATGTGAAGAGGCACATTTAATTGTCTTTGCTTCTCCAGTTGAAGAAACGAAGAAGTTATTACACAAACTTGCATCATTTCATTTACGAGAAGATGTCATTGTTACCGATGTAGGAAGTACGAAAGGGACAATCATGAATGAAGCGGAAGCTTTATTAACAAAGAAAGTTTCATTTATCGGCGGTCATCCGATGGCAGGTTCTCACAAAACAGGAGTTGAAAGTGCAAAGGCACACCTTTTTGAAAACGCATTTTACATTTTAACGCCAATGAATCACGTGCAGGCGGATCAAGTAGACGAGCTAAAAGAATGGTTAAAAGGAACAGGTTCTCATTTTCTCGTATTAAATACAAAAGAACATGATTATGTAACAGGAATAGTTAGTCATTTCCCACATTTAATCGCAGCAGGATTAGTAAAACAAGTTGAGAAACATGCTGGTGATAATCCGCTTATTCATCAACTAGCGGCAGGCGGATTTAAAGATATAACACGTATTGCATCAAGTAGTCCGAAAATGTGGAGTGATATCGTAAAGCAAAATCGCGGGCATTTATTGGAACTATTAGAAGAATGGATTTCAGAAATGGAAGAACTATATAAGAGGGTTTCTAAAGGAGATGCAGGAGAAATACAAAGTTATTTTGCAGATGCGAAAGAATATCGTGACTCTTTACCAGTTCGAAAAAGAGGGGCTATTCCTGCCTATCACGACTTATACGTCGATGTTTTAGATAAAGTAGGGGCATTAGCTCATATTACGAGTATTCTAGCAGAAGAAGAAATTAGTATAACAAACTTGCAAATATTAGAAGCGCGAGAAGGATTGCTCGGAGTTTTACGAATTAGTTTCCAAAGAGAAGAGGATCGAACGCAGGCAAAAATCGCGCTCGGAAAAGAAGAATACCAAACGTATGAAACAATTTAATGAGGAGGGTGACAACGTGAAAGAAAAAACAGTACAAACTGTAAATAACGGATTAAATGGCACAATTACAATCCCTGGAGATAAATCAATTTCCCATCGCGCTGTCATGTTTGGCGCAATCGCGGAAGGTAAAACAACAATTAAAGGATTTCTTCCTGGTGCGGATTGTTTAAGTACCATTTCTTGTTTTAAAGAAATGGGAGTAGAGATAACACAAAATGGAGACGAAGTTACGGTAATTGGAAATGGATTAGAAGGTTTACAAGAGCCAAAAGCTGTATTAGATGTTGGTAATTCTGGTACAACGATTCGATTAATGTCAGGAATACTTGCAAACACACCATTCTTTTCTTGTGTACAAGGCGATGAGTCTATTGCAAAAAGACCAATGAAACGTGTAACAAATCCACTTAAGCAAATGGGTGCAAAAATTGATGGCCGAGAAGAAGGAACGTTTACGCCACTCACAATACGGGGTGGTGATTTAAAAGCGATTCAATATACTTCACCTGTCGCAAGTGCGCAAGTGAAATCAGCTATTTTACTTGCAGGCCTTCGTGCAGAAGGTGTAACAGCTGTTACAGAACCTCACATTTCGCGTGATCATACAGAAAGAATGCTTGAAGCGTTTGGCGTTACAGTAACTCGCGTGGAGAAAACTGTAAAACTAGCCGGTGGACAAAAGCTAAAAGGAACAGACGTTCAAGTTCCGGGTGACGTATCATCAGCGGCATTTTTCTTAGTAGCAGGCGCAATTATCCCAAATAGTAAACTACTATTACAAAATGTAGGAATGAATCCAACTCGTACAGGTATTATTGATGTTTTAGAGAAAATGGGTGCTACATTTACTGTAGAGCCAATTAACGAAGGTGCATCAGAACCAGCTGCAAACATTACAATAGAAACATCTTCACTAAAAGGTATCGAGATCGGTGGAGATATAATCCCAAGATTAATCGATGAAATTCCAGTTATCGCACTAGCAGCAACACAAGCAGACGGAATTACAGTCATTAAAGATGCACACGAGTTAAAAGTGAAAGAAACGAATCGTATCGATACAGTCGTTGCTGAATTAACAAAACTAGGGGCTCGCATAGAAGCAACTGATGATGGAATGATTATTTACGGAAAATCAACTTTAAAAGGTAGTGCAGTACATAGTCACGGAGATCATCGCATTGGCATGATGCTTGCAATTGCTGGCTGTATAGCTGAAGGAGAAACAACAATTGAAGATGCAGAAGCAGTAGGTGTATCGTATCCTACATTTTTTGAAGAGCTTCAAACGTTAGCTAAATAAAGTGATGGAAGCAGATATGCAATGTATCTGCTTTTTTATGTTAGATTGTTATTAAATCGATATCTTTTGTTGAAACGTCTGTGTAGCTTCACTTACCGAACTATAATATTAAGAATTATGGTACAATTCAAACAGGGAATGGAGGAGAATTATATGAACGTCATACAGTTAAAAGAAGATAAGTTCAGAGAAGCACTAGCCTTATCAGAATATGCTTTTCAATATAAAGTAAATGAAGAACGAGTGCAGCAACAACTTACACGAATGAAGGAAAGTCATCAAGTATATGGCATTATGGAAGGTGAAGAGTTAGCAGCAAAGTTGCACTTAATTCCTTTTCATATTTACATAGGAAAAGAAAAGTTTAAAATGGGCGGCGTTGCGGGGGTAGCGACGTATCCGGAACATAGAAGAAGTGGATATGTAAAAGAGTTACTTCAGCATTCACTGCAAACTATGAAAAGAGATGGATATAGTGTATCGATGTTACATCCATTTGCCGTTTCATTTTATCGTAAATACGGCTGGGAACTTTGTGCGAATCGAATCGTATGTCAGATGACAAAGAGCGATTTAATAATTAAAAAACAAGTGAATGGTACAGTGAAACGTTTTAGTAAAGATAATCATCCAGAAGAAGTAGAGAATCTATATGAAACATTTGCAGAACGATTTTCTGGTATGTTAGTTCGCGGACGTAAATGGTGGCTACAAGCGGTGTATCATGATTTAACATTGGCAGTTTACTATGATGAAAATAAAACGGCGGCTGGTTACATGTTATACAAAATAGAGAATTCTAAAATGACAGTAAAAGAATTTGTCCCATTACATAATGAAGCGAGAAATGGTCTTTGGAACTTCATCTGCCAACATGATTCTATGATTAAAGATCTAGAAATGATACTAAGTGAGACAGAACCACTTCTTTACACATTACAAGAACCACGAGTAAAAGCAGAAGTAACTCCATATTTCATGGGGAGAATTGTAGATGTAGAACAGTTTTTCAAACAATATGAATGGAACTGGAACAACGAAGAGCAAGAAGTAATTTTACATATTACAGATTCATTTGCTCCGTGGAATAACGTAACGGTTCAACTTAAAAATAATGAAATAACAATCGTTAAAGAAGAAACAGCAAAAGAAAATGGAATTCAAATCGATATTAATGCGTTATCTACTATTATGTTTGGTTACAAGCAACCGCTAGAATTAAATGAAATAGACTTAATAAGCGGTAGCGAAGAGGAGATACGTGCATTTGAGAATGTAGTGCCGGTGCGTAAGCCGTTTATTTATGATTTCTTTTAATTTTGTAAAGCTTTGTGCGGCATACTAATGTTTAAATAGCAATGTACTATAATTAGTCATAGTACATTGCTGCTTTTAACGAAGCATTATGAATGTTAACCACTTGACTTTTAATTCATGTAATTTATAATTAAAAACGGAATGAATTTTCATTCCTGAAAATTGAGGTGAGAAAAATGGCTAAAAATAAGCAAGAGGATATTTTTGATGCTGCTATAAAACTTTTCGCAGAGCGTGGTTACGATGGTACGACAATTCCGATGATCGCTGAAAAAGCAAATGTCGGCGCTGGTACTATTTATCGCTATTTTGAAAATAAAGAGGCACTCGTTAACTCATTATTTTCAAAAAGCATGCTACAGCTATCTGAAACAATAAAGACTGATTTTCCTGTTGAAGCAAATATTCGTGAACAGTTTAGTCATACGTATAACCGTTTATTTGAATTTGCGAGAAACAATGTGGATGCTTTTCTTTTTACAAATTCTCACTGTGATAGTTATTTTCTTGATGAACAGAGTAAGAAAATATTTGATGATTTTATAGGCTTTTTTATGAATATTATTGAAGATGGAATCGAAAAAGGTTTTCTTCGTCCATTGCCTATAATTGCTTTAATTATTATTGTATATCAACCGCTTGAAAAATTAATAAAAGTAATGGCGACAGGGCAATTAGAATACTCAAAAGAATTAGTAAAAGAATTGGAAGAAAGCTCTTGGAATGCTATTAGAATCATTTGATTCTATAGCTTTATAAGGATAGGAATGAATATTCATTCCGGAAAGAATAATTTAATAGGGTTTTGAAGATAATCTAATAGAATGATAGGAATGAATATTCATTCCGAAACTGACATAAAACTCTAGAAACGGGAGATGATTCAAATGAGCAAGTTAAAAAGTTGGAGAAGTTTATCTTTTCTATTATGGATAGTTATTACTATTACAATGATCGTAACTATGCCTAATATGGATAAATTAGTGAAGGAAAAAGGGAAAATTACAATCCCTAATACAGAACAAAGCAGTATTGCTGACAAGATGATCAAAGAAATGGATAAAGAAGGGGCTGAAAAGTATGAAATTATAGCCGTTTTTAATAGTGGCAATAAAGCAGCCTTAACTACTGAGCAAAAAGAGGAAATAACAAAAACAATCAACGCTTTACAAAGTGAAAAAGATCAATTGGGAATAAAGGAAGTTGTTTCACATCTAGATAATAAAGACTTGGAAAAACAGTTAGTTTCTAAAGATAATACGACTATTTTAACTCAAATATCAGTAGATAAAAAACATGGTGAAATATCAAAACTTGTAAACGGACTTCAAAATAAAATTAAACTAGAAGGTGTTAAAACGTATTTGACAGGAAGCGATTTAATAGCGGGTGATTTTCTTAAATCCTCTCAAGAGGGAGTGAAAAAGACAGAAATTATTTCAATCATTTTCATTCTTGTTGTATTAATCATTGTATTTCGTTCACCAATTGTTCCGATTGTTTCGCTTCTTACAGTTGGTGTATCGTATTTAGTTTCAATGGGGATTATTGCTCATCTAGTTGATCAATTTAATTTCCCGTTTTCAAACTTTACACAAGTGTTTGTAGTCGTCGTACTATTTGGAGTGGGAACAGACTATAACATCTTATTATATACAAGATTTAAAGAAGAATTGAGTAAACAAGAAAATGCATTTTTGGCTACGAAAGAAACATTTAAATCGGCAGGTAAAACCGTTGTATATAGCGGGATAGCAGTGCTAATTGGTTTTGCATCACTTGCTTTAGCGAGTTTTAAATTATATCAATCTACTTCAGCAGTAGCAATTGGTGTCGCAGTATTACTACTCGTATTAACGACATTAAACCCATTTTTTATGGTGTTATTAGGAAAAGGAATGTTTTATCCAGTTAAAACATTTAAAGGACACGAGGATAGTCGTTTATGGGGTTTCTTTGCGAAAAACTCAGTAGCAAGACCTTTTGTCGCTTTAATCATTGTATTTGTGATATCGATTCCTTTCGTATTAAAGTATTCGAATACTCTTAATTACAATGATTTATTTGAAGTGGATAATAAATATGAATCAAAAATGGGGATTAACGTAATAGAAGATCATTTTCCACCTGGTTTCTCTTCACCAAGTACGTTAGTCATTCAATCGGATAAAAATTTAGATGAGGCGACTTCTCTACAAACTTTAGATGAACTAACTGATAAAATTTCGAAAGTTAAAGGTGTTTCAGAAGTATATTCACCGACGCGTCCAACTGGTGATAAGATAAAAGAATTATATTTAAATAAACAAGCGGGAGAACTAAATACTGGTTTAGGCGATGCTAATGGTGGCATAAAGGAAATTAATGATGGCTTAACGGATGCGAAAGATAAAATGGGTAGTAATGACTCAAATAGTCTTGCAAATGTTCAAAAGTTAATTGATGGAACGAACGAAGCGAAAAACGGTGTATCAGCATTAGGAACAGCTTTAAATCAATTATCGAATGGAATAAACAATGGGGCACAAGGGGCGAAGCAAATAGAGGATGGGCTATCATCATTAAACGGAAATATCAATGCCCTTTCAAATGCAACTTCGCAGCTTCATGCTGGTTATAAGCAGTTAGAAAAAGGTTTAAGTTCTTACGATCAATACTTCGGAAGTATTTCTCAAGCGATTGATGGTGCGAAAAAAGGATATGAACAAATTGAAACGTTAATGAACAATTTCATTCAAACAAAACCAGAATTAGCAAATGATCCGAACATACAGCAAACATTAGGAATTGCTAAAGAAGCTCAAAAACAATTAACTGGACTTTCAAAAGAATTAAATCAATTAGCAACGCAGCATAAAGCAGCGATGAATTCATTTAAAGAAGCGAATCAATCGTTATTGAAAGTCGATAATGGTTTAAAAGAAATGAATAATGGAGTTACCAAGTTACAAAAAGGAGCTGCTGAGCTGAACAAAGGATTGAGCGAAGGGGCTACAGGTTCAAAACAAATTGCGAACAAATCAACTGAGTTACAATCCGGATTAACGAAAATAAACGATGGGCAAGGGCAACTTTTAACAGGGCTTAAGGATTTGCAAGAAAAGATGGGGCAATTACAATCAGGCTTATCTAAAAGTACAGAAGGGCTTGGAAAGGTAAGTAACGGCCTAGGGGATGCTCAGAAATATTTAGGCGAGCTTAATGAATCAAAAAGCTCTGAGAAATTTTATATTCCAAAAGAAGTTTTAGCGGGAGAAGATTTCCAAAAAGCATTGAATACGTACATGTCACATGATAGAAAAATTGCTAAAATGACAATTATTTTAGACGTAAATCCGTATTCAAAAGAAGCGATGCCAATCATACAAGAGATTAATAAAACGATAGACGGTACGTTAAATGGTACAGAATTAAAATCGACGAAAACAGCAATCGGCGGGACAACTGCTCGAAACGTGGATTTAAAAGACGTAACACAAAAAGACTTCTTACGTACAGCGACTATTATGTTAATCGGTATTTCACTTGTATTAATCATGATTACACGTTCATTCGTAAACACAATCTTTATTATTGGATCATTAATTTTAGCGTATTTCGCATCACTTGGTATAAGTGAGTTAATTAGTACACATGTATTAAATGTTGAGTCACTAAGCTGGAATGTTCCATTCTTTAGCTTCATTATGATTGTTGCACTAGGAGTGGATTATAGCATTTTCGTAATGATGCGATACAATGAGCTAGAAGGGGATTCAGCAACGAAAATTGTAAATGCATCTCGCCATATTGGCGGGGTTGTATTATCGGCGGCACTTATTTTAGGAGGAACATTCGCAGCATTAATTCCCTCAGGTGTATTAACGCTTATACAAGTAGCATCCGTTGTTGGCGTTGCCCTTTTACTATTAGCTGTAATCGTGATGCCAATGTTGTTACCTGCTTTAATCGGGTTAACAAGTAAACTGAAGAGTTATAAAGAGAAATAGTAAATATGAAATAAGAAAAGACTGTAGGGAATGTTTTCTCTACAGTCTTTTCTGTATATAAAATTTGAAATAAAAAAGTGATCCAATATATTAGAGAATGAGAAGCGAATGGATATATTAGAATGAGGTCAATGATATATATATGTAAGCTAGGGGAATGGATAAAAACTATTCGATTTCATTGTAGAAAGCTAATCAACCGTTGCTATTCATCCAGCTTCTACTATATAATAGCTATAGTCTACAATAATTGAGTCGTAATATGCGATTTTTTAAGACAATCGGTGAGAAAACGCTGAAATAAGCGGTATTAGTAGGAGGACACAAATGATTACAGTAAGTAACGTTAGTTTGCGTTTCGCAGATCGCAAATTATTTGAAGATGTTAACATAAAATTCACGCCAGGTAATTGCTATGGTTTAATTGGAGCAAACGGTGCTGGTAAATCAACATTTCTAAAGATTTTATCTGGAGAAATTGACCAATCAACAGGTGACATACATATTACGCCAGGTGAGCGTCTAGCAGTATTAAAACAGAATCACTTCGAATATGAAGAGTTCCCTGCACTAGAAACAGTAATGATGGGTCACACACGTCTTTATAAAGTAATGCAAGAGAAAAATGCAATTTACATGAAAGAAGACTTTAGTGATGAAGATGGCATGCGTGCTGCAGAACTTGAAGGTGAGTTCGCTGAGCTAAACGGTTGGGAAGCTGAGTCAGAAGCTGCAATCCTTCTAAAAGGATTAGGTATCGGCGAAGATATTCATGATAAAAAGATGTCTGAATTAACAGGGGCAGAGAAAGTAAAAGTATTACTTGCCCAAGCTTTATTCGGTCAACCTGACATTCTATTACTAGATGAGCCTACCAACCATTTGGACTTAAAAGCGATTCAATGGTTAGAAAACTTCTTAATGAACTTTGATAATACAGTTATCGTTGTATCCCATGACCGTCACTTCTTAAATAAAGTATGTACGCACATGGCTGATCTTGATTTCGGTAAAATTCAATTGTACGTTGGTAACTATGACTTCTGGTATGAATCAAGCCAATTAGCATTAAAACTAACGCAAGATTCTAACAAGAAAAAAGAAGAGAAAGTAAAAGAGTTACAAAACTTTATTGCGCGCTTTAGCTCAAACGCATCTAAAGCGAAGCAAGCAACTTCTCGTAAAAAATTATTAGATAAAATTACATTAGATGATATTAGACCGTCATCACGTCGTTATCCGTTCGTTGGTTTCACACCAGAGCGTGAAGTAGGAAATGACTTATTAACGGTTGAAGGTATTTCTAAAACAATCGACGGAGAAAAAGTATTAGATAATGTGAACTTCACTTTAAATAAAGGTGATAAAGTTGCATTTATCGGCCGTAACGATATTGCAATGACAACATTATTTAAAATTCTTATGGGTGAAATGGAGCCAGATAGCGGTTCATTCAAATGGGGTGTAACAACATCTCAAGCTCATTTCCCAAGAGATAACTCTGAGTACTTCGAGAACAGTGATTACACTTTAATTGATTGGTTACGTCAGTTCTCTCCACAAGATGAATCAGAAAGTTTCTTACGTGGTTTCTTAGGCCGTATGCTATTCTCTGGTGAAGAAGTAAAGAAAAACGTTTCTGTTTTATCTGGAGGAGAAAAAGTTCGTTGTATGTTATCTAAAATGATGTTAAGCGGTGCAAACGTATTAACATTAGATGATCCGACGAACCATTTAGACCTTGAGTCTATTACAGCATTAAACAACGGTTTAATCACATTTAAAGGAACATTACTATTCACTTCTCATGACCATCAGTTCGTACAAACAATTGCAAACCGTATTATCGAAGTAACGCCAAACGGTGTAGTTGATAAGGTAGCAACGTATGATGAGTTCTTAGAAAATGAAGAACTTCAAAAACAAGTTGATGCAATGTACAAAGGTTAATAATGAATGATTAAAACCCTCGCTCTCTTTATGAGAGCGGGGGTTTTGTTGAAAAGAAATACTATTTTTTGATTTAAATATAGGATGGTACTAAGATGAATAATTATTCAAGAATAACATTAACGCTGGTAAGAAATTTTAATGTTGCTCCTGAAGAAATTTTTGAAATATGGATAAATCCTAAAATGATGAAGAAATGGTTTTTTACATTGGAAGGAACGAATAAAGTAACGGCAAATACTCCTGAAGTAGGAGGAAGTTAGTTATAAAGGATAAGATTGTAGGAAAAGTGTAGTTTGAGCAATTACTTCAAACTACACTTTTTCTTATGTGAAATATGTACCAAAATTGGAGATAGATTAGTTTGCAAATGAGGAAATAAAGGATTATAGTTTGTGGAGTCATAATTAGTGGATGAGTCTTGGGAGAAAACAGGAAATGTTACAAATATATTTTGTTAAATAGAAACCAAGGTCAAAATGTTTGAAAAGAAATAGTTGAATAAATAAAAGCTACAAATTATAATTACTAATATTCTTCATATAGTTAAACAAATAAAATCTATCTGAAGAAGAAAAATTAAATAGAGAGACAGACTTATACAAAATAAGCCTTGGATGATCAAAAGAGGTGGAGAGATGCAACAATTTTTATTAAAGAGTAAACGAGTATTAAGTAATCATTTTGGATTTTTCGTATTTGCCGTTATTTTACTTTGGTTAAAAACATATGCAGCATATGTGACAGAATTTAATTTAGGGATATCGAACACAATCCAAAAGTTCTTACTGTTTTTCAACCCGTTAAGCTCAGCAGTTCTATTTTTAGGACTCGCATTATTCGCAAAAGGGAAACGAGCTTACATTTGGTTAATTATTATTAATTTGCTAATGTCTATACTTTTATACGCCAACGTAGTATATTATCGCTTTTTCAGCGACTTTATTACGTTCCCGACATTAACACAATCGAATAACTTTGGAGATTTAGGTGGTAGTATTTTTGCATTGCTACACTTATATGATCCACTATATTTCTTAGATACAATCATTTTAATTGTTTTAGTCGCAACGAAATTTGTAAACCCTAAACCAATCCGTGTTGCGAAGCATAAATTATCTCTAGTATTTGTAGCAGGTATTTTATTCTTTAGCGTTAACTTAGGTCTGGCAGAATCTGACCGTCCTGAATTGTTAACAAGAACATTTGACCGCAATTATATCGTGAAATATTTAGGGGCGTACAATTTTACGATTTATGATGGTATTCAAAGTGCGAAAGCATCAACAGAACGAGCATTAGCGGATGGAGATAATATGACAGAAGTTAGAAACTATCTTACATCAACTTATGCAAGTCCAAATCCTGAGTATTTCGGTAAAGGAAAAGGAATGAACGTAATTTATATTCATTTAGAGTCATTCCAAAACTTTTTACTGAACTACAAGCTAAATGGTCAAGAGGTTACACCATTTTTAAACTCATTTACAAAAGATGCGAATACGTTATACTTTGATAACTTCTTCCATCAAACAGGGCAAGGTAAAACATCTGATGCGGAGTTCATGTTAGAGAACTCAATGTTTGGATTACCGCAAGGATCTGTTTTTACAAATAAAGCTCATAACACGTATCAATCAGCACCAGCTATTTTAGGTCAACAAGGCTACACATCAGCAGTGTTCCACGGTAACTACAAAACGTTCTGGAACCGTGATGAAATTTATAAATCGTTTGGTTTTAATAAATTCTTTGATGCGTCATACTATGATATGAACGAAAAAGATGTAGTAAACTATGGCTTAAAAGATAAACCGTTCTTTAATGAATCAATTCCGTTATTACAAACGTTGAAGCAACCGTTCTATTCGAAGTTCATTACGTTATCGAACCATTTCCCTTATCCGATTGATAAAGCGGAGGCAACGATTGAACCAGCTAAAACAGGTGATTCATCAGTAGATACGTACTTCCAAACAGCACGCTATTTAGATGAATCTGTAAAAGGATTCATGGATTACTTGAAACAATCTGGTTTATACGATAACTCAATTATCGTTATGTACGGTGACCATTACGGTATTTCAGATAATCATAGTGCAGCAATGTCTCAAATAATGGGTAAAGAAATGAACTCATTTGAAAATGCTCAATTACAACGTGTACCATTAATCATTCGCGTACCTGGAATGGAAGGCGGCGTACAACATCAATACGGCGGAGAAATTGACGTTCTTCCAACGTTATTACACTTACTAGGTACAGATACGAAAAATTATGTCCAATTCGGATCAGATTTATTATCACCAGAGCATAAACAAGTCGTTCCGTTCCGTAACGGTAACTACGTAAGCCCAACAGTTACAGCACTTAACGGCAAATACTATGATACAGCGACTGGGAAACCAGTAGAATATACAGATGAAATAAAACAAAATGAACAAATGGTTCAAAAATCACTAAAATACTCCGACCAAGTTGTTAACGGTGACTTATTACGATTCTACACACCAGAAGGATTTACACCGGTAGAACCTTCTAAGTACAACTATAACCATCGTGATAACAATAAAACGAAGGTGAAGACGACTGAAGACGGAGAAACAAAATAAATAACAAAAAATCCTACTCGTATAGAAAACGAGTAGGATTTTTTGTTTTAATATTTACTTTCGGATTTTTGGATTGCTACTTTTTTAGGCATAAAACATGCGATAATCAAAGCTACAAAAGATAAGACTAACATAAATACGTAGGCATCACTTGAGCTGAAGATAGAAGCTAATTTCGTTACTTGCATAGCTGATATGCTTCCGTTCTCACTAGATAACTGTGAAGTATATGAAGTGGATTGAATTGTATACACAGTGATGATGACTGCTGTTCCAATAGCACCTGCTAATTGACGTACGGTATTATTCACTGCAGAACCATGTGAACCCAGTTCTCTTGGTAAAGCGTTTAAACCTGCTGTATTTAAAGGCATCGAAATGAAACTTAGTCCAATGCGTAGAATAATGGTGCGAACCATTAAATACATATAAGTGGTGGATTCGGTCAAATCAAGTACACCCCACATCGATATAATGATACATATTAAGCCTGTAATAAAGAGTGGTTTTGCCCCGTATTTATCAAACAGTTTACCTGTGATAGGTGATAAGAAGGCATTAATCACAGCTCCAGGTAATAGAAGTAAACCTGATTCAAAAGCAGTAAAACCTCGTCCATTTTGCAAGTAAATCGGTAAAAGAATTAAATCAGCATACATAATCATCGTAATGAGTACGTTAATGACTGATGTAAGAGTGAAAATTTTATATTTAAATACGGATAAATTTAATAGTGGATCGCTAGACTTTATTTGACGTAAACAGAATAGGGTTGTAACAATTATTCCGATGATAATTGTAGTAATAACAACTGGATGATCCCATCCTTTACTTCCTGCACTACTAAATCCAAATATAATACAACCAAAGCCAATCGTTGATAAAATGACACTTACGATATCTAATTTTGCTTTTGTTGTCTCAGCAACATTCATTAAATATTTTAGCGCGAGAATAATAACGATTAATACAAATGGAGCTAATCCAATAAATAACCATCTCCATGATACATATTCAATAATAAAGCCAGATAATGTTGGAGCGATGGCTGGCGCGAAAATTATGGCGAAACCGATGGTTCCCATAATACTTCCACGCTTTTCACTAGGGTATAAATATAAAATAACTGTCATCATTAGTGGCATAATAATTCCTGCCCCAACTGCTTGAATCATTCTTCCTGTTAACAAAATGCCAAAATTCATGGCGCATGCGCAGAGAACAGTCCCAATAAACAAAGAGAGCATCGAGCTAATAAATAGCTGCCTTGTTGTAAATCGCTTCATTAAAAATGCCGTAATTGGCACGAGAACACCATTTATGAGCATAAAGCCTGTTGATAGCCATTGAACTGTAGCGGCCGTAACATCAAATACTTCCATTAAATTACTCATCGCAACATTTAATAGTGTCTGATTTAATGTTGATAAAAAACAGCCAGCAATGAGCACAACTAATATAATTTTTTTATTTCTTTCTGATATTTCCTTTTGCATTGGTAAACTCCTTCATTGTTTCCTTGATTTATCGACAATGTGTCGATAAAATTAATGGTAACAAAATAAATTTTCTTTGACCATGAACAGTTTTGTTGAAAATGTTCACTACTCGACATAGAAGGTATGCACTGTCGAGTAAGTAAAGAGAAAATCTATAAAGGAGTTTCAAAATGTCTACAGCTAAAAAAGAAGATCCTCGTACAGTTCGTTCAAGAGAAATGTTCAAAAATGCTGTGTTTTCTCTCTTATGTGAGAATCCTAGTATTTCAAGCTTAACGGTTCAGAAAGTAGCGACAACGGCAGGATTAAATCGAACAACATTTTACTTGCATTATCAAGATATTCAAGATTTATTAGACCAAATCACTAACGAGATTTCAAATGAACTTTCTAATAAAATTGTTGATTTAATACATGCAAAAGATTTATCAGAAAAACAAAAGCTAACACAATTGCTTGATTATTTATATATCCACCGAAATTATTTATATTATTTAAAATGAATCAATTTGAGGAGCAACTATTTTTATTTTTAAAAGAGTTAATAGAAACGAGAAGAGAGAATACGAAAAAGGATCTGCCTGATGATTATGTTGCGGTTGATATTAAAACAGCCTCTTTGGTAGGTATCATCATGTGGTGGATAAGGAATGGACTTCACTTTAGTTCAGATTATATTGCAAATCAAATTTATTTTATGTACAAAGGATAATAAATTTAAACAATTCATCAGTATTAAAAAACGATTAGAATAACCTAGTATAATTTAAAGTATCGGGATTAATAAAAATTAATAAAACAAAAGCTTCAGAGATAGAAGGGGATATGCATGAATTTTAAAAATGAAAAAGTAGCATTACGCTTAGAGGTTGTAAATTACCAATATAAAGATGCAAAAGACGAGTGTGATAGAAATTGGTTAAGAGTAAAGGCGAAACTATCAGAAGAAAATAAAGTATTTGAAACGATGGATCCTTTTTTACAAACATACGACTTACAGTACATGATAAAATGGTTTGAATCTTTACCAAACCCTACATATAACGAACTAGATTTCATAGAACCAAATTTAGCGTTTGAATTTATGGGAGAAAAAGAAGGGGAGTTTCACCTTGTTATTCGCTTATCGCTGGAACTTAATCCTTCATGGTGTAAGGAAGAGGAGTACGAATTTTCTATTAGTATCACTCAAGATGATAGAGAGAATATTATTCGTTCTATTGAAGAGCAACAAAGGAAATTCCCAAAACGATAAAAAAAGACTTGATAACCTAAAAGAGGGAATCAAGTCTTTTTATTACATACGATTATCATGCCAGAAGTTTAATGGGAAGTGTTCGTTCTCATTATAGGCTTCTAATTCATATCCTCTTTCTTTCAGCCCTTTAATAATTCCAGGTACTGCTTTAACTGATTGTGGATGAATATCATGCATTAGAATAACTTCTGTTGGGTTTGTAGCACCATGTAGAACGTTTTCTACGATTTTAGCAGATGCAGCGTCTACTGGCATTTTGTTGTATTTCCAGTCTAATGAATCAATTGTCCAGTCCCAAACTTTTAAACCATTTTCGACAACTTTGTTGCGAAGGGCTTCATTTAATCCTGGCATTGAGCCGTAAGCAGGACGTGTTAATACTGGTGATTTTCCTAGAACACCAGCGATTAAGCCTTGGTCTTCTTTCATTTCATCAACGTAATGACCTTCTGTGTACAGCTTCTTGTAGTTATGAGTCATACTGTGCATCCCAACATAGTGGCCTTCAGCATTTTCACGTTTTACAAGATCAGGGAAAGCTTTCACGTTTGAACCAATTAGGAAGAATGTTGCTTTTGCATTTTCACTTTTTAACATATCTAAAAGCTCAGCTGTGTATTTTCCAGGACCATCATCAAATGTTAAGTAAGCAACTTTTCTAACCTGCCCGTTATAGTGTTTTGGAGCTTCTTTTGGTGCTAGGGATGTTTGAATTTCACTTACAAGTTGAACAGATTTAGTTTCATCCTCTGTACTTGCTAGAGCAGTATGTGTTGATCCATAAGCAGCTTCGTATGTAAACAATACCCCGACGCATATGAACAGAGCCCTTTTCACTAAAGTTGTCATCCGAATTCCATTGCGCATAATTTTCCTTCTCTCTATAAAAGTTCTACTCTACTATATTAGCAATTTTAGAGGGGGTAATGCAAAAAAAGTTTTTTACAAGCGCAAAGTATTTTGTAAAAAAGTATGCAAGATTTCACTGTTTTGCAGGTTTGAAAAAATGAAACAAGAATTAAATGAATGGAACTGTATGTAAAATGGTTCATTCATGTTTTTTGTTTTAGAAAGGGAGGATAAGTATGAAAAAACTAGCTTGTTTACATGCTCATCATTCAAATATTGAATACATTGACCGAGCGTTGTAATCTTTTGGAATCGAAATACTCCATTTTGTAGATCCCATCTTATCACGCATATTAAAAAAAGATGATGATTTTGAAAAAGAACAAGCACGAAATAATTTAAAAAATATTATAAAGTATATAGCCAAAAGTGATGTAGATACACTTTTATTAACTTGCGCAGGAAGAAATAGTGACGGAACACCAGATCATTGTTTTATCAAAGGGAAAGAGTACGAAATGTGCTTTGATGAGAAAAAGGCGAGTGTTTTACAGTTGATGAAGTGAAGATGATGCATTTTGTAGGTTGTGAAAACGAATATTATTTCGATAAACACTTTGAAGTAATGAAAGAGTTACACGAAGACGATTTTGAAGGCGATGAACTTAGACTTCAACGATTAAAAAGAATGTTTAGAGAGAAACTCAATTACGAGGAATAAAAGGATATAAAACCAAACAAAAGCGTTATTTAACAACAAAGTAAAAGAGCACATTTTTATATGCACTCTTAGTAAGGCAGGTGAATGTCTCATGAGATATAAAAAATTCGAAAAGTCGTAATCAGATTTTCATGAGTGAATTTTTAATATTGTATGTCTTAACTAGATGTATTGAGCCTGTCACAGAACAAAATCTTTTTTTCATAACAAGCGAAAAAGAGCACACATATAAGTATGCTCTTTGACAAAAAAGGTAGATTTCTATGAGTGGAGAGTCTCCATACAATAACATATGCTTGTCCAGTTAAAAGGTGAAAGGTTTTTAATAAAAGCATTATTTAGTGGCAAATGAAAAGAGCACACTAATAAGTATGCTCCTTGAAAGGTTCGCTATGCTTGGAGGGTCTCCATACAATAACGTATGCTTGTCTAGTTTAAGTGTGAAAGGCTTTTAACCAAAAAGCTACTAAAATAAAAGAAACCCCGTTTGTCTGCGGGGATTCTAAGGGTAATCGTCAAGTAATGACGCACTCGACTAATTAACCATATCATGAATTTTTTGGTAAAAATACTGGTAAATGTGTCCAAATATATGTGGCATCAGTTCGGACAAAAACGCTATTTTAAATAAAAGAACAGTTAGCAAAAGCTAAATGTTCGGTTCTTTGGAAAATAAGAATTAGAATTTGTGTTTAAAATGGTTTACATCAATTAACGAAATTGCTGTAGAGAGATTAATAAATCTTTATGAATACGCAATAATGTTTGAACATCATCTTCTTGAAGCTGTTGTAGTGCTAGTTCCATTGCTTTGTAGGAAGTAGAGTTTTCAATGGATTTTTTCGATGCTTCTTGTCCTTGGTTTGTTACTTTTAATTTTATTTCCCTACGATCTTCATCTGATTGTTTTCGCTCGATAAACTCTAGATTAACTAATTCATCTACATTCACACTCACTGTACTTTTAGGAACTGAAAGACGTTCTGAAATCTCTTTAAGAGTAATATTAGGGATTGCATAAATTGTATTTAAGATACCCATTTGTTGTACTGTTAATCCTAAACTGGAAGCGTTTTGATGTGTGAACTTTATAATTTCTTTGTTTATTGTTGCGAATGACTGGACAACTTCTCCTGCTTGTTTGAAACTTAGATTTTTTAAACTCATAATACTCATTTCCTTTCTTTTTTACTTAGTTTAACACGGAACAGTTCAACGTTGAACTATTTACTTTTAAACTAATTAAGAAAAGAAATCAATATACGTTATTAATAGAGAACTTAATAAAAATTTCATTTTGTAGAAAAGGGGAATTGATAATTTATGGATTACGAATTATTTGAAGAATTGAAGCCATATATCGAAAATGCAGTTGAAGATAAGAAGAATTCTAAAGAAGTAATTAAAACTTTAGCCAACTTAATTACACATGTTGCTGAGTTTTATATAGATCGTGCGAAATAAAAGAGCAGCTAGCAAAAGCTAATTGCTCGGTTCTCCAAAAAAGGGGGGAAAGGAGAAAGGTTAGGGACTTCATTAAATGAGTTCTGGCTATCGCCTATCTATAGTATTGACGGAATATTGAGTTTCATTCATCTATAAAAGTCGAGATAAAATATCTTTAATTAATCCTGAGGCCCCAATAAGGAGTATCGATAGAAAAATTATTGAGAATATACTTTTTTAGGCTTTTTAAACTCTAGGTATAAGTTAATGATTGCACCAATTGCAACAACAATAAAGATAACGAGTCTTAATGTATCTGGCATGAATAACACTCCTATTAATTACGCTGGCTTGAAGACAGAGTGGGAGAGGTTATGAATGAACTTGGTTTCATCTGATTTAACTAGTGTACTAAAATTCATTCAAGATACTACTGGTGTAAATGGACATACAACAAGAAGGCAGGAAAAAAAGTCTCCTTTTTTCTATTTGTAAACACCAGTTGGTAAACCGTATCAGGATTCAGTCGGCTTTCATCGATACAGACCACTGATCCACGGTACATTGTTCCTGGATAAAGAAACACAAGCACTGCAATTTCAAGCGAAGTTGCAAGATGCATTAATGCGTTGTAAATATGACATTCCGCTAGTAGATGAGAATTTCAAAATTGACATACCTATATTGAAAATTGATGAGCCATTCTTTGAAATGATTTGTCAGGTTAAAGAGCCACAAACAATACTTTTTACAAATAATCGTACGGTTTCAGGAACGATGGAACGTTTAAAACAATACGCTCGGCAGAATAATAAATCCATACATGTAAAAGTAGAAGTGATAAAAGGGATATTTGAGTTAATTATGCAAGGTCGTAAAGAAGAGCGTGATGCTAAATTAGAAAAGTATTTATATGAAATTATGAAAGATAGAAACGAAATGCTTTCAGTTGCACAATTATCTATGGTAGACGCTGCTACAAGGGTAGAAAACATAATAAATCCGCTACATGCGCTAGTGGAGTATTGTATACAGAGGAACAGCCGTGTGAAAAATAAGGAAGAGGATATTTGTTGTTTTAAAATGCATCATTAAAAATTTCACATACCGTACTTAAAAAATAAATATAGGAAAACCAAAAAGTAATGTAGAATATATCGTACATACATACATACATATGTGAAGTCAACCAAATATATAAAAGAGGTGGACCTATGTTACTTGAAGAAGTAATGCAGCAACTAGAAGAGTATGGGACAGAACAAACTCGTAAGACTTATAAAAACCATGGGGCGAAAGAGCCGTTATTTGGAGTTAGTTTTGCAAATTTAAAATTGTTAAAAAAGAAGATAAAAAAGGATCATGATTTAGCAATTTCATTATGGGAAACGAAAAATATGGATGCGATGACTTTAGCAACGATGATTTTAGATCCAAAGAAACTAACGTCAGAACAGCTAAATAGATGGATTCAGGAAGTTGATTATTATTGCTTAATGGACGTTCTTATGACAGCTATATGTACGTCGCCAATCGCGATAGAAAGAATGGAAGAATGGACGAAGTCTGATGATGAATGGATTGGAAGAGCAGGTTGGTCATTATTAGCAAATATCGCAATAAAAAATAAAACGTTAGACGATGACTTTTTCTTACCGTATTTAGAAGAGATTAAAGTTCATATACATAATGAAAAAAATCGAAAAAGAGAAGCAATGAATAGTGCTTTAATTGCGATAGGGATTCGAAATAAAGTTTTAGAACAACAAGCAATTGAAATTGCACGCGAAATTGGAAAAGTAGAAGTTGATCATGGTGCGACGTCATGTAAAACACCAGATGCAGAATCCTATATGAAAAAGACAAGAGAAAGAGCTGAAAAAAAGAAAGTGAAATAAGGAAAGAGGAAAGGCTATGAAACCAATTGAAGCGGCACAAAACATAATCACATCACAATTTTCGAATTGTGATGTTGCTTTACTAGGGGGAAGTGTTGCTAGAGGAGAAGCTACGAAAACATCTGACCTTGATATTGTAATATTCGACCAAAGTTTGTCATCTTGTTATAGAGAATCTTTCTATAGTAATGGCTGGCCTGTTGAAGTATTTGTACATAACTTTGAAACGTATAAAACTTTCTTCAAAAGTGATTGTGAGCGCGGGCGACCTTCATTACCTCAATTAGTTTCAGAAGGAATTGTTTTAAAAGGAAATGATGAAATTGTAGAGAGGTTAAAAAGAGAAGCGAATGCTCTGTTAAATAAAGGTCCAGAAAAATGGACAGAAGAAACAATGAAGCAGAAGCGCTATTTTATTACTGATGCATTAGATGACTTCATTGGTGCAGCAAAGAGAGAAGAAGAATTGTTCATTGCCAATTTATTAGCCGATTTAGTACATGAATTTGTTTTGAGAGTAAATGGCCAATGGCTTGGAAATTCAAAATGGTTTATTAGAGTATTGAAAAGGTACGACGAAGTATATGCAGAGAAATTTGTTGCGGCTTTCGACCACTTTTATAAAACTGGGGAGAAGAAGGAATTAATCGCTTTTATAGAAAAAACGTTAGAAGAGTATGGGGGAAGAATATTCGAAGGATTTTCTATAGGCAAATGAAAAGAGGTTCAAAAAATGGATGTGCCAACTATTCAATTAAGAGAAATAACACTCGATGATGTAGAAGATCGGTATCAATGGTCATTAGATACGGAAGTAACAAAGCATTTAGTTGTACCAGATCAATATCCACCGTTCACTCGTGAAGATACGAGAAGGTGGATTGAAGCATGCATAAGTCGAGAGAATGGTTATGAACAACGAGCTATCGTTACAAAGGAAGGTCTACACATTGGATGGGTAGACCTAAAAAACTTTGATAAAACGAATAAAAATGCTGAACTAGGAATTGCAATTGGAAATAAAGAATATTTGGGTAAAGGATATGGAATGGCTGCTCTATACAGTATGTTACAAATTGGCTTTTCTGCATTCGAATTAGAAAAAATATGGCTACGAGTAGACGAAGATAATTTACCAGCTAGAAAGAGTTATGAAAAAGCTGGATTTGTTTGTGAAGGAATAATGAGAAATGATAGATTACGTCATGGTGAATTCATTCATCGCTATCGTTATAGTATGTTAAAAGAAGAATATCAATCTTTATTTAATAGTCTATAAAAATATTATGTTAACTAAAGGGGATAGGGAAATGATTCGATTACTTACTAAAGAAGATGCGGAAAAATATTGGGATTTACGCTTACTAGCATTACAAGTAAATCCAGAGGCGTTTATAACAACTTATGAAGAGGCAATCCGCCAGGAAAATCCTCTTGACCGAGTTGCAAGTAATTTAACATCTGCTACTAGTTGTACATTCGGTGCTTTTAATAAAGAAAATCAATTAGTTGGAGTTGTCACTTTACTGACTGAAGAGAAAGAGGCATATAAGCATAAAGGTCATATCGTTGCGATGTATGTAGATGCACAAAACAGGCGGAACGGATTGGCACGTGAGTTAATAACAAATGCCATTCAAAGAGCGCGAGATATAAAACTAGAGCAATTAACCTTAGGAGTTGTATCCACAAACGAACCAGCAAAAAAATTGTATGGATCAATGGGCTTTAAAACGTATGGAATTGAAAAAAGAGCTATAAAGGTGAATGGTGTGTATAGTGATGATGAAAATATGGTGTTGTTTCTTTAAAGACTACATCCATAATGAGATTTTCGAATATTAATTATATTCATTTTGTTATATAGTAAAAGGAGAAACTATATAAGGGGTTTTAAGATGAAAGCTATTGCAATAGGGATATTGGCATCGTTTTTCTTTGCCTTTACCTTTGTGTTAAACCGATCGATGGACTTAGAAGGTGGAAGTTGGATTTGGAGTGCATCATTACGGTATTACTTTATGGTTCCCATGTTATTACTAATTGTCATGTATAGAGGGAACTTAAAACAACTCTTTCAATATATGAAAAACAATCCGAAAGAATGGTTGTTATGGAGTATTGTTGGATTTGGTCTCTTTTATGCACCGCTTAGTTTCGCGGGTGCGTTTGGACCGGGGTGGCTTGTCGCTTCGACTTGGCAAATTACAATAGTTGCAGGGATTTTGTTAACACCATTTTTTGCGGTAGACCCATTACATAAAAAACTTCCGATAAAAGAATTAGTAATGTCAGGCATTATTTTATTCGGTGTTGTTCTTATGCAAGTAGAACACGCTTCTTCTTTAGGAATTCGTGAAACCGTTTTATGTGTAGTTCCTGTACTCATTGCTGCGTTTGCATATCCACTCGGAAATAGAAAAATGATGCAAGTATGTAAGGGCGAATTAGATGTATTCCAACGAGTTCTCGGTATGACATTAGCAAGTTTACCATTTTGGTTTATACTATCTGGTTACGAAGTATCTACAGGTGGATTACCGTCAAGTAGCCAAGTTTTCCAATGTTTTATTGTAGCGGTTAGCTCAGGTTTAATTGCGACAGTATTATTTTTCTTTGCGACAGATCTTGTAAAAGATGATCCGCAAAAATTAGCAACAGTCGAGGCGACACAGTCTGGTGAAGTTTTATTTGCGCTAGTAGGAGAGCTCATCTGGCTATCTGCTCCAATTCCGTCTTCATTATCTTGGATTGGAATGAGCCTTGTAATTGTCGGAATGATACTTCATAGTTATGTAGCTGTAGTTGTAAAAAAAGAGGAAAAAATAACCGCGTAAAAAGATTAGCTCTTTTTCACTAAAGAGCTAGTCTTTTTTCATGAGAAAGGATGGAGATAGGATGTTGCAACGTGTTGAGCATATAGAAATAGATTCCATTAAAAAAGTATTAAAGCATGCGACCGGTCCGAGTGAAGCAAGCTTAATAAAAGCAGTTTCAATGTATAAAAATGATCAGGCAGTGCTATATAAATATGGGAATAAGGGTTGCATAGGTATAGCGTTAATTCATACGAATAGAGCGAGAATGTGTCACATAGCTGTTGATGAAAAATATCGTCATCAAGGAATTGCACTTCAAATGATAAGAGAAATAATTAGGAAGTATGAGTTAACGTATATAGAGGCAGAGACAGACGAAGAGGCAGTCGAATTTTATAAAAAGTGTAGGTTTAAGATTAAAAGTCTGGGAGAAAAATATCCGGGGGTGGAAAGATTTCATTGCTATCTCGGGAATGAACAGTTTAAAAGTATGCGAAATATGTAATTTTACATATTTAGTTTAGTTTGAAAAAAATGATATATACAGTATATAATAAAGATAATTGGGAAAATATAGATAAATAGAAATTAGGTGTATAACACATGAGAATGGATAAAAGCAAATTTGTGAAAATTGCAGCTTCAATAGGAGTGTCATCTTTTTTATTAACAGGATGTGCTGATAATGATGAAGAGAGCGCACAAAAAGAAAGTAGTGCGGTAAAGACAGATGGTACGAAGCAAGAAAGCGAACAAGAAACATTAAATTGTGATGATAAAGCGCCAACGACAGAAAATATAGAAAAAGAAGAATTATGTAGAGATAATAATTCACCTGCTTCATTTAATAATGAGAGCTCCCATCTGCCAATACTTCCGTTCGTTGCTGGATATTTATTAGCAAGTAAGACGTCGAATATGTATAGTACTGCGAAACCAAATCTTATAAAGAAGCCATATACAAATAATATTATCCCATACCGTGAAAAGGATGAGCGAAGAAGTGGTGGCAGCGGTGGTGGTGGGTATTACGGTGGCACTAGTGGCAATAATGATTCTTCAAAGAAAGTGGATTTAAATAAAGAACAACCGAATAGTTCAAATAAAGTAACAACAGATTCAAACACGTCAAAATCATCTACTACGCAAACGCCGAAAGTGAATTCTGGTTCAAGTGGAATTGGAAACGCAAAAGCACCAGTTGGATCCTAATTTGAAAGGATAATGGAGAAATGTATACAGAACAAGAACAGGAAGCTTATATGAAAGTATGGTTTTCTCTTGCAGAAGAGGCTAGTAGAAATGGATTTACGTGGCCAAGTCTTTTAGAGAATGAAGAATGGAATCAATATATGGCAACTGGTATGTACCGGATGCCAGTACGTACATATACTGCAATTTCTAAAGCGACGGAAGAAATTATGTATGTGTTATATAAAACATATCAATACATTACAAATACCCCAGAGCAATTTCAACAACTCGGATTTCCGCCAGAAACGTGGGAAATTGGAAGAATGAAACAGGCTGGTTTATTCTCATATTTTGCAAGATTCGATTTCATTGTAAATCATGACGTTATTAAATTAATTGAAGTAAATTGCGATACTCCGACTGGATATTTAGAACCATCTGTTGCTAATGAAGTATTGTGTCGTTATCACGATGTGAATCATCCGAATCATATTGAAGAACATATTGTGCAAGCTTGGGAACAAATTAAACATGATTACAAAGTAAGTCCTGACGAAACGATTTATTTTACAAGCTACGATTGGCATGATGAAGATCATCAAACAGTTCAGTTTTTAAGAAGTTATTGCTTACAACAACAAACCGATTATGTAGGAATACAAGATATCGTTGTTGCAGATGATGGAATATACACTCCGGCAGGCGATAAAATTAAATACTTATATCGTTTATATCCAATTGAATATTTAGTTGTAGATACTGATAAAAATGGTAAAAGAATTGGTCTGCAATTTTTAGATCATATCGCACAAGGAAGGGTGCAAATTATTAACCCACCAGCTGCTTTTGTTATGCAAAATAAAGGTATGCTCGCATTGATTTGGCAACTTTATGAAGATGAAGTTTTCTTTGACAAAGAAGAACGAGAGATCATTAAGAAATATTTCCTTCCAACGTATTTTACAAATAAACGATTTTTAGAAAGAAAAGAATCTTATGTTTCAAAACCATTATTTGGCCGCGAAGGCGGCGGAGTATCTATCTATGAAAATGATGAACTATTAGCTGAAGATCAAACAGAGTATTATTTTGAACAACGAAAAATATATCAGCAATATGTAGACATGCCTGACTATACAATTGATACGTGGGATGGACCGTATACTGGTAAACTACTTATCGGTTCTCATTGTATTAGCGGAAGGGCCGCTGGACTGTTTTTACGAGTAGGTGAAAGAATAACAGGGAATTTATCAATGTTTACTGGAGTTACGATTGAAGGATAGCAACAGTTGAATTAAAAGGTAATTAACAAAGAGCGCATCATTTGTAATGCGCTCTTTCATATGAGTATAAAGTTTAAATTAAGATTGCTAGAGTGAAAGTTTTTCATTGCTGTGATGTAACGCTTTCATTTTGTTTCATTTCAAAAATTTTCTTACCATCTTCATCTACAATTTTAATAGAATCTCTAAGTTTAGGCACACCGATATACAAAACAGGGTTTTTATCTTTTCCCTTGTTTTTTTCAATATGTAAGACGATAACGGATGTATCTTTTTCGTCTTTAACTTCTTTTACTGTAATTTTATCGTTTTTATACTTTGCTCCAAATGCTGAATATACCATCTTCTTTCCTTCACTAATGCTATCATTTGAGTAATGAATCATAGTTGGATCTTCTTGTGCTTTTTCGTATAAGTGTGAAGGACCATATCCACCTTCGTTATATCTAGACTTTTCTAACACCCAAAAATCTTCATATTCATTATTAGAAAAAGTACAACCACTTAAATTAATCATTCCTAATAGGAAAAGGGATAATATCATTTTTTTCATCGTGTTCACCTTTCTATATTTATTTCAAATTAACATACCATAATTTAACTGTTTCCGATATGATAAGAACGATAGGTGTATAGTAATCTATACGATTATGTTAAAAATTAAGAAAAATATGATAATATATTCATGTACTAGTTTAAAGCAAAATGGGGGAACAATCGTGAAAATGAATGACATAGTGGCGAATACACAATTTCCAAATACAATCGAAACAATTACAAATGATTTAAAAGCATTAGGGATAGAAAAGGGAATGACAGTTATTGTACATTCTTCATTAAGTTCGATCGGTTGGATATCTGGTGGGGCAGTTGCCGTAGTAGAAGCGTTAATGAAAGTTGTTACAGAAGAAGGAACGATAATTATGCCGACGCAATCTTCGGATTTATCCGATCCAAAACATTGGTCAAGACCACCTGTACCAGAAGAATGGTGGCAAATTATCCGGGATAACGTCCCAGCATTTGACCCGCGTATAACACCAACAAGGGCAATGGGAAAAGTAGTTGAATGTTTTCGTACATATCCGAATGTATTACGAAGTAATCATCCGCTCAGTAGTTTTGCAGCATGGGGGAAATACGCAGAAGAAATTACAGCGAATCATTCACTTTCCATAAGTTTTGGTGAAGAATCGCCATTACGAAAAATATACGATTTAGATGGATACATATTATTACTTGGTGTCGGTTATGACTCCAATACATCCATACATTTATCTGAGGTACGTACAGGTGCACGCGAGTTAATAAAGGTAGGAGCGCCTATTATAGAAGAAGGTGTAAGAGTATGGAAAGAATTCGTTGAAATGGATTACGATTCTGACACGTTTGTAGAAATCGGAGTTGAATATGAGCTTAAAGGAGCAGTTACGCGTGGGAAGATAGGGAATGCGACGTGCCGTTTTATGAGGCAGCGTGATGCAGTTGACTTTGGAACAAAGTGGTTTCGTGCGAAAAATTAGTAAGGGATGGTTATTATGCAGGGGAAAAAAGTATTAATTACGAGCGGCGGCTGCCTAGAAAAATGGGACCAAGTACGCGGACATACAAATTTAGCAAAAGGTACGATTGGAAGAATTATTGCAGAAGAGCTAATGACAAAAGGAGCTAATGTTATATATTTGCATGGCTATTTTGCTGAGAAGCCAATGGATGTAAATAACCAATTAGAATTGCACCCATTTGAGGGGATTATTGATTTACAGGATAAGATGAAAAGTATTATTACACATGAAAAAGTAGATGCAGTTATTATGGCTGCTGCTGGCTCAGATTGGGTTGTTGAAAAAATTTGTGATCAAGATGGAACTGTTCTTAATATGAACGGAAAGATTTCAAGTGATATCGCACCGATTATTCATTTTCAAAAAGCACCAAAAGTATTAAAACAAATAAAGAATTGGGATCCAGAAACGATACTCGTTGGCTTTAAACTTGAAAGTGATATAAATGAAGCAGAACTTATTGAAAGAGCAAGCAAAAGGATGGAAGATGCAAAAGCGAGTGTAATGGTAGCGAACTCACCGCATTCTTTATATTCTCGCGGCGCTGTGCATCATGTCATTGGACAAGATGGTAATGTGAAGTTATGTAATGGGAAAGATGAAACTGCAAAAGAAATTGTCAATATGTTAGAGCATTTATGCAATCGTATTACTGCTATGGAAATTTAAGCTTTTAGAAAGAGCCGTAGTTGCATAGTATATAATGGAGTTAATATTAAATTAGTGGGGGAACGTATCCCTCACTGATTATTAAATCGAACCAATAGAATAGGCCATTAGCTGCCCGTAAATGTGTAATACATGATATATGCATAATGAACATTTTGTGAGGAGTGGATTGTATGGAACATTTATTAAAGCAAGCTATTAAACTTAGAAATGAAAAAAAATATGCGCAGTCTAGAGAGATACTTATAGGATTAACAAACTTTACGAGGGATGCAGAAGTACTATATCAATGCGCTTGGATACATGATGCCATGGGTCTTGAAACGGAGGCGGTTCCTTATTATGAACAGGCAATTGCGAACGGACTTGATGGTGAATCCCTTCGTGGTGCGTATATCGGTCTTGGCAGTACGTATCGTTGTATAGGGGAATATGATAAAGCGATTACTGTATTAGAAGCAGGGATAAAGAAGTTCCCGGAAAATGATGTAATGAAAGTGTTTTTATCATTAGCAAAATACAATGTGAAAGATCATGAAGAAGCGGTGAAATTATTGCTTGAAACGGTCGTAAAAGTAGATGAGGTAAAAGAATTTGAACGTGCTATCTCATTTTATAAAGATAATTTAAATGAGGTCTTTAAATAGAGGAGAGAAGGAATGAACCCATCAATTTCACGAAGGAAAAAAGGTATTTGGATTGGACTCGTTTCTTTAATTATGTTATCAAACTATTTATTGTATGCCCTTCCAATAGTACCAGCTGCCCCGAAAGAAGTAGTCCTCGGTTCATTATTAGATTTTATGTTTGTAATTCCGGTTATCACATATTTCTTTATTATACGGAAAAGATATTCGTTAACGTATATGTTTCCTGTAGTTATAGCTGGATACGTAGTCGCAAGATTTATAATTCCTAGTGATTATTTACAAGCTTTTTCGTTTGTTTCGTATGTAATAGTTGCTGGAGAAATTGCGTTTGTATGTTTTGAACTGTTTCTTATATATAAAATTATAAGAGTACTTCCTAAAATAATAAAACGATATAAAGAATATCGAAGTGAGCATTCTTCATTTTCTTATGCGATTGATGCAGCATTTGATGTTAATATGAAGAGAAGTAAGACAGTAAATATCATTCTAACAGAGTGTAAATTACTCTATTATGCTTTTTTATCGTGGCGTGAAAAAGTACTAGAAAATGAATTCACATATTCATATCATAAGAAGACCGGTGCAATAGGTGTTTATATCATGATTATTCATGCAACATTAATTGAAAGTATCGGTTTTCATTATTTACTTCATCAATGGAATCCAGTTATAGCTTGGATTTTACTCATTTTGAACATATATGCGATGTTTTATTTTTTAGCTGAAATCCAAGCGATGCGTAAAAATCCAATTATCGTTGCGGAAGAAAAAGTGATCATTCAAATTGGATTAGGAAAGAAAATCGTTATACCGTATACACAAATTGATAACATTGCGTTTTATAAAGGCGAACCTTTAATGAAAGAAGAAGAGAAAGAGGTTCTTGACGCAACTGTTATGGAATTTATAAAAGAACCTGCCACTTTTGAAATAACGTTAAAAGAGCCAATTAAAGCACAGTTGTTATATGGATTTTCTAAAACAGTAAGTCGTATTCACTTAAATGTAGACGCTGAACGGAAATTTTATGATGCTGTTAAGGGAAAGTTAAAACATGAGTAAAGTTACAAAATATCATCGTGCATTTGGTGTATACGGCATTTGTATCGAAAATAATAAACATATTAGTAATCGATAAAAATAAAGGACCATATAATAATCGTTACGATCTGCCAGGTGGTAGCTTAGAAGAAGGTGAATCGTTATTAAATGGACTTCATAGAGAAATTGAAGAAGAGACTGGGATGAAAGTGAAGGTAGTAAAACAAATAGGTACAATTGATTTTCAATTTCCATCAAAATTCAAGGAGTACACACATGTACATCATATTGCAGTGCTTTATATCGTTGAAAAGTGCGAAGGTGAATTCATAGTACCTGAACAATTTGAAGGGCAAGATTCATTAGGTGCGGGATGGATTTCTTTAGAAAGCATTACAGAAGACAATTCATCTCAGCTTGTATGTAGTGCAGTGGAGTGGTTGAAAACGAATGAGTTTCCTTTAGAAGTAAAGCTATATGAATCGTGGTTAATAAAATAGTATTGGTTCATTAACTCCTTCCATAATAGAAGGAGTTTTTATGATGCGGCATAGTAAAGGGAATTATATTGATGTATCCACAACAAACAATATAATGAGTAATTGAACCCTTTCTTAATCAGGGATGTAAAGGCTATAATGAAAAATAGACGTATTATATGATATAAGGGGAACCTAAAAAATGAATAGTTTACCTACACAAAGGATTGAAATTATAGAAAGAAAAATACGGTACGATTCTACAACTGTAGATCACCTTTGTTTATTAGTGGAAGCACAGCCGAAAAAAATCGTGCTATTTCATGAAGTACAATATTCTTTTACAATGACTGCAAAAGAAACAAAATTAACTATTCCTAAAGGTAGTTATACAACCGCATATTACTGGGAGAATCGTTCGTACAATTTATCCCGCATTAACGGGCAGTAAAACTCCCACCTCAAAATTCAGGTGGAGCAAAGAAGTTAGGTGGGAGATCGACTGCCCGTAAACGCCCGATTGGTGAAGGCTAATAATCAGTGGGGATGAACAAAACCCCCACTGATTAAAGTTTCACTTTATACATATGGAGAGATAAGATAGGGCATTATTTAGGGGCCTATTTTAATATCGTAAAAAATACACATATAAGGGAGGAGTTAGTATCATTTGAAGATTTGATTATTGATATTATGGTTCTTCCTAGTAATGAATATTTCATATTAGATGAAGACGAATTACCTGAGCCGTTAGTTCAATTTGAGAGTGGTTATGTGAAAGAAGCGCTTAACGTATTAACAGATACTATCCATGTCTTGTTACCTCGTATGATTTTAGAAACTGAGACTATATTTAAAGAAAAAGGGAGTTTATTTGCATACAAAACCAAATAGTGATATGTGTTCTTTTTAAAACCCTAGTTGACTTATCGGAAATATTTGTATAATATGTAGTTAATTCCATAACGTATAGCTGATTGGAGAAACCAAAGGCATTTCATCGAGTGATGAAATGCCTTTGGTTTTTTTAGTTACATAAAATGGCTTAATCAATTAATCTATATGATTTGTTTTAAGGAGGGTAAAGGAGTGGCTGTTTCAATTAAAGGGGTATCAAAATATTTCGTAAAACAAACAGGGAACGTTCAAGTGTTAGAAAACATTCAATTTCAAATAGAGAAAGGAGATTTTGTAACGGTAATTGGTCCGAGTGGGTGCGGGAAAAGTACGCTTCTTAAAATTGTAGCAGGGCTAGATAATGATTTTGAAGGTGAAATTATCATTGATGGAGAGCGTATTGAAAAACCAAGTAAGAAACAAGAGTTTATATTTCAAGAACATCGCCTTTTTCCTTGGTTAACAGTTGAAGAAAATATTGCTGCAGATTTGTCGTTAAAAGATAAGTATGTAAAAGATAAGGTAAAAGAATGGATAGAGATCGTTCGGCTAGAAGGTTTTGAAAAATCATATCCAAAAGAAATATCAGGCGGGATGTCACAACGTGTTGCGATAGCGAGGGCATTGCTAAGGGATCCCAATGTATTATTACTTGATGAACCATTTGGAGCACTTGATGCATTTACTCGAAGTCATTTACAAGAAGTGTTACTAAATATTTGGGAACAGAAGAAAACGACAATGATTTTTGTTACACATGATATAGACGAAGCAATCTATCTTTCGAATCGAATTATTATTATGCGTGCAAAGCCGGGAAAAATACATAAAGTCATTGAAAACAATATACCGTATCCGCGAAGTAAAACCTCTTCATCATTTCAGCAATTGCGAACGAAAGTTTTACAACAATTTGAACATGGGGGACTTGTTCAAAAAAGTATATAAGGAGAGGGGAAATATAAATGAATAGAAATATGAGGGGTATCTATTTGGTAATTGCACTTTTCCTATTTTTAATAGGCTGCGAAAACAGTAAAGCTAATGGCAAGAAAGAAGATATCACAATTCAAATCGGTATACAGCAAGGATTAAGTCCACTATTATTAGCGCAGAAAAAAGGATGGTTTGAAGAAGAGTTTAAAAAGGAGGGCGTGAAAGTAAAATGGACTGAGTTTCAAAGCGGCCCTCCTTACTTTGAAGCAATTGCATCGAATCGGTTAGACTTTGGTGAAGTCGGAAATTCTCCAGTTATTTCAGCGCAAGCAGCAGGAATAGGATTTACGGAAATTGCAAATACAAGCTATGCGAGAAAAGGAACTGGAATTTTAGTTCAAAAAGATAGCAAGATTACGAGTGTAAAAGATTTGAAAGGTAAAAAAATTGCAGTAGCAAAAGGAAGTAGTGCTTTTAATTTATTATATCGAGCACTAGATAAAGAAGACATCGATGCGAAGGATGTAAACGTGATTCAGTTACAACCAGATGAAGCACAGCCTGCATTCGAATCAGGATCGGTAGATGCCTGGGCAATTTGGGATCCTTTCATATCGTTACATACGGTAAATAAAGGGGCGAAGGTGATTGCAGATGGTGAAACATTAAATGTCTCTTCACCAGAATTTTTAATTACGAGGACCAAATTTGCGAAAGAGCATCCAGAAGTAGTTGAGAAATTCCTCAAAGTTTATGAAAAAGCACGTGTATGGCAAGATGAAAACTTGGATGAAGCAATAAAAATATACACTTCTGCAAAGAAAATAAATGCAGAGATTGTAAAAGAAGTGTTCAATCACGATAAACCAATTTTAGTTCCAGTTACGAAGGAAATAATAGCAGAACAGCAAAAGACAGCAGATTTTCAATATAAGCTCGGTTCTATAAAGAAAGAAATTAAGACTGAAAAAGTTGTAGATAATTCTTTCGTAGAAAAAGCGTTAAAGGCGAAGTGAAAAGAGGTTTTGTAAATTGGAAAACACGAAAGCGGTTATGAAACCAACGAGGATAACGATCGAGAAAAATAATGTAAAGAAAGTGCGAAAGTTAAATTTAAAAGTTTTAGTAAGGGCAATTACTATACCGATTATCATATTAATGATTTGGCAGTTGGCCGGTGTATTCGGTCTTGTTTCTAAAACAGTTTTACCAACGCCATTAGATATATTTTTAGCTTTTCAAGAACTTATAAAAACAGGAGAGTTATTCGGTCATTTAAGTATTAGTGTATTTAGGGCAGCAGCTGGTTTCTTTATCGGCGGGAGCTTAGGAATCATTTTAGGAACGATTGTTGGATTTTCAACGAGAAGTGAGCAATATTTAGATCCGTCTGTACAGATGTTAAGAACTGTACCGCATTTAGCAGTTGCGCCGCTTTTCGTATTATGGTTCGGTTTTGGTGAAACATCAAAAGTATTACTTATTGCAGACGGGGCATTTTTTCCATTATACGTAAATGCTTTTTTAGGAATACGAGGTGTAGATTCAAAGTTATTCGATGTTGCAAGAGTGTTAGAGTTTAGTAGACGGAAATTAATTACGAAACTAATTTTACCAGCAGCATTGCCTAACCTTTTACTTGGGGCAAGATTATCTTTAGGTGTTGTATGGGTAAGTTTAGTAGTAGCAGAACTGATGGGATCTACAGAAGGTATTGGCTATATGATTATGGACGCAAGGCAATTCTCCAATACAGACATCGTATTTGTCGGTATTATTATCTTTGCATTTGTTGGAAAGTTTTCTGATTCACTTGTACGTTTACTAGAAGTGAAGTTTTTAAGATGGCGAGATAATTTTAAGGGTGAGACAGGAAATTAACATATAAATTATTAGGGGTAATTTATATGGAGCGATTTGTTATACGTTTCAAAATAAAAAAGGGGTGTGTAAAGGTATGGAAATATTATGGTTTATTCCGGCTTATGGAGATGGTCGATATTTAGGAACGACAAAACGAGGAAGAGCAGCTGAATATGGCTACTATAAACAAGTTGCCGGGGCAGCTGATTATTTAGGATATACGGGTGTTTTACTTCCAACTGGCCAAGGGTGTGAAGACCCCTGGGTATTAGCTTCAGCTCTTGCTGCTGAAACAGAGAATTTAAAATTTTTAGTTGCAGTTAGACCAGGACTGATGTCACCGACAGTTGCAGCAAGGATGGCATCAACATTTGATAGAATTTCAGAGGGGAGACTGCTTATTAATGTTGTAGCTGGAGGAGACCCAGTTGAATTACAAGGAGATGGACTATACCTTGAACATGATGAAAGATATGAAGCAGCCGATGAGTTTTTGACAGTTTGGAAGTCAACTTTACAAGGTGAGACAATCTCTTTAGAAGGAAAACATATTAAAGTTACGGATAGTAAAGTTGTATTTCCACCACTTCAAACACCTTATCCACCTATATATTTCGGCGGATCATCAGCTGCGGGTAAAGAAGTTGCTGCGGAACATAGTGATGTATATTTAACGTGGGGAG
Source organism: Bacillus sp. NP247 (assembly GCF_018966865.1). NCBI lineage: Bacteria > Bacillati > Bacillota > Bacilli > Caryophanales > Bacillaceae > Bacillus > Bacillus sp. NP247. The sequence goes on along the minus strand of NZ_CP076653.1, from coordinate 198,801 downwards.
AGCCACCAGAGCAAGTGAAAGAAAAAATAGAAGAAGTAAGAAAACTTGCAGAAGCGAAAGGGCGTACTGTGCGATTCGGTATTCGATTACACATTATCGTTCGAGAAACGGAAGAGGAAGCATGGGAAGAGGCAGAACGTTTAATTCAATATGTAGATAATCAAACAATTGAGCTTGCTCAAAAGACATTTGCAAGATATGATTCAGTTGGTCAAAAACGGATGACACATTTAAATAAAGGAACAAGGGAGTCGTTAGAGATAAGTCCTAACTTATGGGCTGGAATCGGACTTGTAAGAGGTGGTGCAGGTACTGCACTTGTAGGAGATCCGCATACAGTAGCGGAAAGAATAAAAGAATATGAATCCCTAGGAATCGATACATTTGTTTTATCAGGATATCCTCACTTAGAAGAAGCATATGAAGTAGCAGAACTGTTATTCCCTTTGTTGAAAGACGAGAAGAAACAAAAAAATAAAATTGTTGGTGAAATGATAGCTGATGCATATGCATTAGAAAAATAATGAGAAAAAACCCGCAAGTAATTCGCTTGCGGGTTTTCATCGTAAACTATCAGAAAATATGATAAAATTAAGAGGTAACTTATGGTACGGTTGGTTGTTCAATTATCACTTCTCCGAGTAGGAGGGGGGTGATAATAAGTGAGTGAAATTGCGTTGTTACTGCAAGGTGGACTGTTTCTCATTGCATTGTTAACGTTTATTGTCGTCTTAATTGACAAGCTCAAAAAATAACAACCCACCTATGCCGATAGAATGTGGGTTGTTGTGTTTGTACGAAACAAATAGGATAAATGAACAATCCAATCTGCTAAGTTATGTGGACTAGTGTGTAGCCGCACACTAGTCTTTTTTATTTATATACAGTTTTTAATTGTTTTATGTGATTGTATTATTCTTTTCATACTCATTATAACACAGTGTCTTTTCATGAAGAAAGGAGACCGTATGTTCTTATGTGGATTAAATAGAACGTGTAGTTTCTTTAAATAGCCCATCCATATACTGTTTTAAACTTTCCACAAAAAATCCTTTTTTGTCTACATTATTTACGCCGACAATTGGTGATGAAAGATTGTATCTTTTTTCTGATAAATGAACAACAACATCAAAAATATCAAATAGGCGAATGAAGCAGAACAGACCGTCTTTATCACTAAGTAAAATAAAGTAATGGTTTTCACTCGTTGTATTTAATGTATTCCATAAAGAGCTTTTGCTTAAGTCACGAACGATACTCTTTTCCTTTAATTCCATAAAATCGGCATTTAATAGAATGGTAGAAATATCAATCGCATCTGGATCGTCAAAGTAGCCATCAATTGTTTGTACAGCAAAAGTATAAGCCATTTTTAATACACTCATTTTATATTTACGGTTATCTAATAGCAATTCACGTTGAATAGAACTAGCTACTTTTGTTACGCGCTCTTCTTTCCAGATTTCATTATGTAATGAAATATCGTGCTTTTTACATAGTTTCATAATTAATGCATTGGAATAAAGTATCTCATCACTTACTTCGACTACATCTGTCTCAGCGGCTGCTAGCTCCTCACCATGTTCATTCGTATAGAGAGGGGAGTCGATTTGTTTTTTCATTTGCTCAATCTTAAATTGACTTAGTTTATGCCTAATTAAAGGACGGTCAATATTTGTTGTCATATGTTCATGACAGGAATCACAAATTGAGTTTGTGAAATAATATCCACATAATATCTCTGGAATGACATATTGTTCACTAAGTTCTTTCGTATCTTTTCTGCAAATGATGCATTGTGTCATATTTATCACCTTTACCTGCAAATTTGTCTGTAATCTCATTGTAGTGTATTTAATGGGATTTTGGAATATTGTAAAGGAAAATATTATGTGAAATCTAAGTTTAATTTGGTACAATGAAGAGAAGTGCTAGTTTAAAGGAGGACGTTTTTTTGAAATCGAAAGTGCACTTTTGGACATTAGAAGTGCTGATGGTTGTAGGAATTATATTTATTTGCACAAAAATATCGTTTCTATTTCAACCGATTGGTATCTTCATATCAACATTATTTTTCCCAATTTTAATCGCGTTATTTTTATACTTCATATTTAATCCATTGTTAGTCTTTTTGGAGAATAAAAAAGTACCTAGAGGTTTAGCGATTTTACTACTGTATCTTTTTATCATCACATTAACTGGAGTTGCTATTGGAGTAGTTGTTCCAACCATCTCACAACAGCTAATGGATTTAGTGAAAAACATGCCGACTTATATAAAAGAGGGAAAAGTATACATACAAGATCTATCCCATCATAGATTATTTGAATGGCTATCTACACAAAACTACGTTTCCATTGAGACAATTGAGAAAAATGCAATTGAATACTTAAAGGAAATACCAAACACACTTACGTCGAGTGCAACGGCTTTATTTGGTATTATCACGAACGTGGCGTTAGTTATCTTTACAGTACCGTTTATTTTATTTTATATGTTTAAAGATGGACATGCATTTCCAGGGAAAGCTGTTAGTGTATTACCAGAGTCTTACCGTGAAGAAGGACTTCGTATCATAAAGGAAACGAACGAAACATTATCTGCATATATTCAAGGTCAAGCGCTCGTTTGTATGTTTATTGGTGCCTTTACATTTACTGGTTATTTAATCATCGGTTTACCGTATGCTTTCGTTTTAGGAATTATCGCAGCATTTACAAATATAATTCCGAACTTAGGTCCATTTATCGGAGCAGCACCAGCTGTCATTATAGGTCTGTTCGTATCTCCGATGCAAGCTTTGTACGTAATTATTATAGTAACAATCGTACAACAGTTTGAAAGTAACATCATTTCACCGCGTATTATGAGTTCAAAATTAAATATCCATCCGTTAACAATTATCATCCTTATTTTAGGGGTAGGTAATTTCGCGGGAATTATCGGAATGATTTTAGCAGTACCAGCTTATGCGGTAACAAAAACGGTTGTTTCGAACTTAGTGAGATTGTTTAAGACGAAACGAAGTAAACGGAAATAGAATATGTTGAGAAAGATACACCGCTTAATAGTGGTGTATCTTTTGTTTTTTAGAGTGTATGAAATACGTATTATTATATATTTTTCACACATCAAATTAACTGCAGCACTTGTATAAATTATTCCTGTTAAACTACGTGGAATCCCTCTGAACTATCCAAATCATTTCTTTACACCGCGTCATTAACATCATAATCGACTCCTTTCATTTCTAATATAAGTTCAAACAATTATAGGTGAGTGTAGTACTTGCTTCTACGATCACGAATTTCATCTATAATCTTTTTATACTGTACCTCTTGTTGTACTTCATTTGCAGATATAGTTTCTTTTTGAATCGTAATGGTTAAAAAGAAAAGGTGAAACTTCATACATGAATTCCTCCTTTCGAATAGGAATTACAGGTGACTACAATAATGACTTTGTCGTTCTTTTACGTTGTCCATAGCCTGTTCAATTTGTCGGTCATGAAGCATATCAGACTCAGACAGTTTATTTTTTTGAATGGTAATAGTTAAAAATAATACTCTGAATTTCATTGGATATTACCCCTTTATAATTTATTTAGTAAAGACGATTGTAATAAGAGGACTGGCGCTCTTTCACATCATCCATAATATTTTTAATTTGTTGTTCACGTAAGATTTCAGCTTTAGTAAATTTTCGTTTTTGAATAGTGATAGTTAAAAAGAATGCTTTAAATTTCATTAAGATAATGCCCCTTTATAATTTATTTAGTAAAGACGATTGTAATAAGAGGACTGGCGCTCTTTCACTTCGTCCATAATGTTTTTGATATGTTGTTCACGTAAGATTTCAGCTTTTGAAGGTTTACGTTTTTGAATGGTAATCGTTAAAAAGAAAGCCTTAAATTTCATTAGGATATTACCCCTTTATAATTTATTTAGTAAAGACGATTGTAATAAGAGGACTGACGCTCTTTTACTCCGTCCATAATATTTTTAATTTGTTGTTCGCGAGAAAGTTCATCTTTTGAATGGTAATCGTTAAAAAGAAAGCTTTAAATTTCATTAGGATATTGCCCCTTTTAAAAAAAATTAATACATTTGTGTATAATACGAACTTTTAATGTCCGTTATTTTATCCATAGTTTGTTTTAATTGTTGTTTACGAAAGATTTCAGCTTCAGATAACGTTTTTTTCTGAAGTGCTGTCGTAAAAAAGAAAATATGAAAAGTCATAGACGAATTCCTCCTTTCGAAAAGGAATTACAGGAGATCACAATAAAGCACTTGGCGCTCCTTAACATCATTCATAGCTTTTGCAATTTGCTCATTATGAAGAATTTCAGCTTTGGAAAGTGTATTTCTTTGAATCGTAATACTTAAAAACAATACGCTAATAGTCATCGAATGTTGCTCCTTCCTTTAAAAAATAATGTAAGAGACTAAAAAATCGCACAAAAAATCGCACAAAAAAGCCACAGGAAGATATCGTTCTCCTACGGCTGGGCGTGAAAAAGCCACAGGAAAGTATACGACCTCCTGTGGCGAATTTATGAATTAATAGAAATAAAGTACGATTTTCAATTCTCCGTTAGGGTGGTCGAATTCATATTTAATTGTCCGAAAAACACAGGTGCAGTTAACAATAAAGTTAAAGCATGTAATTGTAATTTCATCATTTTCTTCGACCTCCTTTTAGAATGTTTTTCTTACGTTAGTAAGTATATACAATTAATGGATAATTGTAAACAGAAAAATTGAAAATTTTTAATTTTGATTAAAATGCGTATATTTTAAAGGGTTTTTAAGGGATACATTGTATAGATTGGATAATAAATAGAACTTGGGGGTGTCTAATGAACTATATGAATAGAATAGCAGGTGTTATGCTAACAATTTTTTTATTTGTTACTGCTTGTTCTAACGGAGGGAGAATAAAAGAAATATCAGATATTGGACCAGCGGATTTTAAGAAATATACGTGGACGTACGTTGGAAATAATTCTGATGTGTCTGCAATTGTTAAAAGTTTACCTGGTGGTGAAACAGTTCAAAGTATAAGCTTGAAAAATGAGAAAATTGCAGTGAAATACGGTGAAAAAAAGAACGATAAATTAACAGAAGATATGATTGAGACGTATTGGTTTGACGAAAAGGATACGATGAAAAAGAACTTTCTCTTTAATGCTATTTATCTTGCAATTTTAGTACCAAATGCGAAAGGGTATGAGTTTCAATTGGAAACTAAGAATTTTACACTGAAAAGAGAAGAACTCTTACCCATACTGTATAAAGAATTTAATGATTTTCCGAAAGGCGATCAAATATGGAATAAGGGAATCATAATGAACTTCTTTTATGGTAATTTAGAAAAAATAGTAGCGCTTGTTAATAATAAAAATTTCCGGAAACAATTCTTTGATGAACATCCTATACAGGAAACTAAGTGAGACGGTGGGGGAAAGATGGAGCTTGTTTATAAAATTTCTTATTTCAGAATGTATGATCATTATTTACCAAAGCTAACACAAGTAATAAAGTGTTTAAATGCGGAAGACTTGTGGAAAAGAGATGGTGAGGCTAATTCAATTGGAGGTATAGTATTACATATCTGCGAACATGTAAAAAGAAATACGATTCGTTACTCGAATCCAAATGTGAATTTTGAAAAGGGGATTGAAGAGTACTTTCCAAAGAAGGCATTAAATTCTGAAATGCTGCTGGAAATTGTAGAAAAAGTATTTCGTGAATGGGGAAACAGGTATATAAAAGCATGTAAAGGAAGAACCGATATTGATTTGCATAGCTTATTACACTTAGTCGAGCACACAAGTTATCATTTGGGGCAAGTAGTAGACCGAACGAAATCTTTAAAGCGAGAGAGGTTTAACTTTTGTCAAAATGGTATCAATGAAAAAGATTTGAGAACGAAGATTGAAAATACGGAAATTTTCAGAAGAGGGTCATTCATTATCGAATGATTCTCTTTTTTTATGAAAATTATGGTAAAAAATAAAGTGATGTGATATGGTTAGTTGCATAAGTAATGAACCTATGAACCTAAGGTGGTGAAATGGTGAAACCAACTCTGGAGCAAAATAAATTAATATACATACAAATTGCAGAAACTATTGAATCTGATATTTTAAAAGACATATTACTTGAAGAAGAACAAGTTCCATCGACAAATCAATTTGCTAAGATGCTACAAATTAACCCGGCAACTGCTGCGAAAGGGGTAAATCTATTAGTGGATGAGGGCATTTTATTTAAAAAGAGAGGGATTGGAATGTTTGTTGCAAGTGGTGCGAAGGAAGTCGTATTAAAGAAGCGGCAAAATGCTTTTATGACAGAGTATTTACCTAAAGTATGGGAAGAAGCAAAAGTATTAGAAATCTCTAAAGAAGAATTAATGGATATGATTCAAAAAATTACAAAGGAGGCGAAAGAGGAATGATTGCACTTGAAACGAAAAAATTGTCCAAAAAATATAAAAAGAAACTAGCTGTAAATGAAGTAACAATTTCATTGGAAGAGCATAAAATATATGGTTTGCTTGGAAGAAACGGAGCAGGGAAAACGACATTATTAAACATACTTGCTGGTCAAATTATTTCAAGTAGTGGAAGCGTAGCTGTATTTGGCGAAAATGTATTTGAAAATAGTAAAGCGATGCAAAATATTTGTTTCGTTAGAGTGAAAGAAGAAGCTCATTTAAGTTATAAAGTAAAAGAAATCTTTAAGATGTGTAGCATGTTTTATAAAAATTGGGATGGAAAGTATGCTGAAGAACTTGCAGATAAATTTCAGCTTAATATGACAGAGAAATACCATAAACTATCACATGGCATGCAAACAGTCGTAGGAATTATTCAAGGACTAGCAAGTAGGGCACCAATTACTATTTTTGATGAGCCGACTACCGGTTTAGATGCAGCACATCGAGAGTTGTTTTATAGTTTGCTATTAGAAGATTATGGTGAGTATCCCCGAACAATTATATTATCAACACATTTAGTAGAAGAAGTAACCCATGTAATTGAAGATGTAATCATCATAAAAGAAGGAAGACTAGTTGTTCAATCATCAGTGGAAGATATATTACAACAGGGGCATATAATTTCAGGACAAAAAGATAAGGTAGATGCATTTTCGATTAATAAAAAAGTTATAAATCGAGAAGTTTATGGAAATAAGGGCATTGCTGTTATATGGGAAGAACTTACTAATGAAGATTATTACTCTCTTGAAAAAGAAGGATTAGTAGTTGATAAAATTACATTACAAAAACTATTTATTCATATAACTGGTGGTGAAGTGAAATGACGATGTTAATGAAGCAGTTGAAGTTACATATAAATTTTCATTATAATGCATTTATTATATTTTGGATTGCAGCATTACTTATAAAAGGAATAACAAGTGCAATGGATTTAAAAGGAATAAAGGAAGGATTTTTACAACATATTTTAAGTAATCCTTCGATTGTAATTATATTTTTTATAGTAGTAAGCTCTTTCATTATACAGGATGATCTGTTTCGTTTAGCTGTTTCGTTTGGAGTAACGAGGTTAGAGTTTTTCATTGGATCAGTTTGCTATATTATATTACAGGCTGCGGTTTTCTCATTCCTTCAAGTGATTCTTTTACAAAATACATTGTACAGTACAACAAATACTAGTCTAGGAGAACACTCAGTAGAACAGTTTATTGTACAACTATTATTGTATGCTACAATAGCAACTTTCTTTCAAGTAGCAGTAGTAATTAAGAAACGGTTTAAGTGGATTGGTCTTATGGTAGGAGGAACACTTTTTATATCATTGAATAGTGTGCTTTATGGTGAAGTAGGAATACAGGATTTAAATTCTACATCTAATCTATCTTTAATAGATATTCCATATTTTACTGCCATTTCAATTGGATTAACTGTCGTCTATATCTTGACTAGCGGTATATTCATTCGAAAAGTATCATTTGAGTAAACGATTTAAAGTGTAATTAAATATATACTTTGGGAGAAGAGGAAAAATAAATGGGAGATACATCTTCACTAATAACAGTCTTTTTATGCGTAGCACTGCTAATTTTTTGGCGACGATATCGTTCTATGTATAAGCCGATAAAGGGAAAGGGAAAACGTATTTTGTGGCCATTACTATTTTTAACACCGGGTATTTTATTGTTTTTTGGCCCAGTACATCCAGCTATATTACAAGTGACTATAGCGGCATCCATTGGGGTGATTTTCGCAATCCCACTTATATTTCTAACAAACTATGAGCGAAGAGAAGACGGAAACATTTATACGAAAAAAAGTGCTGCCTTTTTAATTACTTTTATCGGAATTGTTATTTTAAGATATAGTTCAAGACAATATATTGTTGGCTTAGATCCGCAAACAATAGGCTTATTATTTTACGTTGTTGCGGTGTCTTATATTATTCCGTGGAGGATTGCTTGTTATATAAAGTTTAGGAAAGTTTGGCGGGAAAATAATAATCATGCTATATGAAAACTTCTCATTTGAGAAGTTTTTTATTTTTCTATGTAAGTGAAATAACTTGTTGAAGTGCAAGCTACCATGCAATATGATAAATATAAAAAATTGAGGAGAGTGGAGGATATAAAAATGCGTACAATTTTACTTTTTCTAAATAACATGTCTACTGATGAGATAGAAAGTATTCGAGAAATACACGACCCTTTATTTGGTTTAATTCCTCCCCACATAACAAGTGTATTTCCTTTTGAAAGTAATATTTCAAATGATGAATTGAAATCACATATTTCGAATATGTCAAAAGGGATAGGTACAATTGAGATTAAGTTTGCAAGTGGTGTAACTAGTATAGGAGACTATTTGTTTTTAGGAGTTGAAAAGGGTAAAGAACAAATAGAAAAACTACATGATAAATTGTATACAGGCCCCTTATTACGATTTTTGAAAAGAGACATTCCGTACATACCGCATGTAACAGTCGGAAGAGAAAGTAGCCCTGAGTTAGCAACTGAAATAGCGAAGGAGATTCCTAGTTTTCATGAGAAGTTGAACTGTGTAATCAATAGGATTAGTGTGGAACGAATTGGTGAGAATGGAGAATCAATTATTGAATTTGAAGTACCATTGCAAAAAAGCTGACAAAAGTCAGCTTTTTTATTGCGTACCATGAAGTAAAGCACCAATCGCACCACTATAACCGCCGTCTTGTAAAAAGACTGGTATTTTGTTTTGATATTCTGTATAGCTACTTATAATATTTTGAAGATGTACGTTATTACATAGAGTAGAACCGATGTAAATGATATGGTCAATATTTTTCGCTTCGGCGAATTGAAGGCTTAATGCGGTGATGACTTCACCGACAAGTCCTTGAACGGTAGCTAGTATATCTGAACTACTATAATTTGAATCTGTAATGGTCGCTTTTCCGAAATTGCTAGCAGTTAAGTTATTATCAATAGGGGAGAGAATCCCGCCATAAATATCTCCAACTGTAATATCTAGACTTTTTCTTGAACCAATTTTCGTAAGCGGAATCACATCTTCAAAATGATCTATATTTGTTAATAGTTTTGAAAGACCCATAATAGTACCACCGCCAACTCCAGTTCCACCAGCGCGAACGTATTGCTTGTCGTGAACGTAGTGAATGGAAGTACCTGTACCGATATTTGTTAATACAAAGTTGTTTATAGCAAGTTTTTCTTCTTTTAGTATGTATCGTACTCCAGCTAAAGTAGCTTCAAACTCGTTTAACTCTACTATTTCATATGAACCTGAAAGTAGTTGTTCTAACTGTTTAGCTTTACCACCTGTAATGCATAATTGTGTAATTGAATTATTATTATGAAGCCATTCTTTAATTCTTTCTTGTTCATATGAATAAAATTTTTCAAAAACTAATCTGTTCATTTCGTTAAAGTAAGCAATTTTTGTTAATGTTCCCCCAGCATCAATACCAACAACATTCCGCATTTTTCTACTCCTTACTATGTAATATGTTTAATCAGCTTGATATATTAATAGCTTTTCAATGGTAACGATTGATTGATCGTTTACAGAGGCAATTCCTTTCCCAAGAATAAAACCTCGTCTGTTACGTGTTAATTCATAATGTAAGTCAAGTTTATCACCAGGATACGCATTTTCATGAAATACCACCCCGTCTAAAGAGGAGAGGAAACCAAGTCCTTCAGATTCATCTATACTTACAAAAGCACTAAGTTGAGCCAGTGCTTCTACAATTAGCATATGAGGCATATAGTTTTGATTGTTATTAATAAACCACTCGTTATTTGTGATCAGTTTGTATCCTGTAGCTGATTGAGATTCTTTAACATTTGTAATTTTATCGATCATTAAAAATGGATAGCGATGGGGAAGAGTATCTTTAATATTCATATCGTACCTCCAGGAATAATAATACCCCTGCTAAAGTTAAGCAGGGGAGTTATTATTAATTTTTAACTAATTCTTCTATTTTTTCAATAGAGAAAATACCGCTATTTTTAATGTTTTCAACTGCTTCTTGTAATACTACTTTATCTTGAACAAGTGCAATACGTACAAAGCCTTCGCCGTGAGGACCAAATGCATGGCCTGGTGTGACAACGACATTTGCACGATCCATAAGTGCATAAGCGAAATCTAGAGAAGTCCATCCTCTCGGAACTTCAGCCCAAACGAACATACTTCCAGCTGGTTTATCGACATTCCAGCCAAACGTTCGGAATCCATCAACTAAAGTATCTCTACGCTCTTGGTAAATAGCACGGTTTTTCTCACAAAACGCAGCACCGTTTCGTAATGCAGCGGATGCAGCCTTTTGAATTGGTAAGAACACACCGTAATCTGTATTAGATTTAAATTGTGTAAGTGCACCGACAATTTCTTCATTACCAATCATATATCCAATACGGCTACCTGCTAAACTATAACTTTTTGATAAAGAGTTTATTTCTACACCAACTTCTTTTGCACCAGGTACAGATAAGAAGCTAATCGGCTTTTGGCCATCAAAATAAAATTCAGCATAAGCAAAATCATGGACAACGATAATATTATGTTTTTTCGCGAATGCGATTACCTCTTTAAAGAAATCTTCATGTGCCATTGCTGGAACTGGATTTCCAGGGAAGTTCAAAATCATAATCTTTGCTTTATTGGCGATTTCTTCAGGGATAACTTCTAAGTTAGGTAAGAAATCATTTTCTTTTTTTAATGGCATGTAGTAAGATGTTGCACCGGCCATTTGAATGCCTGTTTCATAAGCTGTATATCCTGGATCAGGAACTAATATTATATCTCCCGGATTTGCATAAACCATAGGTAAATGAACGAGTCCATCTTGTGAACCCATTAATAATAAAACTTCTTTTTCAGCATTTAATATAACGTTATGAGTGTTATTGTAATATTCAGTTACAGCTTCGTGAAATTCTTGAATACCAGTTAATGTGTATCCGTAGCTTTCTTTTTCACTTGCTGTATGTACCATAGCTTCTCTTACGAAATCAGCAGGAGGCATATCAGGATTCCCGATACTTAAATCAATCATTTTATGACCTGCTGCAATTTTCTCTTTTTTATAGGCCCCTAATTCACTAAATATAGAAGATTGGAATGCTTTCATTCTAGTTGCTAACGTGTAAGTCATTAAAACCCCTCCTAAAAACAGTGTTTTCTTTCTGCATTTTTAATTATTCTGAAAACACATGTTTATATTTTATCATTTTTTTATGAAAATTAAAACGATTGACAAATTTAGAGGGAGGATTTGTCTATGTTGAAAGAGGGCACTGTATATAGGCTAGAATGGTTAATTGAAATGTCTATTATATCTTTCTATACGGATTAGGGTGTTTTATAGTTTTTGTTAAGTATATCTCGCATGTTTTGAATGAAAAAGAATACGAAAACAAAGCCTAGTATTCCGCTAATCCAATAGTATGAATTTCCTGTCGTAAATTTTTCATAAAGTGAAAGGACATTCCATAGGGTTAGGATTACGGAACAAATTGTTGATATAAGTAATGAACTTAAACTTCTCATAATAAGCACCTCACATTGAGTTTATTTAGATTATTAAATAACGATACATTCAAATTAAAATATTTAAAAGAGGGAAATGTTTTTGAGAAAGCTTTCTAAAGTAAAATAACGCAGAAAATATTTCCTGCGTCTCATCTGAAATGTAATCATTTCTTTTTATATGTACATAATTTTTCGGCTGTCAAAAAGTATACATTTAATTTATCATCGACAACCTTTAAAGTTTGATCCGATGTAAATGAGTTACCATAATCAATGTGATATACATTAGAATTTTTGACAAATGAACCTTTATATAAATCCTCTTTTTTATTGGTTGTTTGCATTTCCACTAAATTGTGAACAACCTTTTCTTTCTTTTCTTCTTTTACAACTGTTTCAAATTTATAATACACAGGGCATTCACCTTTTTTATTATCAATGACTTCCCAAGAGTCGTATATATCATTATTGCTACATCCACTAAGTAGAACGATTAATATAGGGAAAATAAGTAGAAACTTTTTCATTGTGTACTCCTTTCTTATTATTTTTTATAAACGTGCGAATACAATAAGAATATTGTAATGAATAAAGTTTAAATTTTTATAAAGAATTAATAAATTTCACATAAAAATTTGGAAAAGGGTGGGATTTCAAAATGAAAAGGCATGAATCTAGTGTAATACCAGATTCATGCCTAGAACTCTATCTTATGTTATGTCTTTTGAGGATAAATGAAGCGGAAAGAAGAATGACAATTCCATTTACAACATACATATTTGCAATAATGAAGGCTAGGTTAGCTGCGCCAAATCCACCTTTATCGAATATGGTAGCGAATGCTGTAGTAGTCAAAAAGATAATGGGAGTTAACAGTAAGAATAAGAAACCTGCAACAATCCTTCTTTTAAAGTTATTTTGAGATAGGGAAATGACTAAAAAATTAAGGGCGCCAAACATAACGAATGAAAACAGAAGGGTAATTAATAATTGCATACCAGCAGACATTTCCACAGCTCCTTTTTGAAGAATCTATAATTTATTGTATTCGAAAGTAGTAGGGGATACTCCTTTAAAAATTGGAACTATACAAAGCATATAAATTTCAATCCTAGAAATTGAAAAAGAATGGAGCCATATTAAAATACTGGATCCATTCCTAAGAAGTATTAGTTTTATAAATTCGCAGATTGCGAAGGTTGTTTTTCATATTGTTTCTGTTTAGATAGGGAAATGAAAATAATTAACAATGAAATGACTCCGAAAATGAGAACCATATATTGTAACCCAATCGTATCTAAGAAGAAGCCAGTTCCAAGTAAGACAATTTGGAACATAACTCTCTCAAACATATTACGGAATGAGAAGAGGCGGCCGTGATAGCTTTTTTCTACTTTCGTTTGGAAAATTGTCGACATAATAGGGAAGAAACAGCCGACACTAAAGCCAAACAAACCAAACGATGTAAGAGCCATCCATTGTATATCGCTAAAGAACAATGAAAGGTGTGCAAAAGCGGTACAAATTGCGAAGAAATATAGTAACTTTTCAGGTTTGAAATGATCAGATAAACGTTTAATAACGAAGGCACCTAACATAAATGCTACACCTTCAATTGTATATATGAATCCTTTAATCGTTGGATCGTGTTGCATTTCGCTAATGTTAATAACCATTAAATTGAATCCAGCTATAAATAATAGAGGGATAATACTTAATATAAGTGCTGTGAAAGCAATAGGAATTCCTTTTAAAATACGAAATACTTCCATAAAGCTATTATCTTTAGCTGATTCTTTACTTGATGTAGTTGACTTTTTATCTTCAAATTGTAGGAAGAAAGTTGAGAGGAATAATAAAGCGTATGCTGCCATTGAGAAGGCATACATATACTGTAAACTCATTACAACTAAAAGAATTCCACCCAGTGAAGTACCTGCAATACGAGCGATTGTACCGATATTCATATGTACACCGTTCATCTGCAATAGTTCATGTTCCCGAACGATGAGTGGGATTACAGATTGTAATGCAGGGAAATAAAATGCCGCTGAAATTTGAAGTGCAATCATAAAAGCAATCATAAAGGCGATACTTTCATATTGAATAGCGAAAAACATGAAAATAACACTAAGAACACGACCAAATCCAGCGTAAAGAAGAACTTTTTTCTTTTCATACTGATCGATGACACGACCAGCCATAGGACCAACTAGAACACCTGCTAATAGTCCGATAAATAATATAACTGATTTCATAAAATCAGAAGGGACATATTTTTGCATAAACTCAAGGTTGCCAAGAATACCAAGCCATAACCCTAGGCCAGCAATAAACTCCCCAATTAAAACGATCCAAACATTTTTATTACGCCACATAATGTAAAACCTCTCCGTCTTTTAAAGTGAAAAACTCGTATATAAAACCTCCTTATTTATGTAGTATTTTTATACGAACTTTTTTAGAGTCAGAGTCTATATTACGTGTTTCATTAATGGATTTCAATCTTTTTGATTTGTAAAAAAATGATGAATTAAGTGATACAATGGGTAACTAAAAATACAAAGAATTCACAAGTAAATTCAAAGGAAAGGTAAGTGTGGAGAAAATAAAAAAAGTAAGAACGCAGATAATACGTCTTACTTTTCTCGAAAAAACAAAAATAGATTAAATTAGCAACACTTATGATCTTGTCCAATAGCTAAACCGCTAAAAGACAGAGGGCCAACAATGTCTGCACTTGCAGCACTTGTTAGATTTTCCACAGTTAATGAATACTCGTGAGTCCCGCAGCTTACATCTTGATCTATAGCTTGAAATGTTTGCGCGTAAAATTGCTCAGAACCTGTAGATTCAATCCCTACTTGAGCGTTGAAGATTTCTGTATTGTCACGGAAAATTCTAAATAATATTTGTGCTATGTCAGTTATACCTTTAACCCCAACTGTTGCAATTAATTCTACTCGATTATTACGTGAATCTCTTCTTGAAATTTTTAATTTAATATTTGCTAGAATTGCTTTTTCTGGGGAATCGGGAATTACAAAAGTTGTTTCACCAGTTCTATTTAAAGGCTGAGTAGCTTGGTAATCAATGATATGAGTCATATTCGTCACCTCCTCATATACTAAAATATGAAGGTAACGATGAATTAGCTTGGACATATACTATAAGATTTTAAGAGAATTGAGGAGTAATGTTGAATATAGAGAGATAATATAAAAGCATCAAGAAAAAATCCCAATTATGAGAGTCATTTTTTGATGCTTTTCATACTTTAGGCAGAATATTCTTCTTTACGTACTTCGAAGAATTCATTCCGGCGTAAGTAATTAAAAATTTTTTCCGAAACCTCTTCTTCATGAGACACTAAGAATCGATGATCAAAAGCATAGAAAGATTGGCCTTTAATTAATTTTACGTAGTATATTTTACACGCCTCCTTTAAATTAGGATTCTTAAATACTTTCTATTATGATGACCTATCTGGTTGTTAATAATACTTAAAGTTTCAAAGGGAAGAAGTATAAATTCAAAAAAACATTGAAACAGCTTACAAATCTGTAATGTTTTTGTCATCTTTAACGATAGTTAAAATTAACCAATATCTCCTATACTACAAATAGGTTACATAAAACAAGGAGGTAGAAAGATGGAGGAAGTAATTGGAGAAGTTGTAGCAGGGATTTGTGAATTTGTAGTTGAAGTTACGGTGGATGCTTTAGGGAATTTAGTTTCCGAAAATGAAGAGGAGAAAGAAACGTTATAAAAATTTGTAAAGAATTTAAAGGTGAATAATGTGTAAAGGCTGATTTCTAAAGGGAAGTCAGCTTTTATATTTTTTACATTATATCAACATTATTTAAATATTCATTTGTTATGATATTGGTGAAACCAATAAAGGAGCTGATCAAAATGAATATACCGAATTTTAGATTTGATGTATCTGATACTCGTATGATTGTGGCGAATATAGATGAAAAGGAATATCACTTTATTGTTCGTGAACATTCACTTGTAGGAAAGGTTATATCGCTATTCGAAAATGGAAAAGAATATGGTTTGATAGATAAGCAAATCGCCGTTAGGGATAAATTTATTAGATCAGAACTTACTAAGTTGGAGCATTTCAACATTGATATGCTTTATAATTCACCAGGCTGGATATGGGTTGGCATGAATCAATTTGGATTGTATGCAAGAGAGGCTACACCTAACGAAGTAGAAATTTTTATGAGGTTAAAGGAGAATGTAAATTATTTAGACGTATATATAGGTACCACGATGTAAGAGTTATTTTTCGAGGTTATGGGATTTGTTCCCGTAACCTTTTTTTGTTTTGAAAATAAAAATTCACGAGTTATTTTATTTTGATACTAGTCCTCTTTTATAAGGGATAGATCCTAAAAGAGGATTTGAAATTATATAAAGAGAACTTATTAATTATATGAATACTTATAGAAAGAAGATGATAAAAATGAGTAAAGAAGAGCTTGTGAAACAACAGTTTGGTAGTAATGCAGAGAAGTATGTGAAAAGTAAAATTCATGCAAAAGGACCGGATTTACAATATGTAGTTCAGCAAGTTGAAACTCGTCATAATACTCGTCTTCTTGATATTGCTACTGGTGGTGGACATGTTGCAAATTTGTTAGCCCCAATGTTTAAAGAGGTAGTCGCTCTTGATTTAACAGAAAAAATGTTAGAAAAAGCAAAAGGTTTTATAGAAGGGAATGGGCATGAAAATGTATCATTTGTAGCAGGAAATGCAGAAAATTTACCATTTGCTGATGAATCCTTTGATACAATTACATGCCGAATTGCAGCACATCACTTTGTTGATCCTTTGCAATTTATTTTTGAAGTAAATCGAACGTTAGAAGATAATGGAGTATTTATATTAATTGATAACGTTTCACCAGAAAATAATGAATTTGATACATTTTATAACTTTATCGAAAAGAAGAGAGATCCGAGCCATGAACGAGCTTTGAAAAAAACAGAATGGATTACTTTATTAGAGAAACATGGTTTGCAAATGCAGTCATGTCATACTTTTGACAAGAAGTTCGATTTTGATTGGTGGTGCGATATGATGGATGTTCCTATGCAAAAACGTGTAAAGTTAACAGAGTGTATGATGAAAACATCAAATGAAATGCAGGAATTTTTCAAGATTCAATTTGAAAACAATAAAATAGAATCGTTCTATACTGAAATGGCACTGTTCGTATGTAAAAAAAGCTCAACATTAAAAAGATAAATTTCTTGCAGTCTTTCTGATGTACGATATACTTAGTACAGAGAAAATGAGAATTGAGGAATAGTAATAATGATTCGTGTACGTATTGAGGGAACTGAGGAAGAGATGCTTGAATTTTTAGAGAAAATGCCTGACATTCCTGGGTTTGAAAAAACACATATGAGAGAACCGAGAAAAGGGAATAATCCGAAATATGATTCAAGCAAAAATGTACTAGCATATTTATCTTATAAGAAGATTGAAGTCGCCAATAAATAGGCGGCTTTTTTAATTATCTTCGTTTCACCACCTTGTCTTTTTTGCATAATAATGGTAGTAGATTATGCTGGAGAGGGGTGAGGAAAGTCAATAAAAAAATAATCTTTTTCGGAGATTTTGGTATTGATGATGCAGTAGCGTTAATTTATGCGAATAAAACATGCAAATTAGATATTATAGGTATCGTTGCAGAGTATGGTAATGTATCACGGAAAATTGTCACGGAAAATGTTTATTTTTTAGAAAAATACTATGCTACAAAAGTGAAAATCATTGAAGGTGCCAGTAGACCGATGACAGCTGAAGAACCTTTATTTTTCCCTGAAATTCATGGGGATCACGGTTTAGGTCCAATTATTCCACCGAAAATGAGAATTTGTGAAAGAGAAAATTTTTGTGAATTGATTAAATTAATTGAGCCTTGTCCAGAAAATATTATTATAGTGGCGACGGGACGATTAACAACACTTGCAACATTATTTTTATTGTACCCCAATTTAATGAATCGAGTATGTTCTTATTATATAATGGGTGGTGCTTTTCTTTTTCCGGGAAACGTTACACCAGTATCGGAGGCTAATTTTTACGGCGATCCAATTGCGGCGAATATCGTGATGAAATACGCGAAGAATGCTACTATATATCCGTTAAATGTAACGCAGCGCGCTCTTATCACCCCTGAAATGGTCGATATTATTGATAAAGAAGGAACAGGACAGGCGAAACTTATTAAGCCAATGATCGATTTTTATTACGAGAACTTTTACAAAAAAGAATATCCAGGTATAACTGGGAGTCCGATTCACGATTTACTTCCGTTCATTTCATTTATAAATGATGATATTTTTGAATATAAAAAATCAGCAGTTTGGATAAGTACGACAAATGATGTAACGAGAGGTCAAAGTGTTGCTGATTTTAGAAAAATAGCTGAGCCGACGACATTTGATAATCGGCCTGTACAAAGAATTGCTGTTGAATTTAATTATCAAGCTTTTAAAGACGAATTTATGAGAACAATATTGAAGCCAGATTGTCCTTAAAAGGTTGAGCAGATTTGAATGATTTTCATAAGACGAATAACTTACGAAAAATGAAACATAACTAATGGTAAGCAATTGTTTCTGATTATAATTTTTATTGGTCAATTATAAAGGAGGAAATGATATGATTTGGTCTTTAATCGTTGGTGGTATATTAGGATGGTTTGCAAGTTTGATTACTGGGAAGGATGTACCTGGCGGTGTAATCGGTAATATTATTGCAGGTATTGTCGGTTCTTGGCTTGGTACAGCGTTACTTGGTAAATTCGGACCTGTTATAGGTGGATATGCGATTGTTCCGGCTTTAATAGGTGCGATTGTTTTGATTTTCATCGTAAGCTTTATATTCCGTGCAATGCGGAAATGAATACAGGGGACTGTTTACATTTGTAAGCAGTCCCTTTGTATTATGTTGTCTAATCTGTTATGCTACTGTTATACAATCAGGAGGTGTCAGCATTGAAATCATTTACAGTAAATTTTCATCAAGAAGATAATGCAAAGGCAACAACAGTACATAAATTAAGTGAAGAGGACTTCGATAAAGCAACAGAAAAAGGTACTCGTCATCTATTTGATTTGGATACAAACGTTGGTTTCTTCGTATTCTTCGATGCTGAAGATGCAGAAGGAAACGAGCAATATTTAATGTTACAATATGAAGGAGATCACGAAGAGCCAAGTGCTTGCTACGGGTTTGATTTGAAACTGTTCTATCAATTTTTAGCATTATACTTAAATGATCTTGAATTCCAAGGTGAAACAAATGAAGAAGAGGAAGAAAATGGTCCAATTCATCATTTAGCACACTTACTTTACCATATCGTTGAAGATGGTAAATCTATCGAAGTATAAAATACATAATTGAAGCTGTCCTTTAATAGGGCAGTTTTTTTACTTTTCATGATTTTGATGAATACCGCGATTTACATAACAATAAATGGAATTCTGATAGCGACAAATGGTTTGATTAAACTTCAGAAATTCACAATATGAAACCAGCAAGGAAAGATTAATCATTTCCTGCTGGTTTTTTGCATTTAAATAAGCTTTTTTGACAGCTTATTTAAAGATTTATAAGGAGGATTGTAACAAGTAAGGAGAGAAGGTGTGTATACAAGGAGATGAATAAGATGATTAACAATACAATTCCAAGCTTTTTAAAGCTTTTGGAAAGCAATGATATAGGATTACATGACTTGAACAAATATTATGATATGCACCCAGAAGCATTCGAAGAGTATTTTAAGTTTCACTGTCCGAAAACAGAAGAACGCCTTTCTAGTGCGATTGAAAAGTATCCTGCAAAACTAGAAGATATTCTTATGATTTCGGAAACTTTACCATCTATTATTCAAGAAGTAAGTGAGGGCTGTCGTGCTCAATTTGGCCTTGAGGTAAATGTAACATTTCATTTATTTGTTGGTGCATTTGGTTCCAATGCATTTGTGGAAAGGGAGATTATTGGGGATATCTTTTTTGCGGTAGAAAAATTATCTCCTGTAAGGGAGCATCTTCGTGTTATCGTTGCTCATGAAATCGGACATATATATCATAATTTCGTATTACAAGAGAGCGGAATGGATTGGACTAATGCTGAATGGACTGATGCATCGGTAAGTTTGTATCGTGAAGGTGTTGCAACTTATCTGTCAAAACAAATTGTTAAAGATTTAAGTGAGTCTGTTTACTATTCATATAATAGTGACGGTGATCCATGGTTCCAATGTTATAAAGAAAATGAGAAGCAGATTAAGAAACGTTTTTTACAAAATTACATTGAAGGATGGACAGGTGAAAAAGAGAAAGAATGGTTCCGTCTATCAGGAGGGAACTATTTCGGATACAACCGACTCGGCTATTTTTTAGGAACATCATATATAGAGTATATGGTCCATACTTTCGGAGAAACCGAAGCACTTACTTTTTGGAGAAAAAATAATTTGAAGAGTAGTGTAATGGAATGGTTACAAAAGTGAATATGTTGAAAAGGGAGGCTGAAAATGATGAAAGTATATATGAAAGTACTTATATTTTTCCTAGCTTTAACATGTGTAGTGGCATTAACGGCTTGTACTAGTGCAGAGGAAAAGAAACAAACTAATCCAACATCAGAAAATAGTACAGAAGAAAAGAGCAATAAGCCGGAAACGAGTAAAAAGAATGAGGACACCGCTCTAAAAAAAGAGAAAGAGTCTGTGGAAAAATCAAAAGATCAAGACTCATCAAAACCTTCAAAAGACTCTAATTCAAAAAATACAGCAGTTAATCCAAAATCAATTAACCATATTAAAGATTTATTTGAGCTAGCGAAAGAAGGTAAAGTACCTAATGTTCCATATGCAGCACATTCAGGTGATATTGAAGAAATAGAGAAGGCATGGGGGAAAGCAAATAAGACGGAGCAAGCAGGAAACGGGATGTATGCGACGTTTACAAATAAAAATGTTGCATTTGGCTTTAATAAAGGATCACAAGTCTTTGACGTGCGATCTTACCATTCAGAACTTAAAGTGATTACGTTACAAGAGATCGAAAAGGCTTTAGGAAAACCAGTGTCTGTTAAAGTCAACGGTAATGATAAAATATACATTTATAAAGTAAATAATCAGTTTGAGTTGAAATTCGTTATTCCGAAATCTACTGGTAAAGTAGATCATATTTCTGTGTTCTCACCGGAGGATAGTATTAATAAAATGGCAGGTTAAATAAAAGAGCTGTTCCTATAGGGACAGCTCTTTTACTTTGCTTTTTTCTAACGATTGAACAAAAAAAGCTTGAATGATACCGCCGATTATTAATAAGAAGGCACAAATATAAAATAGAGTACTGCCGCTAAATTTACTTAATAATAGTGCACCTACAAAAGGCCCACAAGTCCTTGAAATGTCCCAATGTATACCGTAAATAGAAAAGTACAATCCACGTCTATGACTTGGAGCGATTTGTGAAACGAATCGTAGTAAATGATTTAAAGCAATACTTTCCCCAATTACTAAAAAGAGTAATGTAAAGAATAATGACCATATTGTCGTGGAATAACCGTAGCCAATAGCAGCTAAAGTAAAGCAAGTATAGGAAATAACAATGATTTTAGCCATAGAAAATTGTTCAGACCATTTCACAAGGAAAATTTGGAGAATCACTTCCATGACTGCTTTACAAGTTGAGATAAACACGAGTACAAATAGAAAATTTGGAAATACACTTTCGGCGAATATACGATAATTCGATTCGGTTTGAGCGTAGAAAAAACTAATCGGTAGCGTAGAAACCATGAGCCCAAATACAGCATAATGTTTTGAAATAAATTGTTTTGGCGAATATACTTCTTTCATTTTTTCATTGTTTCTTATAAGCGGGGCAGTTTCAGGAAGCTGCGTCCAAACGAGAATGGCATATAGCGTAAGGGCTACACCTTGTAAAATAAATAAATATTCAGGATGACTATTATAGAAAAAGGCGCCGATTAATGGGCCGATTACAGAGCCCATTGCCCCCATCGTTTGCAGAACCGCAAATATTTCAGCCTGTTGTTCTTCCTTCGTTAAGTCAGCGATTTGAGCGCGCTGTGCCGGAATATATAAAGAGCGGCCAATACCATTTACGACATACAATAAGGCGAAAAAGGCGACCGATTCAGCAAAAACGAACCCGCTTACGGCGAAAGCTTGTAAAACTAATCCGAGTAACATGATTTTCTTACGACCGTATTTATCTGTTACACCTCCAGCGATTAATGTAAACACAATATCAGCGAGAGGCTGCAATCCGAAAAGAAGCATTGTAACGATGACATTACCATTTAACGCTTTATTTACGTGAACGATAAAAATGATAGCTAACATTGCTTCAGTCGTCCGGACTAACAATTCACCGAACAACCGAATGAGGATTGGCCTATTATAACGTTTTAAAAGATGATTCATTTCTAATTCCTCCTTTCTATATTAAAATGATAAGATGGAAGCTAGAAATGAAAAAGGGTAGAATGAAAGAGGAAGATTTTTCATCTTTTAGGGGGCGTTTTATGACTATTTTGGAGCAATATATGCACCTATGGCTCCAGTATGGAAAAGGGAGATCAGAGGGGGAACAATTAGAAATAACAATACAAAATATATCTGAAACATTATTTTGTACAGATCGAAATAGTAAACTAATCATAAAAAAACTGGAAGAAGTAAGTTGGATTATGTGGTTTCCAGGCCGAGGGAGAGGGAATCGTTCAAAGGTATTGTTTCAAAAACATCCACTTTTATTAATTTTAGAAAGAGGAAAAGAAATAACGAAACAAGGGGACGTAAAAAGCGGGATCGCTTTTATCGAACGGTATAGCTCGTATTTTCCATCGCTCCAACCACAATTTCAAACTTGGATTGATTCAATATTTGGTTATCAAGTTGAAAGGACGTCTCAAGGGAGAAGAGATGTGCTACGTTTGCAAGTCCATATGAATCTAGACATTGCATTAGATCCTGTTTACGCTACGATGCGTTCGGAATGTCATATGGTAAAACATATATATGACACGTTAGTGTATGTAGATGGAAATACAAACAGTGTTGAGCCAAGACTTGCGTTTTATTGGGAATATGATGATCAGAAAAATATATGGACCTTTTACTTACGAAAAGGCGTTCAGTTTCATAACAGGAAAGAATTTACCGCTTATGATGTAGTATATACATTTGAACGATTCTTGAAAGCTAAAAATAATCCGCATGTTTGGATGTTACAGCACGTTAAAAGTTTACATATTCTTGATGACTACATTGTGCAGATTCGGTTATCTACAGAAAATAAGCTGTTTTTACATGCTTTAAGTGCAGAACAGTGTTCTATTATAAGTGAAGATGGAAAAGGTAATTTAATTGGTACAGGACCGTTTCGGTTATGCGAAAAAAATGAGGATGTATTCGTATTAGAAGCACATGATTTTTATTTTCGCGAGCGATCTTTTCTCGATCGAATTGAATTATGGAATGTAGAGCACAGTGTAAATACGTGCGATATTTTAGCGAAAGCACGATATAAAGATATAGAAAAGCATCATAAAGAACTAACTCGACTGGAGTCGAATGTAACATACATTACGTTAAATACTGCAAAAGAAGGACCTATGCAAGATATGATATTTCGAAAAGCTTTATATAAAATCATTTATAGCAAGGCGATTGTTGCGGAATTACAAGGAGCGCGCGGAGAGATAGCTGAAGAATTAGTGCTAACAAAGAGTGGTACAATACGTATAAATGAGGACATAAATACGCTTATTAAAGAAAGTTCTTACCGTAATGAAACATTGCGACTATACACATTTACAGGACAAGATCATGTTGAAGACTCCAATTGGATACAAAAAGAGTGTGCGAAATACGGAATTATAATTGATATTGAATTTCTTGAAACAGAAGAGTTGTTGCAAATAAGTACGATACAAAACGCTGATATTATGCATGATAGTGCGACAATTAGCGAGCGTATTGAAGAGAGTTTACTATACATGTTTCTTACAAAAAACAGTTTTATTCATCAGCAAAGCAATATAAACTTTAACGAAATATTGCAGCCGTACTTTATGGAGAGTAAAGTAGAGAAACGAGTTGCACTGTTACGCGATATTGAGGATACACTGTTACGTCAAATTCATATCATTCCTTTGTACCGTAACAAACAGCAAGTAAGTTCACACGAAAAAATACAAAATATAATGATTAATTCACAGGGCTGGATTGATTTTTATGATATATGGTTTAAAGCTTGATATAAAAAGGTTCTTACGCATTTTAAAGGTATGCGCAAGAACCTTTTTTGTATGTAAGGCAGGTTTGTTTCACACATTGTTACGCTACTTGTTATAAAAGTCTATTTACAGCGTAACAGTGTTATGTTACATTGTTATCAGAAGGAGTGATATACAGTTGAGTACAGATTTAATTTCAAAAAAAGATTTATTAGAGCTAACTGGTATTTCATACGGACAGTTATATAGGTGGAAGAGAAAAAATTTAATACCGGAAGATTGGTTTGTACGGAAGTCAACGTTCACAGGTCAGGAAACATTTTTTCCGAAAGAAAAGATATTAGAGCGTATTGATAAAATTCAAACGATGAAAGAAGATCTATCACTTGATGAATTGGCAAATATGTTTTCACCAAGCGTAACAGAGATTTTTTTAACAAAAGAAGATCTCATCCGTAAAGGGATTACATCAGAGACTGTTTTACAATTTTTCATGGATCAAACGAACAAAACGGCAGATTTTCAATTTGCAGATATTCTTTATGTATACGTGTTAGAAGAACTTCTTCAATCAGGAGACGTTAGCTTAGAAGAAGGGAAAATGGTTTTACAAGTTTTACGTGAAAATTATGAAGCGATTAAACATAAAAATTGTGACTTAGTTATTATTCGGAAGTTAGGGATTTCTACATGCTTCTTAGTATCAAGCGTTGAGGATTTAATTTTTGAAAAGGGAACAAAGATTGTTTTACGTGTAGCAATTATGAAATATACCGAAGCATTAAAAACTAAACTGTTGTAGTGGAGGAGAAATAATGCGTACAGAAAATTTAATTATAAATGGATATGGTTCATCAAACGGTGGAGAGTTTCATAAAGTGCAACTAAATGGAAAAGGAACTGTTAATGGAAACGTTGAATGCGACCAATTTGAATGTAATGGCTACGGAACTGTTACTGGTGATTTGAAAAGTGGCGATGCGAGAATTAGCGGATCAGGCAAAGTTGAGGGTACAGTTAGTGCAGAAACGATGCGAATCGATGGGAAAGGGACAATTACACAAGATGTAAAGGCGACCACTTTGAAAATTGCAGGAAAAGGGACGATAGGTGGTAATGTAACTGGTGAAGAATTTAAAATCAATGGTCAAGCGACGATTGATGGTAATTGTGAAGTTGATATTTTTTCTTCAGAAGGACAATTTACAGTTGGTGGATTATTAAGCGCAGATGAAATTAATATAAATGTTCACGGTACATGTAGAGCGAAAGAAATTGGTGGTCAAACGATTAAAGTAAGACATAGATTAAGTACTTTTAGTAGACTTTTTAAAACAGTATTTGGCCTGCAGTTAGAAGCTGAACTGCTAGAAGGTGACAATATCGATATTGATTATGCTCACATAAAAACGGTAAGAGGAAATAATGTTACAGTAGGACCGAACTGTGAGATTGAACTCATTGAATATACCGGAGTTCTTACTGTTGATAAAAGCGCAAATGTAAAAGAAATTAAGCAGGTGTAAAGAAGGGAGCAATTGATATGGAAAATCAACATAGTCTTACGGTTAATGGATCAGGTAGCTCAGCAGGTGGAGATTATAACAAAGTAAAGATTCGCGGCGAAGGAACAATTTCTAATGATATGAGTTGTAATGAATTTAAAACGTACGGCACGAGTGAAGTACGTGGCAATATGAAAGCAAAGAATTATGTCGTGTATGGAGATAGTGAAGTGCAAGGGAATATGAAGGCGGAATATGTAAAAGTATATGGTAATGCCCAAGTACAAGGCGACGGACAAATTCATAAAACAAAAATTAGAGGTATGATAGAATTTAAAGGGAAGCTATCTGGTGATTTTGTAGATGTGACAGGCGCTTTAAATGTGAAGGGAGATATAGAAGTAGAGGAATTATTACTAACTGGCGGTCTTGAGAGTGATGGTTTACTTAATGCTGAAAATATTGAAATCTCACTTCGTTATGAAGGAAGTAAAGTAAAAGAAATCGGTGGGAAAAAGATTACAGTACGTAAAAAGGCGAGATTTATTCCTTTTACAAGTCATTCAGGAAGCCTTCAAACATCAATTATTGAGGGGGATGATATTTATTTAGAACATACAATAGCAGACGTAGTAAGAGGAAATCATGTTATAATAGGCCCTGGCTGTGAAATTAGTGTTGTAGAATATCATACTAGTTTTAATCAGAAAGGTAATACAGTCGTAAAAGAACATAAACAAATATAAGTAGTATGAGGGAGAGCAAGGCTATGGTTGAGAAGAATAATAAAATCGGCTTCGTTGTTGCCGGTTTATTGCTAGGTATCTTAATGGCATCAATGGATAATACCATTGTCGTAACAGCGATGGGAACGATTGTTGGTGACTTAGGAGGTCTTGAAAACTTTGTATGGGTCGTTTCTGCCTATATGGTCGCAGAAATGGCAGGCATGCCGATTTTCGGTAAACTATCAGATATGTATGGTAGAAAGAGATTCTTTATTTTCGGTTTAATCGTCTTTATGATTGGTTCGGCTCTTTGTGGAACTGCTGAAAATATTACACAGTTAGGTATTTATCGTGCCATTCAAGGTATTGGCGGCGGGGCACTAGTGCCGATCGCATTTACTATCGTTTTTGATATTTTCCCTCCAGAAAAACGCGGGAAAATGGGTGGATTATTCGGAGCAGTATTTGGTTTATCAAGTATTTTCGGGCCATTACTTGGCGCATATATTACGGATTATATTAGCTGGCACTGGGTGTTTTATATTAACTTACCACTTGGAATTTTAGCACTTATTTTTATTACATTATTTTATAAAGAGTCACGAGTTCATAGAGAACAAAAGATTGATTGGTTTGGTGCAATTACTTTAGTTGGTGCAGTAGTTTGTTTAATGTTCGCCTTAGAATTAGGCGGACAAAAGTATGATTGGGATTCTAGCTTTATTTTAAGTTTATTTGCTGGATTCGCTATTTTAGTAATTGCTTTTATTGTTATTGAACGAAAAGTAGCAGAACCAATCATTTCATTTGAGATGTTTAAGCAACGTCTGTTTGGAATGAGTACAATTATTGCCTTATGTTATGGGGCGGCATTTATGTCAGCAACTGTGTATATTCCGTTATTTATTCAAGGTGTATACGGTGGTACGGCAACAAACTCAGGATTATTGTTATTACCAATGATGTTAGGATCAGTAGTTACAGCGCAGTTAGGTGGATTTTTAACATCGAAACTTAGCTACCGTAACATTATGATTATTTCTGCTGTTATTATGCTAATTGGATTATTCTTATTAAGCACGTTAACACCAGAAACAAGTCGTATATTATTAACAATTTATATGGTTATTATCGGTTTTGGAGTTGGTTTCTCATTCTCTGTACTAAGTATGGCTGCTATTCATAACTTCGGTATGGAGCAACGCGGGTCTGCGACTTCAACGAGTAACTTCATTCGTTCGTTAGGAATGACGCTTGGTATTACAATCTTCGGAATGATTCAACGAACTGGTTTCCAGGATCAATTAGAAGAGGCATTTAAAGGTATGAGCGGGGGAATGAATACAAACGCTTTAGGAGATTCAAGAGCCATTCTATCAGAATCGGCAAGATCTCAAATTCCACCGCAAATATTAGATAAAATTATTGAAGCTCTTTCAAGTTCAATCGTTCAGACATTTATGTGGGCGTTAGTCCCAGCAGGTTTAGCCTTCGTATTCATTTTCTTTATGGGAAATGAGCGCATGGTATATAAGAAAGAACAAAACAAGGTGAAAAGTGAAACATCAAAAGCGTAAAGAAAAAGCTCCTTTCAATTTTGAAAGGAGCTTTTGTCGTATGTACGGTGTTAGATTAGCCTTCGATAATTTCGTATTCTTCGTCTGCTAATAATAAAACTTGTGTTTTCTTACCTTTGTTTTGAACTTCGATTACATCGTATGTACCTAAGTCTCTTAGTTTGTTTTGAGAAGCATTAACCATAACTTCCATAGAATCAATTAAGATATCTTCTTCAATGTATGATTCAGGCAATGCCATATCTTCAGTTTCTAATACACATGCGTATAGATTTTGTAAGTTGTCAGCAGTTGGGTTTTGTTCCTCAACATCAATGATGTTTTTTACTGCGTCCATATTTTCTTCTTTTGCTTGATATACTTTAATTTTAGCCATTGTTTTAATCTCCTTTATAACGTAATCGTAGAGGCTACACCTTATTATAACGTTTTTTTCATGAAAGATGAAATTGTTATATGTATTTATAGTAAAAAATATGTGTTATTACTTATTATTGGTGTAATTCCCTTATTAATCTAATGAGTAGTGCACTAGGCTGGAAATCAGACTGGTTTGATGATCCACTAGAAGAACAGCAACATCACTTTTTGAAAGACGGGAATAGAAAACAGTCATTTTATAATCCCCCTTAAAAAGCTTATTTATAAATCAATCTTACAGTGATGCGACTTGATTGCGTATATGGTTAAAATTTTATCAACAAATAGGTTTTATTTGGATGATAAGATGTACGTTTCAAAATTGAAAAAGTGAATCTTTCATTTTTGATTAGATGTTATAATAAATTTATAATTGTTCGAAATTTAAGTTTAATGGACGGATATATATAACAGAAACATATGTTACCTCATGAAAATGTAGAATTATATTGATTTTGTAGAAAGCAGGAATGTAAATGATATATGAAGCGAATATACATACAAGAAAAAAATTAGTTTCCATGTTCGAAGATTTTAATAATGTTATTTTACTTTCTTATTTACAAGGACATATGGGTACTGCTTGGGTAAACGATCTTGAAAATCCGACAGTAGCACAAATTTCGGTAGGAATTTTTACATTTTACGCTGGAGACTCAAGTGCGATAGAAACGGAAGAGTTATTACGTAACATTCCTGACAGAATTTTAGTAATTGTAAATAGTGATGAATGGAAACAGCGTTTAGAAATATTCCATGAAAGAAAAATAGATAAATTCTTAAGATATAAATTTAAACGTAATCCAGAAGTGTTTGATCGTACAAAATTACAAGCATATATATCGCTACTTCCAAAAGGATATGAATTAAGAAAAATAGATGAGCACATTGTGAATAACCCAACATTACACAAGGTTTCTGAAGATTTTACAAGTCAATTCCGATCAATAGATGATTATGTAGATCGAGGCATAGGTTATAGTATTTTGTATCATGGAGAAGTCGTATGCGGCGCATCATCCTATAGTATTTATGATGATGGTATCGAAATCGAAGTTGCTACTGATTCAGAACATAGAAGAAAAGGTTTGGCGACTGTAGTTAGTGCAGCGTTAATATTGGATTGTTTAGAAAAGGGGAAATACCCAAACTGGGATGCAGCGAATACGAAATCTGCCAAACTAGCAGAAAAGTTAGGATATGTTTTTGATCAGGCATATGACACTTATTTTGTGAATAATAGGTAAATGAACGGAGAGTTGTACGAATTGTACAACGTAAAGGAATTAAAGTGAAAAATGATGACTAGAATGTTTCTATAGAATTGTTGCGAAAGCAGATGCGTTCGATGCAATCACTTCTTCGAGAGCATATCGTGCGGCTCTATCTCTTGAAGAAGCTTATAAACGTATCATTGAAGGTTCTGGATCTCAGTTTTCCTCTTTACTAGTAGAACTTTTCAAAAAGGTATTTCCCTTATGGAAAGAAATGATCCAATCATCTCTTAGTTAAAATTTTATGTTTCGAAAAACCATATAAAAGTAAATGCTTAATAGTAGCTTCAGAACAGAAGAAGTCATTTTGGAGTCGCTTGTTGGGTAAATAAATTAAAATTTCATAATAAAAAAGTTCACTCCTTCTATAAATGTAGATAAGGAGTGAACTTTTTTATTACGCATTATGATAATTAGAATTGTAAGAAACTTGATTTTAGTATATTTTTATGAGTTGGTGTATATATCTTGTTTTTTATGTTGCATTTATTCTTTTTGGATTTCAAATGAAATTTCTTTGGCTGCTTTTAAAGCTATTTTTTTAGCTTCTGTTTTAAAATAGGATGCTGCTAAAACGTAGCCACATCGATGTCCCATTGATGTAGGTGGTTTTAAGACAGTTCCTTTTTTAGGTTTTATATAAACTTTCTCCACGCCAGGATATTTAGAACTACGGTTCTTTCCTGTAACTCGAATTAGTTTTCCTTTAAATTTAACTGTTAGGTAATGAGTGTATACATATTTATGGTGTTTTTTATTTAGTGAAGGTTTATTTCCTAACATTAACTGAATAGTCTCTTGCACTAAGTTGATTCCATGTCCAATTTCAATTATATCATTCATTGCTCCACCTGATATTCTGGGGTTTATCTCAATTAATTTCCAATCATTATTTATTCTCCGGAGTTCTAGATGACAAGCTCCATTTTTCATATTAAAAGCCTGAATAACAGAATTAACTGCATTGAAAAGACTAGTATATAGACTTTTGTCTACCTGTCCTAGTAAAGAATAACCAGTAACAATAAAACGTTCAAAGAGTGTAATTTCTTGTTCAATTACTGCTATAATATGGACTTTTCCATTTTGAACTAAAATTTCGACTAAGTACTGAGGTCCATCTACATATTCTTCAAGTAGAATTTCTTCATTAGGTAGTTTTTCTAAAAGGCTTTGTATAGATAAAATTAATTGATTTTTATTTTTTACTAATAATACATCTTTTGATCCTGATGATTTAGGGGATTTCACAATAAGAGGGAAATTTATCTTTTTATTTTTTTTTAGAAAAGATGATAATGGTTCTGTTGGTTTGTAAATTAAATAGTTGAGTGAGATTGGTAAATCTTTAAGGACATTACGAGTTAATATTTTATTTTCCATACGATAGATAGCTTCAGTGGATACAATATTTGAGCAGAATTTTTCTGATAAACGTGCAGCCAGATAAACAAAGGGGTCAATAAAACTAAAGATTCCTTTTATGTTCTTTCCTGATTTATTTAATTTTTCAATTGTAGTAATTATATTATCATAATCATTTATATCAGTGAAAATCATCTGATGTACATCAGGGAATGTACTGCGTTCTTCAATAAATTTTGTTTTTTTCGTTAATAAAACAGTAAAGAAATTAAGTTTTTCAGCTGCTTTGATCGCTTCCCTACTGGATCCAGATTTATTTGTTTCAATAAAAACAATAGTATCCATCTTATGCCACCCTACCTTAATTATTTTATAAACCCTTAGATTTATTATTTCTATAGGTAGAATATTAAAATGAGGTTAAGCTTGTTCTAGACTTTTCAAAAAATGGTTGAATGAAGGAGAACATGAATATATATATAATGAAGTTGATATTTGTTTTGAAAAAGATCTTTAAAAAGAGGGGAAGAGGAACCGATATGACTATAATTGGTATGCTTCATCATCGGAAAGATCCGAATGTCGTAAAGAAAGCATATACTTATGCTGCTGTAGCCAAAGCTGAAGGTATAAACTTTTTTTATTTTACTTTAGGGAAAGTAAATATAGAGACTGAGAAGATTTTAGGTAAAACTTATGAAAATGGTGAATGGGTTGAACAAGAATTTTCTTTTCCTGATGTTATTTATAATGCAAGTGTTCATGTTAGTGATAAAAATCAGCAAATTTTTGATTATCTATATGATAAAGTTCCATTCACAAGTCATTCAATCGGAGATAAATTAAGTGTATATAACAGAATAAAAAAAGCAGAAAAATTTAAGCAATATCTTATTCCTTTTTATGAATTAAATGATGTTAATAAGTTTTTTGACATGATTGATCGTTATGGAAAAGTTATTATTAAACCAATTTCTGGACATCAAGGTAAGGGTATCGTTTTCATTGAAAAACATGGGATGAATTACAGTATGAATGAGTCAGAACAAATTTCATTAATAAATAAAAAACAATTGCTAAGTTTTTTATCTGATAAGATTCAAGAGAAAGGTTACATAGTTCAACAGTTTATTTCATGTCAAATGAAATCTGGTCATGTTTATGATTTTCGATTGCATGTTCAAAGAAATGGAGAAGGAAAGTGGGTTATTACTTCAATATTCCCGAGAATAGGTCCATTAGGAAGTGTTGTATCAAATATGGCTAGCGGTGGTTATAGTACTTATTTAGATATTTTTTTAAAAACGGAGTTTGATAACGATTGGTATAATATTCAAAGGTATTTAGAACGATTTGCGGTAAGTTTTTCTAACCATTTTAATTCTTTATATAAGGATGTATTATTTGATGAGTTAGGAATTGATGTTGGGATTGATGAAAACCAAAAATTGTGGTTGTTTGAGGTGAATTGGAGACCAGGTGTACCTAATATATTTAATCTTGAATTAGATGTAGCTAGAAATTTAGTTCACTATGCTAGATACTTAGCTGATAAACATAAATAAGAAAAGGAAAATAGAAAAATATATAAATAGAAAATTGTGAATTTAAAGTAAGCGTAAAGTAACTCCAAAATATACATTAAAAGTTGATTTTGGAGTTATTTTTTGTTTACTTCACTTTTTTCGGGACTCTGCATCTAGATGGAAAATCCGTTGACCACGGCAAGACTTTATCAATTGATAGATGATTATATAAATCGAGGTATTGGTTATAGTATTTTCTATAAAGGAGACGTTGTATGCGGTGCATCATCATATAGTATTTATGATGATGGGATTGAAATTGAAGTTGCTACTGATCCGAATCATAGAAGAAAAGGATTGGTGACTGCAGTAAGTACGGCTTTAATATTGGATTGTTTAGAAAAGACGAAATATCCAAACTGGGATGCAGCGAATAGCACTTCTGCTAAAATATTGGATATGTTTTTGGTAAGGTGTATGATACTTATTTTGTGAATAATAGGTAAATGAACGAGTTTGTACGAATTGAATTTTACAACATAAAAAGGCTAGGAAATCCTATTAACTTAACATTAATTAGTCCCTTTTTAAAATTAAAAATATAAAATATCCAAAGATAATTTTACCTAAACTAAAGGCATTAAGAGAGATGTTAATTAATAGTATTAGAGGGGAGAACAACGACAAGATTGTTTTCAATAGAAGTATTGATAAATTCTATTGGAAAAGGTGAGAGGAAAAAAACGATATGAATTAAAGATGAAGTGATTCCACAACAATTTGGGTATAAAAGCCGACTTTATTAAGTCGGTTTTTATTTTTTAATAATAAGGCGCTACCAATATTAAATTGCAGTTGCATAGATATTATGAAATGAAGAAATCAATAAAGTTAAATTTATCTGTTTTAATAAATTTGAGAATAGATTTTTTGAAAGTTTCTTTGAAAATATGGTTATCTTTTTTACTATGGAACTTAATTAACATATCATTTTATTCTCCCACGATGAGAGTTAATAAATTTTATTTTTTATCGGTAAATACTCATAAAAACTCAGTATATTAAGTTGTGTATATTTGACTATTAAAGGGAAATCACTCTTTTTTTTGTAAATGATAAAAGTGACTATGATACAAACCCACGCATTAATAGAAGACAAACATATACAGTATAGAGAGTTAAAAAGCTCTAAATTTTTCATATAAAGGAGATTATAAAATATGAGTGAACAATGCCCAATTAATGTACCATGTCAGGTAGCGGGACAAACCCAAACACCATTAAGTGATGCTGCAGCAACACCAATTACTACTCCAGGAGCACCAATCGTAAAAATACCAGTTGTATTAGCGGAAAGAACAATTCAAATTGTTGTAGAAGCCGATGTTCCATTAGATCCTCCAGCAACTGAGATTAAACGTGTCTTAAAAAATGTATTTTTAACACAAGGTAAGTTAGTTCCTGTAGCATTTACTCCGGTAGTTGGTACACCTTACAACCGAGTTACAAGAGGAAAATTATTTGTACAAGGGTATATTCGTAAAAATATTGAATATGCAAATGATGAGTGTAATGGAGTTCTATATGACCGCATTGCAAATGTTCCATTTTCTGGTTTTGCAGATTTAACAGAAGCTGATTTTCTATCACTAGCTTTAATAGCTGCTTCTTCAGACACTACATCTCATTTTATTAATCCTAACAACGGCGATTTACCACGTTTAGATAAATACTTCTTCCAAAATTCAGTTTTTTATAACGAACAACCATATGTCGAATTAGTAAGTGCTCAATTTTTCGAATTAGACTTTTCACCTTGTCCAACAGAATTAAACGAGCCATTTGGAACTCTTCGTGAAAAAATTGTACTAGACCTTACTTTAAAAGTTTTACAAGTACAACAAGTACAAGTATAAAACTAAAAAGGCATTGTCTTTATTAAAAGACAATGTCTTTTTTATTATTATAAAACATATATAATGATGAAATGGTCGCGTACAAAAAGCATATTTTTAGGAATTACATCAGATGGGGGGATGGTGATGAATAAGCCATGGGTTGGTAAAGAAATATGGAACAAAGTTTACAAATGGAAAATGCTGAATGTTCAAGATGATTCACGTGAAATAAGAGAAAAAAAGAAAAGTAAAGAAACAGAGTCAAAAAAAGAAGATAAAGTAATTGGAATAGAGAAAGAAAATGAAAAAACTGAATCAAAAAAAGAAGATAAAGCAATTAAATCAGAGAAAGAAAGTGAAGAAACTGAATCAAAAAAAGAAGATAAAGCAATTAAATCAGAGAAAGAAAGTGAAGAAACTGAATCAAAAAAAGAAGATAAAGCAATTAAATTAGAGAAAGAAAGTAAAGAAACAGAGTCAAAAAAAGAAGATAAAGCAATTAAATTAGAGAAAGAAAGTAAAGAAACAGAGTCAAAAAAAGAAGATAAAGTAATTGGATTGGAGAAAGAAAGTAAAGAAACAGAGTCAAAAAAAGAAGATAAAGTAATTGGATTAGTGAAAGAAGAAATAGCAATTGAATCAAAGAAAGAAAGTAAAGAGACTGAACCAGCAAAAGAAAATAGAGTGATTGGATTAGAGAAAGAAGAAGTAGCAAATGAATCAGAGAAAAAAAGTGTAGAAACTGAATCAAAGAGAGAAAGTATAGGTTTAGGATCAAAAATAGAGACTTCAGTGCATTCAATGGTAGTGAAAACGCCATTTTCTATTATTTCAGAAGTGTCTAGCTTTAAAGTATTTCCAAAAATAAATGTGAAAAATCAAGATGCATTTGTATTTCGAAATGAAAAAGATGCGGAGGGGCGTGAATTAGATTCTAAGTTATTAACTACAGTGCAACAGCATCATTCGGAGGCTTATTGTAAATTAGTTTCTTTAAATCTTCATGAAAAGAGAGTGCTTGTTGAATTATATAATCAAAAAGTCAAAGGGAATATTGAAGAGAATCGGGTAGAGACATCTACATGGATACCTATCCACAGTATAATATTAGAGAGTGAAAATGGGGGAGAAGTAAATAATTATGTAACAGCCAGACTACCAATAGAAATAGGAAGATATAAAGGTGAAATTAGTTTACGAGAAAAAGTGGTGTTTACAGAAAAAGTCATAGGAATAAAAGAGGTGGGACAGGAGATTGTTTTGACAAAAACCGAATTTTTAGTACCAAAAGTAAAAAAGAATGGACAAAATAAATTTACAGTTGAAAAAGGGAGCTTATTGGTAGAAGGATATATATATCAATGTATTGAATACATATCAGAACAAAGTACATTTCATGATAATGTATATCAGTTAGTACAAAATATTGTATTAGAATTAATCATTCAAGTGATACAAGAACAGGAAGTACAAGTGCGAATTACATAAAAATGATTATATTCCCTTGATTAGCTGATTATTTTTATTCGTAGCATATCGATGCTTATTCTTTTGTAAATCATTCAGTGCTATAGAATATCCTCCATACGGTTTATCCTCAATGAATTCATTTTCATATTTATGAAGGATGATATTGTTGCTAGCTAGGATAGTTACTTAATTGTATGAATTTCTTCAAGGGTATGTTTAAAAAAAGTGCTAACAAGTTTGTCAACGAACTTGCTAACACTTATTTAGAACGGACATAAGATTGGCGTATATGTTGCTTGAATAAATAAGTTAATTAAATAACATAGTTAATTCCTTGTTTTAACCTAAGCTGTAATATAGAATGTATTCACTCCTTTATTACAAAACTCACAACTTAAATAGTAAAACATGTTTATCGTAATTTTCCAAACACCAATTATATTTTTTTAGAATAATTGGGTGGACAACTTCTTTCGTAGTATTAACTTCAGTAAAGCCATATTTTTTATAAAAACTTTCTAGTTCTTCAAAAGGAAGACAAAACACATTTTGTATTTGTAATTTTTTCGCAGTTTGTACTAAAAATGAGACAAGTTCTCCAGCTAATTGTAGACCTCTAAATTTAGGGAGAATAAAAATCCCACCCATTTCAATAGTATCTTCATCTATTTGGACTAATCGTCCAACACCTGCATACTCGTTGTGATATGTAACGATCGCAACTGTGTCTCGTGTTAAATCACTTGGTACAAATCCTATCGATTCATAGTGATTATTAATCCATTCTAAATCATTAGATATAGCTAGTTGAATACTCATATGTATCCTCCCTCAGAAAAAATGTAATATTCTCATTATACACAGTGTAATAAGTCGTAAAAAGAGGCTAAAATGAAATCATTTTTATTTGCAGTTCAAGTTTTGAATAATAGTGCATACAATATAAAGTCTTTTCCTTTCTTCATTTTAGTTTTACGTATATAATTTAAAAGTAATATTTTTTATTTTATTTCTTATATATTTATAACAGAATAGAGGTTTAAAAATGGGTGTTAAAATCATTACGGATAGTGCGGCGGATTTACCGGTAGAATTGCTGCAGGCATATGATATTGATTTAATTCCACTCCGTGTATATGATGAAGCAGAAACAGAGTATTTAGATGGAGTTACATTAAATTCAGTTACATTATTGCAAAAAATGAGAGAAGGCGCTACTTATAGAACATCATTGCCTTCACTTGAAACATTCCAAGAAAAGTTTGTTTCCTATGCAAAAGAAGGAAATCCTTGTATATATTTAGCTTTTTCATCTGAACTGTCTGGTACATATCAATCATCAGTTGTTATTAAAGAAGAAGTGAAAGAAACATATGCTGATTTGGATTTAGAAATTATCGATACAAAATGTGCTTCGCTTGGTCAAGGTCTTGTTGTATTAGAAGCTGCTAAAATGGCAAAAGAAGGCGCAGCAAAAGAAGATATTTTAAAACGTGTTGATTTTCTAATGAACCATATGGAACATATTTTCACTGTAGCTGACTTGCAGTACCTTGTTAGAGGCGGGCGCTTAAGTAAAGTAGCAGGTTTTATCGGTGGTTTACTAAACATTAAGCCGATCTTAAACGTAGAAGAAGGAAAACTTGTACCACTTGAAAAGGTAAGAGGGAAAAAGAAAGTACTTGGCCGAATTGTAGATATTATGGAAGAGCGCGGAAAAGATCTTAAAGGTCAAACAATCGGTATGACTCACGGTGACGATTTAGAAACAGCTGAAGCATTAAAAGCATTAATTACAGAAAGATTTGGCTGTGAAGTATTTATTGTAAATACAATTGGTGCAGCAATCGGTGCACATACAGGTCCTGGCGTTATAACGTTATTTTTCTTAAATGAAGTAGAGTAAAGGATTGATCTTTTGATCAATCCTTTTTTATTTTTAATCTGTGATAATTGGTCGATATGGTATTGGTGAAGTGTTACTTATATCAGTCATCGTGTACACAGATAATAAAGTTGTTTAATTTACAATAAAGTCGTTTAAAACACAATAAAGTTGTTTAAAAAACGCCAGTCATGTTATTCAACAATCGAGCTATATAACGGAACAATTTCTTGTCAAAATTAAAAATATTTGAAATAATTGTTATTAAGTTAAAGGAGGCGATTGCAGAAAAAGGTGGTACGACTTTCTCTTACTTAAGAATTGTGGAATAGTTAAAAAATCCGATTAATTATATTCCGAAAGGGTGTGTGTAATATATTATCAACTAATGTTTTTACTTATAAATCTAAGGATGGAAAAACAGTAATAATTAGAGAAGCTAAAGAACAGGATGCAGAAAGAATGCTAAATGCTGCTTCAAAAGCTTTAATAAACGCTCCATACATGCTAAGTACGGTTGAGGGTGTAAAAAAGATGAGTGTTGATGCTATTCAAAAAACGTTAAAAGCTTATCATGAAAATCCAAATTATGTACAGTTTATTGCTGAAGTTGATGGTAAGTTAGTCGGTGCAATAGATTTTAAGAACGGAAACAAAGAAAAAATTAGTCATCAAGGAGCTTTTGCAATGACCATACTACCTGAATATCGAAATTATGGTATTGGAAGAGCTCTTCTAGAAACGTTAATCAATTGGGCTAAAAATAACAGTAAGATTGAAAAAGTTTGTCTTGAGGTAATGGAAGATAATCTAGGTGCAATCCAGTTATATAAGAATCTAGGCTTTTTTGAAGAGGGTAGAAAAGCAAAGGGTGTAAAATTGGATGACGGCTATCAAAATCTAATATTAATGGCTTTATTCGTTTAAAATTGAACATTATTCAAAAATAGGCGCTATTGTTGAATAATGTTCAATTTTAAACGACTTTATTGTTATATTTTTAAGCACAGTGAAGTATCTTATATCGAAAATTATACAACTATATTTTAACCCCGTCCTAAATTTAGAACGGGGTTATGCTTGTTTTAGGTTTAAAAGTAAATAACTTTATTGTCTTTTTTACACATCGTATCATTCATGTGTTTATGCTATTTGTGTTTGAGTGGTGAAAGAAACGAATATAAATCTAGTGCTGTTTATCAAAAAACGAAATATTTAAAGATATTAAAAAATTGCGGTTTCATATATAATTGGGTAGGGAGAAATATCTGTAACTATTTGTAAAAATAGGAGGCGGCTATAAAAATGCATGAAATTGCCAAGTGGGATTTAGATCGATTGTATTCGAATGAGGATATTCTAGTACCAATATTGGAGTTGAAAGAACAATATTTTGTAACAAGAGATATAGAGATTCTTTCAAAATTTATACAAGCTATTGAAAAAGCAGAATACTATTTGTATTGTCGATCGGCTGAAGAAAATGTTTCATCTGACAATACTATATTGACTGTGAAGGTAAAGGAACTGAAAAGTGAAGTACAGCAAGTAATACAACAAAGTGAGGTGGCGATTTCCGATAATATTAATACTAGGTTCATAAAAGATGAACTTAATGCGTGGGAAAATATGTACATACAATTAAGAAATAAGATAGAAATAGAGCACAATAATAAACAACTATCATTTGGTCAAGCAAATCATATTGCAATGAATAGTGATAATGAAAAGGAAAGATTAGAAGTCTTCGAGTTACTAACAAACGCATTAAATAAGGAAAAAGAAATCTTTGCTACTGTATTAAATCAAATAGGGAGATTACGTAATACAAAAAGTAACGAAATAGAAGATAGTGAGATTTTATCACAATCTCTTCAAGCGAATGGAATCTCTGAAACTGTTTTATTACAAATGTGGAATGCGACAGAAGAAAATCTAGGTAAATTAGTAAGCGCTGTAAACGTGTATAAGAACGGGAAAGCTTCCATTACATGGCATGAACTTATGACAGTAAAGGAAAATAATGAGGCTATTATTCCTTTTTCAGTAGCAGTACAAAACATATATGATGCATTAAAAGATATTGATGAAGAATTAGCAGAATTTGCACGTAATGCGATAGAAAGTGGATGGGTAGATACGGAACCGAGAGAGAATAAACCACCAGGTGGTTTTTGTGCTCCATTTTTCAGTGAGAAAGAATCGCGAATCTCCATGCGTTATGATGGGAGTATAGATAGTGTAAGAGTACTTGCTCATGAGCTAGGACATGCTTGGCATTTTTATAATATGAGTTTTGAACAATCTACTTCTTTTTTAGATGATTATTTGCCAATGAGTACAGCTGAATCAGCGTCTATTTTCTTTGAAACAGTACTCATAAACTATTTAATTGAAACAACAAAGTGTATAGAAATGAAAAAGTCATTACTTAGCTGGAAAATAAGAAATACTTTTAATTATGTTATGGCCATTCGAGCATCATTTCAGTTTGAGAAGAATTTTTATGAAAAATGTAAAGAAGGTCCTATAAGTGCTGACGAAATTGAGAGGTTATCTATATTGGCACAAGAAGAAGCATATGGACATGCTCTATGTGAATATCAGCCGTTCGTGTGGATGAAATATACTCAATTTTATATTGCGGATGTTCCTTTTTACAATTATCCGTACACATTTGGATATTTAGCAAGTTTTAGTTTATTAGAAATAGCGAAGCAAAACTCAAGTACATTCCATTTAAAGTATAAAGAATTTCTACGAGAAACCGGAAAAGCTCCAGTAGAAGAACTCAAGAAAAAACATTTTCAAATAGATATAACAAGCTATGAATTTTGGGATAAAGCTTTTATACAAATTTCTAAAGATATTGATGAATATTTGCAGCTTATGTAAGGGGAGAGTATAGTGGATCACCAACTTATAAAGGGAATACCTTTTTCAACTTTAGAATATGAAAAAGCTATAAGCTTATTAAAAGGTTGGCTACATGAAAAACAAGAGAAAGCAAGATTTGTAGTAACTGCAAATCCTGAAATTGTTATGTCAGCTAAGGAAAACACGGCTACATCAAAGCAGTTTAAAAAAATGTTATTATCTGCGGATTTAATAACAGCCGATGGGATTGGCGTCATAATTGGATCGAGAATATTAAAAGGAACGTTGAAAGAGCGTGTTACTGGGGCAGATTTAACTCGCGATTTAATAAAATGTTGTAATGAAAATGGATATCGTGTCTTTCTTTTTGGAGCTGCACCAGAAAGTAATGAAAAAGCATTAGAAAAATTAAAAGAGCAAAATCCATCTGCGTATTTTAAAGGACAGCATGGATTTGTAAACGGTGAAGAAATAGAAGAAGTAAAAGC
The DNA here is from genome assembly GCF_018966865.1 of Bacillus sp. NP247. NCBI lineage: Bacteria > Bacillati > Bacillota > Bacilli > Caryophanales > Bacillaceae > Bacillus > Bacillus sp. NP247. Next base: position 157,436 of record NZ_CP076653.1, on the reverse strand, counting down.
TCAAATCAAGCAATTCAATCCGCATTTATTGTTAGTAGGGTTAGGTTCACCTAAACAAGAAGAATTCATCTATGATAACTTACAAACATTAAACGTGCCACTATCTATTGGTATAGGCGGCATGATTGATATAATATCAGGTACTGTAAAAAGAGCACCGAAAATAATGAGAGATACTGGAACGGAATGGTTGTATAGATTAATGTCGCAGCCAAAAAGAATAAAGAGACAACTTGTATTGCCGAAGTTTTTACTTTCGGTTATGGCGGAGAGGATTAAAGGGATTACAAATTAACAAAGGGGACTACATACATGAACAGAATCGGTATTATCGGAGCAATGCAAATTGAAATAGACTTACTTTTAGAAAAACTACATATAAAAGAGGAACATACAATTGCGGGAATGCCTTTTTATAAAGGAAACTACATGGATACAGAAATTATTATTACGCGATGTGGTGTAGGAAAAGTAAATGCTGCCGCATGTACACAAATATTAATTAATAAGTTTGATGTAGACACTATCATTAATACAGGAGTTGCGGGTGGATTGCATCCTGATGTGAAAGTTGGCGATTTAGTTATTTCTACAAATGTTACTCATCATGATGTTAGTAAAAATCAAATGAAGAATTTATTTCCGTTTCAAGAATCTTTTATTGCAAGTAAAGAGTTAAGAGAGTTAGCGCGAGAAGCTTGTAATAGTAGTAGTTTAAATGTTCCTGTACATGAAGGAAGAATCGTCAGCGGAGAATGCTTCGTCGAGGATTCAAAATTAAAGGAGCAATTAGTCACTGAATATGCACCACATTGTACTGAAATGGAAGGCGCGGCAATTGGGCATGTCGCTCATATAAATGACATACCATTTCTCGTTATAAGAAGTATTTCTGATAGTGCAGATGATGAGGCGCAAGTTTCATATGATGATTTCGCGAAAACTGCGGCGAATTATTGTTCAGAAATTATTGTTGAGATGCTTAAACATATTTCGAGTAAAACTGTATTGTAGTTAATACGTAAAGAATGGGAGAGTATAAAATGTTGCAAGCACTAATTTTTGATATGGATGGAACTTTATTTCAAACAGATAAAATCTTAGAATTATCACTAGATGATACATTTGATCATTTACGCTCACTACAATTATGGGATGCGGAAACACCTATTGATAAATACCGTGAAATTATGGGTGTTCCTTTACCTAAAGTTTGGGAAGCGCTATTACCTGATCATTCAAATGAAGTAAGAAAACAAACAGATGCTTATTTTTTAGAGCGATTAATTGAAAACATAAAGAGTGGGAAAGGTGCTTTATATCCGAATGTAAAAGAAGTTTTTAGTTTTATAAAAGAAAATAATTGTTCCATTTACATTGCTAGTAACGGCTTAACGGAATATTTACAAGCAATCGTATCTTATTATAATTTAGACCAATGGGTTACGGAAACATTCAGTATTGAACAAATACACTCGCTAAATAAAGGTGACTTAGTAAAAAATATTTTGAAAAAATATGATTTAAAAGGGGCAGCGGTAGTTGGAGATCGTTTATCTGATATTAACGCTGCAAAAGATAATGGTCTAATTGCGATTGGATGTAATTTTGATTTTGCACAAGAAGATGAACTTGCTCATGCAGATATAGTAATAGATGATTTAATGGAATTAAAGGGAATATTGCCTGCTGTGCAGAGATAATAAAGGTGTTTAATTTATAATAAAGTCATTTAAAAAATAATATAATTGTTTAAAAATCCTTCTTCTACTAACGGAGTAGATTAACTCAATAAGGAATCAAAATAAGAACTTGTAGCTTCTGAAGAAATGGAAAAAAAGAAAGATTTTAAATTCAAAATAGCCTCTGTTATATAGAGGTAGAGAGATTATAATTCATTTGTGATGAATTAGTAATAGTTTGATTTGTTTTAAAACTGAGTAGAGGATTATAAAGTGTGTGCAGTTTTTTGCCAATTCCTATATGTCTTATTCCACGGAGGGAATATGCTTAAAGATAATTTTAAAATTAGTAATATTCCCACGGTTTTATGGGGCAATAAGAGTGAAAAAATTTTTATTGCAGTACATGGAAATATGTCAAATAAGGAAGATGTAGTTATTCAAATATTAGCTGAAGAAGCCAATCAAAAAGGTTATCAAGTATTAAGCTTTGATTTACCTGAGCATGGAGAAAGAAAAAATGATAATACTCCTTGCAAAGTACAGTTTTGTGTTAGTGAATTATCTATAATTATGAATTACGCAAAACAACATTGGAAAGAAGTAAGCGTGTTTGCATGTAGTATGGGAGCTTATTTTAGCCTTTTAGCCTTTCAAAATGATGTGATAGAAAAGGCATTATTTTTATCACCAGTAGTTAATATGGAACGAATTATCGAAAATATGATGAAATGGTTTAATGTAACACCAGAGCTGTTGCAAAAAGAAATGACTATAGAGACACCTATTGGTCAAAAGTTATATTGGGATTATTTATGCTATGTAAAAGAACATCCTATTAATACATGGAATACAGATACATATATTATGTACGGAGCCAAGGATGAACTGTGCGAATTTGAAACTATTAACTATTTTACAAAAAAACATCGTTGTGAATTAGAGGTCATGGGGACAGGTGAACATTACTTTCATACTGAAAAACAGTTAAAGATATTTGGACAGTGGTTACACAAACATATCGATTAACAAATTACAATTTTTCTTGAACCTGTTAGAGAAGAATGGTGAATATATAAACTGATATTATACTTGAGAGACATTATAAATGTATTCACTTAAACAAACAAGTGCTTTAGTTCAATAAGAATTAAACAACTTTATTAATGATCTTTGAGTACAAATACCCTTAAATGTATAGAAATTAAACAATTATATTATCGATTTACATCTGAAGCGAAGAATACGCATACTACGAATTGAATAAAGTAACAATCATAAAAATGCTCAGAATAAATGATTCTTGAGCATTTTTATGTATTTTCATATTAAGGAGGAATTTACTTGAAAGATATACATATTCAACAAATTGAAGATTTAATGATATACGAACACGATTATCTTGTTCGAGAAAGCAAAGACGAAGGATTTAATTTCCTAATAAAACTAATAAGTGAATATGAAAATAAAATAAACACATTTAATAAAACTGGTGAATGTTTATATGGTATTTTTCAAGGGGAAAGGCTAATTGGGATTGGAGGTATAAATGAAAATCTGTATACAGAAGACAATAAGATTGGTAGGTTAAGGAGATTTTATATTGCAAAAGATTACAGGCGGAAAGGATTAGGGAGCTTACTGTTAGGGAGAATCTTAAGCGATGCAAAAACCTATTTTACTATTGTTGTCTTACATACAGATACAGAACAGGGGGATCACTTTTATACTTCGAGTGGATTTGTGAAAGGGACAATGTATGTAGGAACGAGCCATTATCTAAACTTAGATAAAAGGATGCAGGGAATTATTATTTATCCTCTGATAAGAACATTTGTTCCGATACGTGTAGATTAATGCTATAATTTATCTAAATCTACTATTAGAATGGGGATTAGATGATGGGAGATAATAAAATTATTAATGATTTCAATTTGGATAAACACATTGAAAGGTATGAAAGAAGAATTGTGGACAGCGCCAATATCAAAGGGGAAATGGACTATTGGTGAGATTGTATCTCATATTATGAATTTGGATGACTATCTTTTACGTGAGACATTATCATCAGTGAGAGATGGACAGGGAATGGAGTTCCCTGACTTTGATACATATAATAAATTAGCCTCTAATTATGCAAAATCAGGTATATCTAAGATAAAACTTCTTGAAGAAGCACAAGCTAAAAGAGATTTACTTGTTCAAGAGCTTAACCGACTGTCTATTGAAAAGCTAAAGGAACATTTAACTGCCAATGGAGTATCATATTGTCCTCATACTGGAATGCCGTACTCTCTAATATATATTATTAAAGAATTCGTAGATCACGATAACCATCACAAAAGGCAGATTATTAATTTTTTAAATGAAAATCATATAAAAAAATCAACTTGTTAACTGATTAAGAAAGATCCCACGAATGATAATTGTGGGATCTTTCTTAAATTAATTATAATTTAACATTCATTTGTTTCAATAATCCCTTCGGATCACCTTTTACATAATAAAAATGAGGATTATTCTCATCATCGTAAAGCATAATGTAAGGTTTTTCATTAAGTGGGAGAAGGATGAGTACTTCATCGATTGTTGTATGTAACCATTGATTTGTAATAGGAACGGGTTTCGATAAAGGGATTTTTATCATATGACCATCTTTCGGAACGACATTTAAGTTTTTAAATGGGCCAGTAATTGATTTTGCATATTGAACTGCTTCTTTTTGAATAGCCACATCTAAAGATTGCTTTTGGACTACCATTTCTTTTTTGCAATCAAATACTTCAATTTGTTTATTTGTATTTGCGAACGCATTTGTTGATAATAAAAAGAAGAGAAGAGTAATGACTCCTATTTTTTTGAACATGAAACAACACCTCACACTTACTATACCCTCAAACATTGTAAATATTTTTATGTCACATTGATGTAACAAAGAAGTTGTATGATAAAATTGATATTTGTTTATAGGTAATGGAGGAAATGTAATGAAAGTATTAATCGCAGATGATGAACAAGATATGTTGAAAATTTTAAAAGCTTATTTTGAAAAAGAAGGCTTCGAAGTTTTATTAGCAAAAGATGGAGAGGAAGCACTTCAAATATTTTATGATGAGAAAATTGACTTAGCTATTTTAGACTGGATGATGCCGAAAAGTAGTGGTATTACCGTCTGTCAGGAAATAAAAAAGAATTCGAGCGTGAAAGTATTAATGCTTACTGCGAAAAGTGAAAGTGAAGATGAATTAGCGGCTCTTCAAAGCGGGGCAGATGAGTACGTAAAAAAACCATTTCATCCAGGCGTGCTAATTACGCGAGCGAAAAAGCTTGTACAACATGATGATGTGATTCAAGTTCAAGATTTGAAAATAGATTTTACCAAAAATAAAGTATATAAAAATGAAAAAGAATTAGACATTACAAAGACGGAATTACAATTAATAAAATGCTTTTTAAATCATAAAGGTACGATTTTAACGAGGAAAAAGTTGTTAGATATCGTCTGGGGATTTGATTATTTTGGAGATGAGCGAACGGTTGATACACATGTAAGAAGATTACGTAAAAAAATAGGAGAAAATATTATAAAGACACATCGTGGTTTAGGGTATAGTTTGGAGGAAGAGTGTGAATAAGCTTGGTAAGAAGTTATTTTTCAGCATTTCCTTAACGGTCATTCTTATTTTTACGATTTCTTTATTATTGATTAACTATTTTTTACCAAAATATAATGTTCACAAAACACGTGAAAGTTTAGATGGGATTACAGCACAGATACAGTCAATACCGCGTAAAGAACTGGATGATGCTATAAATCGTATTGAAAATGAAGGTAATGTTACGATTGCTTATACATCAATAAATAGTTCAGAAGATGCAATTAATGAAGATTTACGCATGCAACTTACAAAAAAGAGAGTTGCACTTAATAAACTTTGGATTACAAAAGAAGAAATTACGAAAGTGAAGAACCTCGGACAATCGAATAAAATATATGATCAAGAAAAGATAAAATCTAGTTTTTTTGCGAAATACATTGCGAAAGATGATATGTTGATTTTAGTAGGAGTTTCTATCGCACATTCTAATGAAGTGATTAAAACGCTTAACACACTTTACTTATACATTTTAGGATTCTCAATAGTTCTTATTATTGTTCTTGTTTGGATTCTTTCAAAAACAATTACTACTCCGCTGAAAGAATTGAGTGATGTCGCAGAAGATATTTCACGTCTGAGATTTAAACGGACGAAAGTTAAAACGAATGATGAAATAGGTGATTTAGCAAATAGTATAAACATTATGAGTGATAAATTACATGAAGCACATCAAGATTTAACAGATCGAAATGACCACTTAAAACGATTTATGGGTGATGTAACTCATGAATTAAAAACACCAATTGCATTAGTAAAAGCATATTCTATGGGAATTAAAGATGGTTTAGATGATGGTACATATTTGGATACAATCATTAAACAAACAGATCAAATTTCAAATTTAATTGAAGAGTTATTGCGATTTTCTAAACTAGAAAGAGATATTTTACAGAAAGAAGAATTCCCTATTGAACCATTAGTTCAAAGTATTATAGATAAGCATAAAATCGAATTGGAATCGAAAGAAATCGATTTGCAGATAGATTATAGTGTTGGCGATGCGATTGTTTATGCTGATTTAAATAAAATGAGAATGGTCTTTCAAAATTTAATTTCTAATGCGATAAAATATACAACGAATCGAAATATAAAAATCGTATTAGAAGAGAAAAAGGATCTTCTATATTTTCAAATTAAAAATGGTATTGCTGCTGAGGGAATTAAAGAGATAGATAAAATTTGGGAGCCTTTTTACGTATTGGAGTCTTCACGTAGTAAAGAAAAATCAGGTACTGGATTAGGGTTAGCGATTGTAAAAAGTATATTAGAAAGACATGGTTTTGAATACGGAGTTTGGGTAGAAGATGGAGAAATACAATTTTATATGTATATAGAAAGGAACTAATTGTTATTAGTTCCTTTCTATTATCTTGAAAGATTCTAATGTTTTACAAAATTCTCAACTTTCTATAAAATATAAACTGAATTTTCTGTATTTTTGTTGTATAGTAAGAGAAGGAATATATGGGGAGGGAAGGGCATGAGGAAAAAGAAATTAGCAATAACACTTTCAGCTATATTATCTTTAACAATTACTTCAGGAGTTTCTAGTATGACTGCACATGCAGAAAATAAGGAAGGAAGCTCTGTAAAAAGGAGTGATGTTAAGTTAAATGGTCAAGTTTCAGAAGCTTTAACTCCAAACACAAAAATTCAATTGGAAAATGGGATGACGAAACCAATCTATTCTCTTGATGAGGCAATTATTGAAAATTTATTTGTAGAGACAGAAGTCGATAGTGATAGAGATGGTAAGAAAGATCGAGTATCAATTAAGGTTATGCGTCCAAAGACAGAATCAAATGTAAAAGTTCCTGTTATATATGAAATGAGTCCATATCGATCTGGATTAAAAGACGTTCCTGTTTATAATGTTGATGAAGAATTGTATGCGTATGAAGGAAAACCGTATGCAGCGGTTAATCTTGGTTCATACGGCAATTATTATGTTCCAAGAGGATATGCAGTTATTTTAGGTGAAAGTATCGGAACTGGAAAATCAGATGGATGCCCAACAACCGGAGATGAACAAGAAATACTAGGGACTAAGTCTGTTATTGATTGGGTGAATGGTCGTGCAAAAGCATATACAGAGGATGGCAAGGAAGTAAATGCAAATTGGTCTACAGGAAATGTAGGAATGACAGGAGCTTCTTATAATGGGACATTGCCAAATGCTGTCGCAACGACTGGAGTGGAAGGGTTAAAAACAATTATACCAATTGCAGCAATTAGTAGTTGGTACGATTATTATCGTGCAAATGGAGCAGTTATTGCGCCAGGAGGTTATCAAGGAGAAGATACAGATAATATGGCTGAAGCAGTACTGACAAGAAAGAACCCTGAAGTTTGTGGTCCGATTATTAAAGAACTTACTGCTGGACAAGATCGTAAAACAGGCGATTATAACGACTTTTGGGATAAGCGTAACTATGTAAAAGATGCTAAAAATGTGAAGGCTAGTGTGTTTGTTGTTCACGGGCTAAATGATTGGAATGTAAAAACGAAGCAGTTTGCACAGTGGTGGGAAGCTCTTGGTGAAAATAATGTTCCTCGTAAAATGTGGTTACACCAAGGGGGACATGGCGGGACAACAAGTAATAACTGGCAGCAAACGCAAAATAAATGGTTCGATTATTGGTTATATGGAATTGAAAATGGAATTATGGATGAACCGATGGTTGATGTGCAACGTGAAAATAAAACGTGGCAAAAAATAAAAAATTGGCCAGATCCAGCGGCTGTACCATCAAAAATTCGTATGTATTTAAGTAATAAAGCAGTCAATCTACCATTAAGTATGGGGTCAGTAAACAATGTTTTCTCATTTGTAGATGATGCAAAAATAAAATCGAATCAATTAGTAGAAAACCCAGAGCTAGAAGTAGCAAATCGATTAGTATATACAATGCCTGTACTGCAAAATGATATGCGAATAAGCGGTACGCCGAAGATTTCATTTAAAGGGAATATTGATCGGTCTGTATCAAATTTAACAGCATTACTCGTTGATTACGGTGGAGCAAAGCCTGAAATCGTAACGAGAGGTTGGATGGATCCACAAAACTTGAATAGTATAAATGATTCAACGGCGATTCAACCTGGTAAAGATTACACATTCACATGGGACATGCAGCCGGATGATTACGTATTTAAAGCAGGACATCAAATAGGAGTCGTTTTAATTGCAAGTGACTACGATTATACAATTAGACCGAAAGCAGGAACAAAGCTAACTGTGAAATTGAGTGAAGTGACATTGCCGATTGTAAAGTAAAGGTTTATTAATGAGATGGAAGAGCTTACTACTGTAAGCTCTTTTATATTTAGTGGATCTGTTTACTAATATTTCATAAATAAATGTTTCAGTTATTTTGCATTGTTTTTAGAGGGGAATTTGAATACTAAAGAAGTATCCGTAATGATTAAAGGGAAGTTTCGTAAAATACTTAAATATTGTTACACTTTCATTGTCCAAGCACTCTCCTAATAATCACATATACTATTTATATTAAAGACAGTCACTATTATAAAGAGGACTGTTATTTTAATATAAATGACACTTTAGGGAAGTGGGGGAATAAATTTGGAAAACGAAGAACAAGGAAGAATTGAAAATCAAGTGTATTCTAATCGGGTTGTAAGATCAGAATTTGATAAGCATTGGGAAACTTGTATTTCCAAAAGTGGTTATGTAATCTATGTAGCGACAAGTGACCATGCTGAAGTAATAGTACTACTTTCAGATGGTTCAAGTAAATTGTTAATCTTCGAAAAAGGCGGTAAAGTAGTAGTAGGTGGCGGTGGAACGAGTCATTACAGCAAACCACATATTGCAAGAAACATCTAGTGTAATAAATGTTAATCGAAAAGATGCTGGTAGCCTTATAACTTTTAATGTATATATGGAAATGAACATCCTAAAGTAAGTTTTTGTTTTAGATTCTGGCGTTTTTGTAACAAAAATAAGATGAAGAAGACCTTTAACGTATAAAGGTCTTTTTTGTTTTATTCACAAATAAAATTAATGGAGGTGAGCTAATAATGAAAAATATTGGAGCAACCTATGTTCTTTCGGGAGTTCTCCTATTCGGCCTTACATATATAACTTCCGCAATTTTCGCGGGTTCATTAGAAATTTGGGATAGAGCAAGCGGAAAATTTTTTACTGCATTTTATGAAATTCATGGCACAACTTTATCGATAATTTCAATTTGTTTTATAATAGTGGGGATATACTGTATACATAAAAAAGTGTAGTGAAAAACAGTCAGCCTTTCATGTACTATACATGAAAGGCTGACTGTTTTTATGTATTGAAGGAGTCTTTTTAGAAGAATTGCAGTTTTCCGATGGATAGTTAAAAATGTAACTACTTATGTATAATTAAAATCATTTCGTCAAATGAATGTCACATAAAAGTTTTATAGTAGATGTAGAAAGTGACACATACACAAAGCAGGGGATGGAATGATGAGAAAAGCGCTACAATATATATTCATATTACTTACGTTAGTTACTTTAAGTTATGTAATTTATACCAACTATGAAAAGCAGAAAGAAATTAAAAATAATAAACAAGTAATTAGTGAAGTTGCAAAGAGGTATGGTATTCCAGATTGGATACCATTATCTATTGCTGATCATGAAACGAAGTTTAATCGAAAAGCAATAGGGGATAACGGAACATCTTTCGGTTTATTCCAATTACATCGTGGTGGTTTAGCACCAGCGCAATTATCGGAAGAGAGCTTAATGGAATCACAAATAAATGCAACAATAGCGATTTCTAATATGGTTAAATCGTATGAACGCGGTGTGAGAAAAGGATTGGTTGATTGGGATTTACTTAAATACGTTGCCAATACATCAGGATGGCCAGGAAACTTAGGGGGAGAATGGACGGATAATAATACAAAATATAATAAAGGGCTAGAACAATCATATCAATTATATAAATAAGAGAGATACATATAAAAGGCATTTCCAATTTGGGGAAATGTCTTTTATATGTTATAGTATAATAGTGTTTAAAAGGTATTCTATATCGATATATCTTTAATTTTGTTATGTAGTATTTTTATATTAAATAATCGCTAAAATCATTTTTTTATATAAGGAGTAATAATTAGGAACATGAAAAATATAGATTTTATACTAGAAAGCGACGAAACATTAAAACCGTCAGAACGATTAGTACTATTATTATTAGAGAAGCATAGAATGTTATACACGAATGATCTATTAGCTCTTTCAAATTTATCATATAAAACATTAACGGATTCACTAACAGCACTCGTTTTAAAGTCTTATGTACTGAAAGATACAGGTAAGGGAAGAAGACAGAATTGTTATAGATTAGTATGATAAGAGTACTGTTTTGAGTCTTGCTACACACTTTTTTTGCAAACGTAAGGCGTAATTTTATTTTTGTTTTCAAATGATAAAAAGACTGCTATGTAAGTAAATAGTGGCTTTCGATATGTAAAGAATTCCTGATTGCTGAATTCATATTTTTCATTCATTTTTATTAATCTTAATTAATTTTAATAAAAATGAATGAAAAATCAAAGGAATTATAAAAATGAAATTTAAAAACAATCCATTCGTTAGAGGGATTGTTTTTTTATTGGTATAATAAAAAATGAAATAATATTGTTATGTAAACTGTTTGTTAGTAAAGGAATAGGCCATCATTAATAGAATTTATAAAGGGAGAAATACAAAACATCTTTATAAATGGAGGTTCACTATGGAACAAATCATATCAGTAACACAAGCGGTTATAAGCGGAGAAAAAGAAAAAATAGTAGAGATAATAAACGAGGATCGAAGTATTGTAAATTCATATAGCGAAGATGGATGGACACCGCTTCATTTAGCAGCTTATTTTGGGCAGAAAGAAATAGCAAGTTTCCTTTTAGAACATGGAGCAAATATACATATTAGAGCGAAAAACGAAAATGAAAATACACCACTTCAAGCGGCAATTGCGAACAAACAAAGCGAGCTTGTAGCATTCTTAATTGAAAAGGGATCAGATGTGAATGCAGTTCAAAGTGGTGGTTGGACAGGACTTCATGAAGCTGCTTTATTAGGAAATGAAGAAATAATTATATTATTACTTGAAAACCGGGCTAATAAAACGATTAAGAAAAATGATGGGAAAACAGCGTACGATATTGCATTAGAGAAAGGGCATGAGCACCTTTTACATCATTTACAGGGGGAAGTAAGTTTATGATTAATCGCTGGAATGTAGGGATTTTTCTATTTAATGAAGTGGAAGTGTTAGATTTCGCGGGCCCATTTGAAGTTTTTTCCGTTACTACAACGAATGGTGAACAACCATTTATTGTACATACCGTTAGCCAAGACGGGGAAATGATTATAGCGCGGAACGGATTAAAGGTACAACCGGATTATAGCATTGAAAACTTACCTCCAGTTGATATTTTAATTATTCCTGGTGGATTAGGTGTTAGAGAAAACGAAGTGGAAAATGAAATTATAATAAATTGGATTCGTCAGCAAATGAAAGAAGTGAAGTTAATGGCTTCTGTTTGTACTGGAGCGCTTTTGTTAGCGAAAGCAGGTTTACTTGAGGAAAAACAAGCGACAACACATTGGGCTAGTATTGAAAACTTTAGAAATGTTTTTCCGAATATTGAAGTATTAGAAAATATAAAGTTTGTAGATGAGGGGCATATTATTACGTCTGGTGGAATTTCAGCCGGAATTAACATGTCATTTCATATTGTGAAAAACTTGTTAGGTGCTCGGGTTGCTGAAGAAACAGCGAAGAGAATGGAATATGATATTGATTTAAAATATTGAAAGTAAAACAAGACCAGCAGTTGAAATATCCAACTGCTGGTCTTGTTTTATATTGACTGAATATAAGCTAATTCCTCATCCGTAAGTATCGGACGGGTAGTTGCATCTGCATTTTCTTTCGCTTGTTTTTCTGTTTTTGCGCCAGGAATTGCGACCGATACTGCTGGATGAGAGAGGACGTAGCGAAGTGCAAGTTGTCCTAATGTCTGATTTTCATTTGAGAGTAACCTTAATTTTTCTACTTTTTGTAAATCTTCTTGAAACCACTTTTCTTTTGGCCATTCTTTGCGTAAATCTCCGTCAGGAAAAGTTGTTTTATTTGTAAATTTTCCGGTTAATATCCCCATTTTTAAAGGGCCGCGTATAACAGCTCCTAAATTGTTCTCTTGTAGGTAGGGCAGTATGTCGTTTTCTGGTTTTCGGTTTAATATGTTGTAATCAAGTTGCACAACATCAATTTCAGCGTTTTTATTGAAGTGTTTTATATATTGTATGTCGTGAGTTGAAACTCCAACAGCTCTTACTTTTCCTTCCCGTTTTAATATTTCAAATGCACGTAAAAATGCTTCTGTTTCTTCTTGTTTATCCCACCAAATGTGACAGAAATAAACATCAATATAATCTGTTTCTAGGCGCAGTAAGCTAGTTTCAAATACTGCGATCACTTTTTCGGCAGTATTATAAACAGGCTCTCCACTTGGATCATAGTGATGCCCAATTAAACCGCCTTTCGTTGATAAAATGATATTATTACGGTGCTCTCTTATCGCTTGAGTTACTAACCTTTCACTATGTCCTAATCCGTATACATCAGCAGTATCAATAAAGTTTACGCCGTATTCAATAGCTTTCTGCATAGCGGTTATAGATTGTTTGTCGTTAACAGGACCCCATTCATCGCCGCCAATCGCCCACGCTCCAAAGCCAATTTCAGAAACAGTAATGCCAGTGTTACCTAATGTACGGTAGTGCATCGTTTTTCCTCCTTGTATGCATGTTATAACATCGGTATGCAAAACTGGAATTTATGTGTGTAAAAATGTTTTCTACAATTGGGGAAAAAGAATAACATAAACTACTATTTTATAGCAGCATAAATAAAAATTCTCATTTTAAATACAGAGATGTCGTCGAACGCTATCTCTAATTGGTTAATTTGTGAGATTTTTTTGTGAAGGAGCTTATTTTATAAGAATAGAATTTAAGTTAATAAGAGATCGTGCCTATGGTAGTGAAAAAATATGGGTTAGGGGGATTTGAAAATGAGGAAACTCAAAAGAGTAAATGTTCCTAATATACCAGAGCAACTATCACAGCCTAACGACAATCGAACTATAAATAAGAAGAAGTTAAGGCGTTTTATTTTCATGTTCATTTTTATTGCTGCGACTACTTTGTACGTTCAATATATTTTGACGAAACAACAAGAAGTAATTAATGGCAAAAAAAATACAATAACGAACCAAACGAAACAATTAGTTTCTTTAAAGAAAGATCAAGGTTCTTTAAAGACTAACATCGAGAATTTAACGGATAATGAAGAAGAAATTTTAAAGTTTGCGAGAAAAGAGTATCAATTTTCTAAGTCAAACGAAACAATATTCGTATTGCCAAAGTGAAGTGGTGGAACAGTTAGCAATAGCTAACTGTTTTTTGATGTATGAGTGAAAAGGTGTTTGTAGTGTGAATGTCATGGTACAAGGAGCAATGACATATTGTAAAAATGAGAAGTTTGAGCCATTTTTAATTGTTTTAAGAGACTTTCATAATTATGGAATATATGTCAAAATAAATATTGTTAAAATTCTGTCAATTGTTTATAATACAAGGTAAGCGGATACATTTCTTAATCAACGCTGAGTTAACAGCTCATACGTCTATTAAGAAAACCGTTATCCTCGTATAAGAAAGGAAGATAGCTGTGTACGCTTCAAATACAATTTACATCGTAGGAGATGCGAAAGCACCTCAAAATAATCCCATTACCGAAAAGTTTAAAAGCTATTTTGTAGCATTTGTACTTGAGAAGGATACAGGGGAAATTGTAGATGCAGATTGCTCAGCGACAATTGCATTAACATCTCAATTTGTTAAATATTTGTTTCTACATAAAAATATTAATGATCCAGCATTAGTAACAGAAATAAAAAATCGATATTTCGGTTCGTCTCAAAAGGCGCTACTTGTAGCGCTAAAGGATGCACAGAAAAAATATAATCAGATTGCTGCTTTGTCTACCCATTCATAGACAAAATCCAGCCGTAAGAATCTTCTTATGGCTGGATTTTTTTGTTTCGCATTAACGGACAGAATAAAACCTCCCGTGGATTAAAGTATCGCTCTATAAACAACGAAAGGATGAACAAAATGAAAATTACCGATGTGAAGGTAAACCGCCGACATGTAAAGCTTCATACACCGTTTAAAACAGCACTTCGTACTGTAACAGAAATCGAAAGTATAGATGTGTTTATTCATACAGATGAAGGAATTGTTGGAAAAGGAGCTGCTGCAGCAACGCCGGTTATTACAGGTGATTTTGCCAACGGGATGGAGGAAGCAATATTAGGACCAATTCGTTCTGTATTAGTTGAAAAAGATGTACTGCAATTTCAAACGTTATTGTTACACATTCAAATGAGTTGCATAGGAAATACAAGTGCGAAAGCGGCGGTAGATATGGCTTTATACGATGTATATTGTCAATTTCACAACATACCGTTATACGCATTACTAGGTGGAAAGAAAGAGATTTATACTGATATTACAGTAAGTGTGGATGAACCTTTATTAATGGCAAAAGAAGCGAAAAAGCATATTGAAAAAGGATTTCAAACATTAAAAATTAAGGTGGGTAAAGAGGCGCATTTAGATTTGGAACGCATAGAGGCAATTCGAAATGTGGTTCCAAAGAATACGACGTTACGTTTAGATGCAAATCAAGGATGGAAACCAAAAGAAGCGGTTTCTATTATTAGAGAAATGGAGAATAGAAATTTAAATATAGAATTTGTAGAACAACCAGTTCATGCGAAAGATTGGGATGGATTAAAATACGTGAAAGACAATGTACAAACGCCTATTATGGCAGATGAAAGTATGTTTTCGGCAAGCGACGCATTAAAGATTGTCCAAGGAGGATATGCAGACCTACTTAATATTAAATTAATGAAATGCGGTGGTATTCGAGAAGCCTGGAAAATTGCAGATATTGCGGAAGCAGCAGGTGTGAAATGTATGGTTGGAAGTATGATGGAATCTTCACTTTCAGTTAGCGCTGTTGCACATTTAGCTGCGGCTCATCCGAACATTCACTACTTTGATCTTGATGCACCGTTATGGTTAGTAGAAGAGCCAGAAGGAATGACTTACACGGGTCCGAAGGTAAACCTGCATTCTGTAGTGAATATAAAAACTTAGAAGTAGTACCTAGTAAACTATCTTTCAAGGGGGATATATATGAAAAAAGTAGGAACTGCATTTTTAACAACTTTATTTATATTTTCATCATTTACATCGGCAAATGCAGAAGAGAAGAAAGATAGCAAAGCATTTATAGATGTATCTGCCGCAACGTTATGGACTGCACCTGATTCATTACGGCCAATTGATGCACCGAGTGCAACAAATCCAGTTGATTTATGGAAATGGACGAAATCAATGACGCTCGATGAAAAACTATGGTTAACAAATGCAAATAAATTAGAAACGCAAGCACTACTTGGTCAAGAAGTAACGGTTGTTGATAAGAAAGGTGACTGGGTAAAAGTGTTAGTACACGGACAACCGACACCACGAAATGAAGAAGGTTACCCGGGATGGATGCCGGAAAAACAATTAACGTATAATCAGGAGTTTGCAGATAAAATAAACGAACCGTTCGTATTAGTAACGAAACCGACAGCAATTTTATATATAAATCCTTCTGAAAAACAAAAAGCACTTGAAATTAGCTATAATACGCGATTGCCGCTACTAAGTGAGGATACAATTTCATACCGCGTATTGTTGCCAAATGGACAGAAAGCATGGCTACGAAAAAATGATGGAACGGTTTACCGTTCTCAAAATGATATTCCAACACCGACAGCTGATGATTTAATCAACACAGGGAAAATGTTTTTAGGTTTACCATATATATGGGCTGGTACAAGTGGTTTTGGATTTGATTGCTCTGGATTCACACATACAATTTATAAATCGCACGGTATTACAATACCGCGAGATTCTGGACCGCAATCAAGAGCGGGGGTTGCTGTTGATAAAGAAAACTTACAAAAAGGAGACTTAATCTTCTTTGCACATGATCAAGGGAAAGGTAGTGTCCATCACGTTGCAATGTATATTGGTGATGGTAATATGATTCACTCACCAAGAGCTGAAAGATCAGTTGAAATAATCCCGTTAAATACACCAGGATATATAGAAGAATACGCTGGTGCTCGTCGTTACTTACCGTAAAAAATAGAGGGGGTTTGGAAATGAAAAAGGTAGTTCGCTATTCATTAGTTAGTACTCTATTAGTTTCTTCATTTTTAGTTGGATGTGCAAAAGAAAAAACAACTACAAAGCCGAAAGATGAGAAGAAAGTATTGCAGCTACTAGAAACGGGTGAAATTCCATCATTAAATTCAGGGAAAGTAACAGATGCGGTATCGTTTAACGTTTTGAATAACGTAATGGAAGGGCTATTCCGATTATCGAAAAATGATGAAGTAATTGAAGCCGGAGCGCAAAAATATGAGGTTAGTAAGGATGGAAAGACTTATACATTCCATTTACGTGATGCGAAATGGTCTAACGGAGATCCAGTAACGGCTCACGATTACGTATTTGCTTGGAAGCAGCTTATTAATCCAGATACAGCTTCTCAATATGCATACATTGCGTATGATGTGAAAAATGCGGAGAAAATAAATAAGAAACAATTAGGACTAGATGAATTAGGAGTAAAAGCAAAGGATGATAAAACATTTGTCGTAGAGCTAGAACATCCTGTACCTTACTTTACGAAACTATTAATATTGCCATCCTTCTATCCAATTAATGAAAAATATGCGAAGGAGCAAGGTGATAAATACGGATTAGAAGCAAATAAAGCGGTATATAATGGACCGTTTACATTATCAGAATGGAAACATGAAGCTAGCTTTACAATGAAGAAAAATGATAAGTATTGGGATAAAAAAGAAGTGAAATTAGATGAAGTAAACTATCAAATTGTTAAAGAAATTTCAACTGCGGTAAATTTATATGAAACAGATAAAGTTGATAGAGCGGTCATTTCTACAGAATTCGTAGATAAATATAAAACGAATAAGGAACTGAAACAATATACAGATCCAGTCATGTATTTCTTCCGTTTCAATGAAAATGTACCGATTCTTAAAAATAAAAATGCGCGTCTGGCGTTAAGTACAGTGTTTGATAAGAAGGGTCTTGCGACTTCATTTTTAAATGATGGTTCTGTTGCTGCGAACTACTATGTACCAAAAGGGTTTTTAAAAGGTCCAGATAAGAAAGACTTTAGAAGTACAGCGGGCGAGTTTAATAAGACAGACGTAAAGCTGGCGAAGGAATATTGGGAAAAGGCAAAGCAAGAGACGGGTACGAACGAAGTAACGCTTGAGTTATTAAATTATGACTTAGAAAACTTTAAAAAGGTAGGCGAATATATTAAAGAACAGCTTGAGAAAAACTTACCTGGATTAAAGGTAAATGTGAAATTACAACCACATACGCAAAAACTAGCGTTAGAGAAGAAAAAAGAATATGAAATGTCGTTATCACGCTGGTTACCCGATTATCCAGATCCGATGACTTATTTAGAAGTATTCCTTTCGGGAAGTACCGTAAATAATACAGGATATGCAAATCCAGAATATGATGCGTTAATTAAGAAAATTAAAACTGAATTAGGTAATGATGAAAAAGCCCGTTGGAAGGCATTGCAAGATGCGGAAAAAATGCTCCTTGATGACGCAGTAATCGCACCAGTATTCCAGCGCGGATTATCTTATTTACAAAAACCATACGTAAAAGATTTATATGTACATCAATTTGGCCCAGCAACAAGCTTGAAATGGTCGGACGTACAAAAGTAAAGAAAGAGAAAAAACAGACTTCACGTATGTGATAGTCTGTTTTTTCTTAGTTAAAGCCGATGATAGTTCATGGTATAATTTACTAGTCTATAAACAGTATTAGGAGGGGCACTATGTCTGTATTTGTAAAGGGGAAAGTAATACATACGAAAAGATTGGTGATGAGAAAACCGAATATAGAAGATGTTGATCAATTGTATAACATATTGAAAAAAGAAGCGGTTGGCCAATGGCTTGCTAAATCAAGAGGTATGTCAATAGATGAAACTAAAGATTATATGAGTCAACTTATATTGCATTGGGAACAGTATGATTTTGGTGTATGGCTGTTATTCAAAAATGAAACAGGCCAGTTATTAGGACATTGTGGTTTAAGAAAGGTAAATGAAACAGGGGAAACAGAAATTATGTATCTCCTTGATCCAGAGTATTGGAGGAATGGATATGCGTCAGAAGCAGCAGAGGCTTCCATTCAATATGCAACAGAGACGATGAATTTAAAAAGAATAATTGCTAGGGTTAAAGTAGCTAATGAGAATTCGAAAAAACTTTTACGAAAGCTAGGCTTTACATATACTCAAGATGTTGATCATAGTGGGCGTTTATTATCATATTTTGAACTCAATACATCATCTGATGAATTATAGACATTTTATGTGTTTTTTCACTGCTTAAAAATAAAATTATTACTAAAATTCCAGTGTGAAATTTATGTGGAATCTTGTATAATTAACATGTTTCTTTGGAAACACTTTCTTGCTCTATAAGTATTTAACTTAATAGTGCAAAGAAAGGGAATACATACATGTAAATAATAGATAAATAGAATAGAACATGTATAGAGAAAAAGGAGAGAAAAGATGACGTGTCAAAAACAAGGGTTACAATTTAATAGTAATGGAAAGAGGAATATTTGATGAAGATGAAGCATGCTTTCGGACCAATTATTTTAGCCTGTATACTTTTTTTCATTGTATTGCTCATTCCATCTAAAAGTTTAGTATCACTAATTAGTGATAAAAAGATAGAAGATGCGGCAGCATCCTTACAAAAAGAAAAACTACAAAGTGTTTTCTTACAGCAGAAA
Organism: Bacillus sp. NP247; assembly: GCF_018966865.1. NCBI lineage: Bacteria > Bacillati > Bacillota > Bacilli > Caryophanales > Bacillaceae > Bacillus > Bacillus sp. NP247. The sequence goes on along the minus strand of NZ_CP076653.1, from coordinate 138,067 downwards.
ATGTTAGAGAATTCGCAGTATTTGCCGATGTACGGTTCATCTGAATTTTTACGAATGGATGCATACCATCCATCTAACTATTTCAAAGTAAATCCAGCAGGTTTTACACCATTTTTAATTGGAACTGGCGGTACGCAAAGTTTAGCTCATATTTTAAATATGACCTCAACAATGGATGAATTAGAAGGTAAAAAAGTAGTGTTTGTTCTTTCGCCACAATGGTTTACAAAAACGGGTGTATCACAAGGGGATTTTACTAATAATTTCTCCAAACAACAAGCATATCATTTTATTTTTAATGATGAAATTAAACCTGAAATGAAGAAGCAGATCGCGAAACGACTATTAGATTATGAAGTTGTTCAAAAAGATGATATATTAAAAAATTCATTAGAAGGTATTGTTTATAATGATACGAAACATAACATAAAAGCAGGTCTAGTCAAACCACTTGCTTATATGCATCGAAACATTTTAGATCATAGAGATTTATTTAACTCGCTATTTAAAATCGAACCGATGAAAGAGAAAACAAATATGGGATTACGTTCACTTTCTTGGGAAGATGCACGTAAACATGCGGAACAAGAAGGTAAAGTAGGATCCACAACAAATACATTCGGAATTGAAAATCCATATTACTATAAACATAATTTAAAGAAAAAATTAAAAGGTTTAAAAAACTTTAGAGCAAATGAATCATATGATGATTCACCAGAATATGATGACTTACAAATTGTTTTAGATCTTTTCAAAGAAAAAAATGTAAAACCACTCTTTATTTCTGTGCCTGTAAACGGACCGTGGTATGATTACGCTGGTTTCCCAAAAGAACGCCGTGATGTGTATTATAATAAGGTTCGCGATCAAGTCGAAAAAGCAGGATACCCAGTAGTCGATTTTTCTAGCCATGAATATGATAAATATTTCTTAAAAGATACAATTCATTTAGGCTGGAAAGGCTGGATCTATTTTGATGAAGCAGTGCAAAAGTTTTACTCTGAAAAATAATGTATAAACAATGGAAATAGGAATGGCGATAAAGCCGTTCCTATTTTTTAATATATAGGATTTTGGCGCGGGCAATTAGGAAAGGCATGTATATCTTGAATTTGTCTAAAGTTATAATGTTTCATTGCGAACTGAGCTTGGTAGAGATATTCATAAACAAATAATTGATTATTTTGTACGCCGCATAAAACGCCGGATGTCCCTTGCCCATTAATGAGAGAAACACCAACAGGGCGTCCAATTAAGTAGGGGACTTTTTGCTGCCAGTGCATAGGGGAATCACGCCTTTTGAGTTACTATACGAATTATATGACTGAATTGTTGCTTATCCACGTAAAACTTAAACTGGAGGGGTTTTTATGTAATGTCTAGAAGTTATATATGAATCAATTATTAGTGTGAAAGAGGAAGGAATGAATTATGGAGAAAGAAAGTATTCTAGAAGAAAAGTTAAGACTAATAGAATGGTGCCAAACATTGAATTGTGTAACTAATGATGTATGGTTTGAACCTTTTAGAAAAGGTTCATGGGGAATTGCGGATGTGATTTCACATTTAATCGTTTGGGATGAGTTTTTAATGAAGTATAGAATTCCATACTTTATAAGTGGACAATCTGTACCCAATGTTCCAACAAGTGTTGAGGAAATGAATGAGGGTGCAATAAAATATGCGAGATCCGGTATTTCAAAAGAAGAACTATTAGATCAATTCAGCTTTACTCGTAAACAGTTAGTTGATCAAATCAATCAAATTTTTGCCCGGAATTTTAAAGATGATTACCAAGTCGGCACAAAAAGAGTGAGATTAAACGATTATTTTTCATCACTCATTCAACATGATTTAAAACATAAAGAAGAAATTATACAATTTATAAAAGATAATCAAGTTAATAATAAAAACCGCTATAATTTCGATTGAATTAATAGCGGCTTTTATTTAGAAATTTAAGCGAGTTTTTTACGTTTTTTTGACCATTTTTTTATCATGAAATATAAAATAATAAGAACAACTCCGCCAATAGCGAAAGATTTCACATACGGTCCAGCAATTTCATTAATATTCTCCCAGTTTTCACCTAGTTTTTCACCTAGATAAATGAAAATGATAGACCAAGGGATTATCGCAAGTGCTGTTAATGTAGTGAAACGTGAAATTGGCATTTTAGTAATCCCAGCTGGAATTGAAATTGCATGACGAACGACAGGGATAAAACGTGCAGTGAAAATTACGCCAGTTCCGTATCGATTAAACCAATCTTCAGCAGCATCCATTTGTTTTTTATGTATGAAAATATACTTACCGTAACGTTCTAATACAGGGCGACCACCATATCGACCAATCCAGTAAACAAAGATTTGGGCAATAACGCCGCCAATGGTACCAAATACAACTGCACCAATAAATGAGATACTACCATTGAATACTAAGAATCCTGCATAAGCAAGGACAATTTCACTTGGAATAATCTCGATCATTAGTCCAAGCATAATGCCCCAATAACCTAATCCTTCAAAAAACGTTAAAACCGAGTGAATAAAACTACTTAACATTGTTGCACCTTCTAATTTATGAATTTTGAATATAAGCCCCTTTATTTAACAACATAAAAGGTTCACTATATGTAGATTATACCTTATTTACATAGGGGATTGCTATTTCAATTCTTTTATGTCTCGTATAAGTATTATAGTAAAGGATATAAGCCCAGTTTTCATGAAGAGATAATGAAAAGATCATTAAAAATTTCTCATATATTAATGAAAATAGACTGAAAATTTAGTATAATATTATAGGTTTTAATTTACAAAAATAGGAGGAGAATGTATGCGTGTTACAGATTCAATTTATGGCCCAATCTCTATTCATGATAGAGATATCCTTCAATTGATAGATACAAAAGCATTTCAAAGGTTGGCCTATATTAAACAACAAGGACATACATATTTTTTACATGAGAACGCAATACATACGAGGGAAGAACATTCGATAGGTGTATATGTACTAGTAAATAAAGTGATAGAACATCTTACTGAGATTGGTGATATACATTTATCGAAATATGAACGAAAGCTAGTATCTACTGTAGCTCTTCTACACGATGCTGGACATGGTCCGTATTCACATTGTTTTCAGAAAATATCAGGTGAAAATCATGGTGAGTGGACGGTACGAATCATTCAAGAGGATGAAGAAATACGCACGATTTTAAATCAGACTCCTGGATTATTATATGATGTAACGAAAGCTTTAACAGAAGAGGGTGCTTTTCCAATTATAGATGAGTTATTATTTCATTCGTTAGGAATGGATCAATTAGATTTTTGGAATAGAGATTTATATTATTCCTCGCTTGAATTCGAGGGCCTACGGATAGAAGAATTGATTGCTAATATGCGTTTTATTAACGGTAAACTTGTTATCGCAGAACAAGGAATCCCTTACATCGAACAACTAATGAAAATGAAAGAAGAGCTTTACAATAATGGCTTTGGCCATCCGTTTGTAATAGGGAAAGACTTATTATTGCAATCCATTTTTCAAAAGATAAAGGAAAAAAATCTTTCGTTCTATACTCCTGAGCTACACAATTTCTTTCATAAAAGAGAGAAGATAGAAATAGAGGACTTTCTTCCGTTACAAGATGAAATGATTTTAAATGAAATAAAGTGCTTTGCAAAATCAGATGACGTAGAAATAGCAGCATTAATCCATCTTTATTTCTCAGCAACTAAAAGTTTGTCATTTGAAAAAGGAATAGAGGGTGATTATAAAAAGGAAAATAGCACCGCAGTGGTAATAACTGAGAAAAAGGCTTACAGTTCATACGTAGGTGGTATTTATGTTTATAGTGAGGGGAAGCTAGAGAACATTTTAGAAAAATCAAATTTTATTCAAGAGATAGTAAAATTGCCTAAAAAAGAATACGCGTATTTTTTTTAATTAGGTGTAGTAATTTGAAATGTAGATGAGGTGAAAATATGGATTGGCATGAACGTTTATTACAAATAGATGATTTACCAATTATATTAGAATGGTATAACGACGAAGAATTACATAATATAGCAGATGTGAAATCATTTAAGCGATATACAATTGAAGAGCTTCGGCAGTATTGGACTGAAAAATTGTCGCGGTCTTATGCGAGTTATCATGTAATAGTAGTAGAAGATGAAGTAATAGGGAGAGTCGGATTAAAAAAGAAGAAATATGAAGATGCGTACATGATGGAATACTCTATCCTCATTGGTGTTTCGAATTTATTTTCAAAAGGGCTTGGAGCGGAGATTACAAAGTATTTTATTAGTAAATCATTTTTAGATCCTGATATAGAAGCCGTTGTATTACAAGTTAGGGAAGATAATAAGAGGGCCATTCGTTGTTATGAGAAAGCTGGATTTAAAAAAGAAAAATCGTATATAGAGAATCAAGTTAAGGTGTATGATATGCACAGAGTTAAGAAAGAAGAAACAATATAGAAAAATACACGCAGTTAATTCGGAATATAATGTTAATTCAGGGGGATGAAATACATGAAACATAAAATTGCTTTACTGGCAGATGTGCATGGTAATGCGACTGCTTTAACAGCAGTTATTGAAGATACTATGAAAGAAAGTGTTACTGATTTTTGGTTTTTAGGAGATTTAATTATGCCTGGGCCTGGATCGAATGATCTATTTGAGATGTTAGATAGTATTAATGTTGATACTTATGTTCAAGGAAACTGGGAAGACAGCTTCCTTGATGTGCTTAATAAAAACATTGATATTAATAACGCAACTGATATTTATGTTTCTAGATTAGTTAAGTATCAATGTGAAAATTTAGATGAAAACTATATTAATCGTATTAAAAATTTACCACTACATATAACCAAACGCGTTAATGATTTATCAATCAGTATTAGTCATAATCTACAAAATAAAAATTACGGAGGAGATTTATGGCCCACTAATAATCAGGGAAATTTTGATCAGTTATTTGATCATGATTATGATATTGCGATTTACGCTCATACCCATCATCAATTGTTACGTTATAGTAGTAATGATCAATTAATTATTAATCCAGGAACTATTGGACAACCTTTTTATAAATGGGACAATTTGAATTCTGACCTACGTGCTCAATATGCAATTCTTGAAATTGATGAGGCAGGGATTGCCGAGGTGAGATTTAAAAAAGTTACTTATGATGTAGAAAAGGAATTTAAAAACGCTATTAGTAAAAAGCTTCCTTATATTGATTTATATCGCGAACTGCTCGAGACAGGAAAAACTCATACTCATGATATTGAATTATTGCAAGAGATTAATGATAAATACGATTATAAAGATGAGGTAATTAATTTTATAGAGAAAATCTGATATGGATTTAATAGTATGAAATAAAAATTGTTGAATTCATGATAGGTTACTAATGATGTTTACATAATCAAGAGCTATTGCAAAATGAAACTTAGATGTAAAACGATTTTTATATTTTATGTTGATGTAAAATAAGCATCCCCCTGTTCTACATATATGACAGGGGGATGCTTATTTTTTTACGGTTTCACATCTAAATTTTGTAAAAATAATGTTGCTGTCACGTATCGTTTCGCTAGCATTTGTACATATGCGGTATGTACAGAGAGTGTAGCGATAATAATAGCGTTACGAATTGCTTCGCGTTGTTCGTTATTAATTTGATCGAACTTACTTGCGATGTTATCAGCCTTTTCTTTCACGATATTTTCAATCGTATGAATAGTGTCTGTTGCATTTAGTTGTATGCAATTCCCTTGATTTAGTTCTTCAAATAAAGAGGAATAAGCTACATATAAATGAACAGGGTTAATTAAATCATCACTTCGGTCGGCCGGGTCATTTACGATGAGTCGTAATAGTTTGCGAATAGATTCAAAATCAAGCGCTGTTTTTAAATCTTCGACAATGAATAGTAAGGCTGCTTGTTCGATTGAATATTTCTTCCCTTTTTGAGGGGAGCCAATCATTTCTTTTATATCTCGTTTCACCCAGTTTTGCATAGCAGTTACAGAGAAACTCGTGTTTTCAATCTGATTGCCAAGCGCAACTATTTCATTTAAAGAAAAACCGACATCCGTATCGTCAATCTTAATCAATTTTTCAAAAATAGGTGAAAGTGCGGTTGTAATAAAAGCAGTAACGCTTTGTCCGCTCTCAATATCTTTTTTATGTGACTTTGCCCAAGCTTCTTGTAAAATACCAAGAGGTTTTTTCGTATTCCATCCTCTTAATGATAGAAGGAGCGTTGCCATTTCGTTTCGTGTGAGATGAAATGTTTCCATCTTTTCACCTCCAAAATTATAAAAAGTTCTTATGAACTTATAATATGTTCTGTTTGATTTAAAGTCAATTCCGTTTTTCTTAATTTTTCCTTTGTTATGGAATTATTATCGTAAGTAAATAATACTTGCATATTTCGACAAAAGTTCATATAATAAGTTCATAAGAACCTTTAAAGTGGTTTTAAAACAAATCTATCATTCTGAATTTACTAGAAAGGTAGATTTCACATATATCTATATAAAAGGAGAATGGATATAATATGTTGAAAAAACTTGTAGCAGTAATGACAGCATTCATGGTTATTTTTGGGGCTAGTAGCTTTATGTTCGTAGATCATGCGGCAGCGAAAAGTTACAAATCTGGTAAAAAATCATATACACCAAGTTCTGGTCAAAAATCAAAAGTTGATTTAAACAAAAAAGATTCTAATGTGAATTCACAAAAAACAACACCAGACTCAAAAACAAAAGCAACAAACACAGCGCCAAAAAGTAATAAAGGAAGCTTTATGAAAGGTTTATTACTAGGTGGTCTTGGTGGTTTATTAATGGGTAGCTTATTTGCAAATATGGGAGCTCTTGGTTCTGTATTAGCATTTATGGTAAATATGTTAGTAATGGCTGGTATCGTAATGTTAGCAGTTCGTGCATTTAAATACTTCAAAGACCAACGTAAGAAAAAGGCGGATGAAGTAGCATGGAAACAATAAAAATTTCTGAACAAGAGCTTATAAATGCACTTTGTATATATATCGCTGAAAAAAGACAAGTTGGTCCAGAAGAAGTTTCAGTTGAACTAATGTATGATGATGACTACGGTTTCTCTGCAGAAGTAGAGGTAAATGGTCGCCAGCAAATTTTAATTCAAGCAAACTTAATCGAAGCACTACGCTTACTACTTGATCGAGAATACAACGTCAATTCATTTGCTGCAAGATTGCAACTTGAATTAGATGATAAAGAAGGTATTTACGCATTAGCGAAATTTAATAACGATGAACAATAAAACTGTTAGAGCCTTATGCTCTAACAGTTTTTTATTTTGATTCATATTGTTAGTATGTTTCTTCTTTTAGAATAAAATCCAGTATTTCATGTGTCTTCAATTTAGTATTTGCATCATTTTATCTACCTAATTCAAAGTTGGCTATCCAAATAAAAAAATTTTGACATAAAACGACTTTTATTTATCTATTCGACGAATTGCGACAAATAAATCACAGCTATATTTGATATGATATTTCAGAAATCTTATATTTTATTATTCAAAGCGAGGTAGAAGAATGATGGTTTGAATTTAGTTGAATTTGCTCATAAGTCTTCTGGTAAAAAAAGTATTTATATTAAGAATATTAGAAAATTTCGAAAAAGGAGAACGGAACATGGAAATACAAACTTACAAGTATCCTAGACAAAAGATTAATGGGATGTGGCTAATAATTGCTGGAGCAGCAATGTTTTTACTTTTAATAAAACATAACGGCTATCCAAATGTTTGGCCTTTTATTATTGTTTATACATTAGGAATGATATGGCAATTGAACCCTAAAACTAGGAAGAAATTTGCAGTTGGTTCTGGAACATCAGAACAAAAAAAGTGGGCTAATTTTTCAATGATGCTTTTGGCTATTTTAGTTTTTCTCATTTTTCATTTTGTCGGCGATGATTATAGAAATTACTGGCTATTAATTCTTTTAGCTGTAGGTATTCATTTCTTAATGTTTATTCCCGTACATGGAAAAATGATGTTTTTGCTGTCCGTTATTTTAATATTTAATTCATTCGTAGGATTAATTATTACCAACGTAAATCTAGATGTATTTTTTGTAATAGATGGTTTAGTGAAAATTTTAGTTGGTGTAATTTTTATTAGGTTAAGTCCTATGGATTTTTAAAATACAGTTGATAAATATATTAGAAAAGAAGGCGTAGTATGATATTTTTTATGTTAGCTATTAGTGTAGGATTAATATTTTTTGTTCATTATATAACGAAACAGATGTTTAAATACGAAGTAAATCACTCAAGTTCAAAAAAACGCTTTTTAATAAATCTTTTGCAATTTGTTAGATTTGCACCATTAATTGTATTACTTGTAATATACATACTGGTTTTAATAACTTTGCATACGAAAACAGGTATTCGACTATCTCATGCATGGTATACTGCGCAATTTTGGGCTTATTATACGTTTTTGTATTGTATTTATATGATAACTAGGAAAAAACTGCTTCTGTTTTCCATGGTTATAGCCTTAATAATGGCCATTTATTACACTCCGTTGCTCCACTTTGAAAACCAATTTATAGGATTGTATGTAATTGTCGCTGATGTTTGCGGAATTTTAATGTTTATAAATTTATGGATGTCGATATCGAAAGTTTTAGTCGGAATGAAAAATAGGTAATACTTTTGGTTCCTGTAATTGACGGAACAGAAATACTAGATGTAGTACAAAAATTATAAAAAAGGCGGTGGAAATGAATCCACCGCTTTTTTATATGCTAGTTTTTCACGCTTTCATTTGTTGATTTTCTTCAAATGATTGAAAATCACGCCAAATCTCATTCATCTTCCGTCTACCAATATCAACCATCGGATTAAATTGAATCGCAGCATGATGACGAACGGTGTGGACATTTTGAGTCGCTTGTTGTAAGTGTTTTTCAACCGAATTAGATGTTTTATTAGCTTGTTTTACGATTGAATATCCAGCAACTGTTCCTTGCGCCATCGCGATTTTTCCGCTTTCAATGCCCGTAATATTTCCAGCAACAAATAAACCTGGAAGAGAGGTTTCCATTTCTTCTGAATGAAGCGGGACATGCCCGCCAAGTTCAGGAATGTAATGGAAAGGGCATCCCGCTACAGCGGCAAGTTCAGCAAGAGGGTATAAACCTCCGGCAATGCAAACAAAATCTGCCTCATATATCTTTTCTGATCCGTTAATAATATTCCCTTTAGAGTCAATGTTAGCAACACGTACACCCTCTACTTGATCTGTACCGATAATTTCAAGTGCAGCTTTACGAAGATGAAGCGGCGTCCCGTTTATTTTCATGCCGCTATTTGGATAAAATGTTAATCCTGCTTTTCGAATCCAATCATATTTCATAAAACGGCTACCTATACGTAAAATAGCAGATGGGGCGAGATGAGCCGCATTTAAGAGTGAGTTTAAAACTTCTTCTGGTTCACCGGCCTTATGGCTTAACTCGCTTTTTTCAGGGAGTACAATATGATCCACTGTGATTCCAGCTAATTGAAGTTCATTTAAAATGGCGAATGACAAAATATTAGCACCGATAATGATTCCTTTTTTACCAACTTGAACCCGGTGAACATTTGTCATAACTTGAGCCGCTCCAATTGACATAACTCCTGGAAGTGTCCAGCCAGGTAGGGGAATAGAATACTCCGCAGCCCCAGTAGCAATAAGTACAAACGGTGCTTCTAGCGTACCGATATTTGTATGTACAAACCAACAACTTTCATCTTTATCTAAATTATAGACGGAAACACCGCACCGGATATCGACTGAAAGCGATTTTGCTTCTTCGTGAAGGCGTTTTGATTCTTCTATTCCGTTCCACCATTCGCCAGTAGGCTCTTGATGTAACTGTCCTAACAGTCTCCCGCCAGGTTTCATAAATTCATCAATAACAAGTACGTTAAGTCCAAAACGTGCACAAGAGATGGAAGCTGATAATCCTGCTGGCCCTGCACCAATTATAATTACATCGATCATCGCTTTTTCACCATCTCTCTCACGATATTTGGATGCTGTTTTCCGCTTTCAACAATCATATCGTTTTCTACAACTGTTAAGCATGCTCGTACATTCGTTTGATTGTTTACAGTCACTCGGCATTCAGAACAATGCCCGATATTACAATAAATACCTCGCGGCGTCCCGCTATCTTCATGGACCCTTAACGTTCTTATTCCATTTGCAAGCAGAGCAGCTGCTATTGTTTCATGTTCATACGCTTCGTATTCTTGACTGTTAAATTGAAAAGTGATGCGCTGACTAGTATATAAACTACCTAAAATAGGGTGATTTGTAATTCTACTCATTGATTTTCACCTACCGCTCCAAAAGTAACTGCGCGCACTGGTGGTTGATATTTCAATGGAATTTCATTTTGAGACAGGTTAGGATTCGCACTTTCTACCATTCGTTCTATCGTCATTCTACATGTTCTTCCGCCGCAAAATCCCATACCAGCACGCGTTCTTAGTTTTAACTCGCGAGCTGAGCAATTATATTCAGCGATTGTCGATTGAAGTTGTCCGTATGTAACTTCTTCACAACGACAAACAATTAAGTTCTCTTTATTCGTCATATGTATTCCTCCTCTAGTTCGGTTTGCACAAATTATGATGCAAAAACTATGCCAATATAGAGGAGGGGAGGGAGTTATCCCGCTATTTGCTGGGCAGTAAGACCTCACCTCAAAATTCAGTGAAAGCAAAGAAGTTAGGTGGGGGTCGGGCTGCCCGTAAAAGCCCGATTGGTGAGGGCTAATAATCAAGTGGGGATGAACAAAACCCCCACTGATTAAAGTTTCACTTTATTGTAACCCAAGCCTTTTTAAACGGTTATATAAAGTAGCCCTCGTTACGCCAAGTTGTTTCGCACATTCTAATTTATTATCATTTAAAATGCGTAAAGCTCTTTCAATGACCTTTTTCTCATGCTCATCCATCTCTTCTTGTAAAGGGAGAATGGTGTTGTTGCTGAGTAAAAGGGAATGAGACGTTTCGTTCTCTGAAGTATCATTTGTATGAAATGGTAAATAGTCTTGTTTTATAACACCATCCGTCGCAAATACGACGAGTCTTTCAACTACGTTACGGAGCTCGCGAATATTCCCTGGCCAATTGTAATGAAGTAGCTCATGCATAATGCTTGAAGGTAAGTCGCGAATTGGTCTGTTATAGGTAATTGAAAAATCGTTTAAGAAGGAGTAGGTTAATTCGATAATATCCTCTCGTCTTTCGCGCAGTGGCGGAATGTGCAAGCTAACTACATTTAAGCGATAGTATAAATCTTCTCGAAATGTTCCTTTTCTCATTTCTTCTTGTAAATCACGATTTGTAGCAGCGATAATGCGGAAATCAATATGTATTTCTTTTTCTCCACCAACTCGGTAATACTTTCGTTCTTGCAGTACACGTAAAAGTTTCACCTGCATATCGAGCGGCATTTCTCCTATTTCATCGAGAAATAAAGTACCACCTTGTGCAAGCTCGATTTTACCTTTCTTACCTTTACTGTTTGCACCAGAAAAGGCTCCACGTTCGTACCCGAATAACTCACTTTCAAATAATGCTTCTGGGATTGCGCCGCAGTTGATAGAAATGAAAGGGGCATTTACTGTCTCGCTTGCTTCATGAATTGCTTTCGCAAACACTTCTTTTCCAACACCGCTTTCGCCGAGAATTAAAACAGTTGATTTCACTGAACAAACCTTTCTAGCTAATTGAATCGTCCTTTGTATAATAGGGCTTTTTCCATTCATCGCAAGGAAAGGATCGGATGTATCTTTATATTTTGCTACTTCTTGTTCCAAGCGATGTACTTCATGCGACATATTAAATAATTTCTCATTCAATACAACTTGATTTGTAACATCCGTTTCAGAAACGACTGCTCCTATAATTTCATCGTTACAATAAACAGGATTTGAATTAATTAATACGAATAAATCCGGACGAGGCTGATGGAACTGAGCTATTATGCTTTTTCCGCCATGTAATGATTGTAAAATTTCTAAATCTTTATAATCAAAAAAACGAGTGATTGGTTGTCCAATAATTTCGTTATATTTGACTGAAAAGATTTTTTCAGCGCCATCTGTCCACGTACGAACGCATTCTTTCTCATCAATAACTGTCACAGAAGAATCAGTCGTTTGAATGACAGTTTTATAAAAAGCTAGCAAATCATTGTAAGACTTATTAAGAAACGGAATCATTTGTTGAGCAGTTACACAGCATATAGGCTTTAGATTTTCGTTCACAATTACGACCGCTGAATAGCTAGAAAAGGCTTCGATTAAAGCAGTGAAAGAGTCATTTTCATATATAACTGCGCAACTCCATTCTTCGGTAGATGAATGAATGTAATAAAATTTTTCACCTACCTGTTTCATTCGCTTAAACATACTTGTACGATCGATTGACAAAATTTTTATAAACTCTTTTATTGTTGGAAATGAAAATGCCATATTGTCCTCCTGTTATGTATAAAAATTTAGACAGTGATAAAAAAATAATACACCTATTTACGATAAATTTAAAATATTTTTACAAATAAAAATAATTTTATATAAATACTTCTGTATGTAGAGTTGGCACACCAATTGCATAAATAGAAAGTGAGAGATTTAGGAGAAAGGAGGATGCTATATGAGGCACTGTGACGTTTTAATAATAGGTGGCGGTATAATTGGCTGTTCGATTGCTTATTACACTTCGAAATACGGAAGAGATGTAACAATCATTGAAAAAGGGGAATTCGTTAGTGGGACGTCTTCACGGTGTGACGGGAACATTTTAGCTATTGATAAAGACCCGGGGTTTGATAGTCAAATGTCGTTAGTAAGTCAAAAATTAGTAACTGATTTAAGTGAAGAGTTGGAGCACTCATTTGAATATAGGGCACCTGGAAGCATTCTCGTTTGTGAATCAGACGAAGAGATGGAGGCAGCGCAGCAATGGGTGAATCGTCAAAAAGAAGTGGGCTTACCGTTTCGAATGCTTGATAGGCAAGATATAAGAGAGGAATCACCATTTTTTGCGGATGATTTATTAGGCGGTTTAGAATGCGCAACTGATTCGACTGTAAATCCATATCTTCTTGCTTTTTCCCTACTTGCAGAATCGAAGAAATTTGGTACGAAAGTTTTTAATCATACAGAAGTAAAAGAAATGAAAAGAGATATAGATGGTTCCTTTATTGTAGAAACAACAAATGGGACGTTTACTGCGAAGCAAGTAGTGAACGCAGCCGGTGTGTGGGCTCCTAAAATTGGACAGATGTTAGATGTGAATATCCCAATTGAACCGAGAAAGGGACATATTATTGTAGCTTCAAGGCAACAACACGTAGGTTGCCGTAAAGTAATGGAATTTGGTTATTTAATTTCTAAGTTTGGTGGAAAACGAAAAGTGGATGCTTTAACTGAGAAGTACGGGGTAGCTCTTGTATTTGAGCCAACAGAAAGCCAAAATTTTTTAATTGGTAGTAGTAGAGAGTTTGTAGGGTTTCATACGAGGATAAATAACGAGGTTATTAAATGTATTGCAAACAGAGCAATTCGTTTTTATCCGAAAATGGCAGATATGATGGTGATTCGTTCATATGCTGGTTTACGCCCGTGGACAGAAGATCATTTGCCGATCATTTCACGAGTGGAACATATTCCGAATTATTTTATTGCAGCAGGACATGAAGGTGATGGAATTAGTCTGGCAGCAGTTACTGGGAAAGTGATTGAAGAGTTATTAAATGAAAAAGAAACAATCATTCCTATTGAACCACTTCGTTTGAGTCGTTTTACAGAAAGGGTGTTAAACGGATGAGGTCACAAAGAGTCTTTACGACGATTGATACACATACGGGCGGGAATCCAACGAGGACATTAATTAGCGGACTTCCTAAGTTAATTGGAGAGACGATGGCAGAGAAGATGTTACATATGAAAAAGGAGTATGACTGGATTCGGAAATTATTAATGAATGAGCCACGTGGTCATGATGTAATGTCAGGAGCGCTATTAACAGATCCGTGTCATCCTGAAGCTGATATAGGTGTTATATACATAGAGACAGGCGGATATTTACCGATGTGTGGCCACGATACAATCGGTGTATGTACAGCTTTAATTGAATCAGGTTTAATTCCAGTAGTTGAACCGATTACTTCTTTAAAGCTAGATACACCAGCTGGCTTAGTTGAAGTGGAAATTACTGTTCAAAATGGAAAGGCGAAAGAAGTTTCATTCTGTAACATACCAGCTTTTTTACTGAAAAATATTTCTGTACACGTCGAAGAAATTGGAACTGTAGAGGCTGATATTGCGTATGGGGGAAATTTTTATGCCATTATTGATGCGAAGTCAGTAGGCTTAGAGTTGGTACCAGAAAACGCATCTACAATCATTGATAAGGCTATTCATATTAGAAATACAATTAATGAGAAGTTTGAAGTTATTCATCCAGAGTATTCGTTTATAAGAGGATTAACACATGTTGAATTTTATACAGATCCTACTCATGAAAGTGCGCATGTGAAAAATACAGTTGTTGTTCCGCCAGGAGGAATTGATCGATCTCCATGTGGTACAGGAACATCAGCGAAGTTAGCTGTATTATACGCTCATAAAAAAATTGATATCGATGAAGAATTTGTTCATGAGAGTATTGTAGGTTCTTTATTTAAAGGGTGTGTTATGAATACAACATATGTAGAAAATATTGAAGCTGTAGTAACGAAAATTACGGGATCAGCTTGGCTTATGGGCATGCATAGATTTTTTTATAATGAAAAGGATCCACTTAAAGAAGGCTTTTTGCTAATTCCGCCGATGGAACATGAAACGGAGGATGTAAAATGAACATTCAAAAAATGTATACAGCAGTAGACGTACATGTAAATGGCGAGGCATTTCGTGTAATGAAAGACGTACCATGCAAATACTACTACAGTTTGGAGCAATTAAACGAACAATTTTCAGGTGAATTAGCAGAGGAAATGAAGCTTTTATTAAATGAACCACGTGGTTTTATTGGTTTAAATGGATGCGTTGTCGTTCCTTCTATTCATAATGAAGTGGATGCAGCGGTATTGTTTTTTAATCATGAAGGATCCATTCCTCTTCATTACGGAGGCATTGTCGCAGTAATAACGATGTTACTAGAAAGCGGGTATTTAAAAAAGAGAGAGTCCAATCAATACAAAATCGAAACGCTATCTGGCATATTTTCAGTCGATGCATATGTAGAGGATGATGAAGTTATATCTGTCTCGTTTGAAAGCAAACTATGCTATATGATTGAGGAAAATTTAAAGGTTGGTAATATAAGTTACTCTCTCATACAAGCAGATAAAGTATATGCAGTTGTAGAAAAGGGTGCATATTCGCCAGAAATTTATATTGAAAACATTTCTGAATTAAAAAAATGGGGAGAAGCTACACTTCAAGCTATACAAAAACAGTCACTTATAAAAAGACTTATTTTAGTAGATTCTACGCAAAAAGAAAAGAACCATATAAAGTCGATTACATTTCATGAAGATAACTTTATAGTACGTTCGCCAGGTTTTGTTTCTACTATTGTGTCCTATGTTCATGCTTTATTTAAAAATGATTATATAACGGATAAACCTTTTAAAAACGAAAGTATATTTAATAGTTTTATAACAGTAGAAAAAGTGAAGAAAGAAGAACAAGGATACATTTTCCGATTTGAAAGTAGAGGGTTTATTACAGGAATGCAGACGTTTCTATTAGACCCTACAGATCCGTTTCAAACAGGTTTCTTATTAAAATAAAATATTAAAGGGAGAGATAAAGATGCAAAAAATTAAAGGGGCATTTCCAGTATTAATAACACCGATGGATGAATTTCAAGAGATTGATTGGAAAGGTGTAAAACAAAACGTCAACTACTTTATTGAGCAAAAAGTAGCTGGAATTATTATTAATGGAAGTACAGGAGAATTTGTTAGTTTATCAAAAGAAGAACGATTTAACATGGTAGAAACTGTATTGAAAGAAGTTGATGGCCGTATTCCAGTCATTGTTGGAACTGCAGCAGAAACGACGAAAGAAACGATTGAATATACAAAACATGCAGAGGCGCACGGAGCGGATTGTGCATTAATTATAAACTCTTACTATTGTAAACCGAAGGAAGAGGAAATCTATTTTCATTTTAAGGAAATCTCAAACGCTGTAAATATACCAATTATGTTATACAATAATCCGTTTACATCTGGTGTTGATATGAGTACAGACCTCATGTTACGTATTGGAAAAGAATGTGAAAATGTTACACATATTAAAGAATCTAGCGGAGATATTCGAAAAGCAAGAGATTTAGTAAGACAAGGCGAAGGTGCTTTTCAAGTTTTCTGCGGATCTGAAGATTTAGTTATGGAATCTTATTTAGTTGGTGCGACGGGATGGGTTTCAGTAGCAGGAAATATCGTACCGGGACTTGTTACGAAAATGTATGAGCATTTCCAAAATGGTGAATTAGAAAAAGCTTGGGAAATAAACGATGCGATTTTACCTCTTTGTGAGTTTCTTGAAGGATCAGGAAAATATGTACAAATCGTTAAACGCTCAATGGAATTACATGGGCAAGTCGGAGGACCTTCACGTTATCCGAGATTAGGGTTAACTGAAGAAGAAGATCAAAAACTTCAAACGATTTTATCCCGCATAAACGGGCAGTATGACTCCCGCCTCGAAATGCGGTAGATGCAAGGAAGTTAGGTGGGAGTCGGACTGCCCGTAAAAGTCCGATTGGTTCAACTAATAATCCGCGGGGAAAAAACCCCCACTGATTAAAGTTTCACTTTATCAGAAATTGCAGCTCATGCAGCTGTTTAAATAAGGAGGAGAGCATATATGTTAACGACAAACATTGAACTGAAACCAAAAGTGAAAGCGTTTTTAAATGAAGAAGTTAAAATGTTTATTAATGGTGAATTTGTTCCTTCAATAAGTGGAAAGACGTTCGAAACGTACAATCCAGCAACAGAAGATGTTCTGGCTGTCGTATGTGAAGCACAAGAAGAAGATATCGATGTTGCGGTAAAAGCGGCAAGACTTGCTTTTGAAACCGGTCCTTGGGCGGAAATGACTACTGCTGAAAGAGCGCATCTTATTTATAAATTAGCAGATTTAATTGAAGAGCATAGAGAAGAATTAGCACAGCTAGAAGCTTTAGATAATGGAAAACCGTATCAAGTAGCACTTGATGATGATATTTCAGCGACTGTAGAAAATTATCGCTATTACGCGGGATGGGCTACAAAAATTATTGGGCAAACAATTCCGATTTCAAAAGATTACTTAAACTACACACGCCATGAACCGGTTGGCGTTGTAGGCCAAATTATTCCGTGGAATTTTCCACTTGTAATGTCTTCTTGGAAAATGGGAGCGGCACTTGCAACAGGTTGTACGATTGTATTAAAACCAGCAGAGCAAACACCTTTATCTTTACTATATACAGCGAAGCTTTTTAAGGAGGCTGGTTTTCCAAATGGTGTTGTAAACTTTGTGCCAGGTTTCGGCCAAGAAGCAGGAGCGGCAATTGTAAACCATCATGATATTGATAAAGTAGCTTTCACAGGTTCAACAGTTACGGGGAAATATATTATGCGACAATCTGCAGAAACAATTAAACATGTAACGTTAGAACTTGGTGGTAAGTCACCAAATATCATTTTAGAAGACGCTGATTTGGAAGAAGCGATTAATGGTGCATTCCAAGGTATTATGTATAATCACGGTCAAAATTGTAGTGCAGGATCTCGGGTCTTCGTTCATCGAAAGCATTATGAAACAGTCGTAAATGAACTTGTAAAAATGGCAAATGAAGTGAAGCTTGGAGCGGGTATGGAGAAGGATACTGAAATGGGTCCACTCGTATCTAAAAAACAACAAGAGCGTGTGCTAAATTACATTGAACAAGGAAGAGCTGAAGGTGCTACTGTTGCAGCCGGCGGTGAACGCGCATTTGAAAAAGGTTATTTTGTACAGCCAACAGTATTCACAAATGTTACAGACGATATGACAATTGTTAAGGAAGAAATTTTTGGACCAGTTGTCGTTGTACTTCCATTTGATTCAACAGAAGAAGTAATTGAAAGAGCAAACCGCTCTTCATATGGACTTGCTGCGGGTGTATGGACACAAAATATTAAAACAGGGCATCAAGTTGCCAATAAATTAAAGGCAGGAACAGTGTGGATTAATGATTATAACCTAGAAAATGCTGCTGCGCCATTTGGTGGATATAAGCAATCAGGTATCGGACGTGAATTAGGTTCATATGCACTTGATAATTATACAGAAGTGAAAAGTGTTTGGGTAAATATTAAGTGAAAAGCTAGTCTGTGGAAGTCTGGCAGACGATTAATAGTGAGAAGATAAAAGAATGATGAAATAGTAAGAGAAGCGGACAACTGGAATGTGTGATAAAGGTTGTCCGTTTTCTTATATATAAAATTACTTTTTCAAAAGAATGATAAGGGGGATTTGGATGGAGAAGTTAGTAGAATGGTTAGTAGGGCAAGTGTGGAGTATTGGTTTAGTTGTTTTCGCATTAGGGGCAGGAGTGTATTTCACCATTGCGACTCGTTTTTTACAGATTCGTTATTTTAAAGAGATGATTAAGCTACTTTTTGAAGGGAAAAGTTCAGAGACTGGAATATCATCCTTCCAAGCATTTTGTTTGGCTCTATCAGGAAGGGTTGGAATAGGGAATATCGCGGGGGTCGCGACAGCTATCGCTTTCGGTGGACCTGGAGCTGTATTTTGGATGTGGATGATGGCTCTATTAGGAGCAGCTAGCGCATTTGTTGAATCAACATTAGCACAAGTATATAAAAGTAAAGTAGGAAATGAATATCGCGGTGGTACACCATATTTCATTGAGAAAGGTTTGAAAATGAAATGGTTTGCAGTCATTGTAGCGGTAGTTGTAACACTTTCATACGGCGTTTTATTACCAGGTATTCAATCGAGTAGTATCGCTGTTGGATTTGAAAATTCTAACGGTATTAGTAAATATGTAACGGGTATATTTTTAGTTGTGTTACTAGCGGCGATTATTTTTGGTGGAGTAAAAAGAATTGCTGGTGTGTCACAAATGTTAGTACCTTTTATGGCAATTGGCTATGTAATTGTTACATGCATCATTTTAATTGCAAATATAACAGAAATTCCAAGTATGTTCGCTTTAATTTTCTCAAGTGCATTTGGTGTAAATGAAATGTTTGGCGGTATCGTCGGTGCAGCTATTGCTTGGGGTGTAAAGCGAGCAGTATTTTCAAACGTTGCTGGTGTAGGAGAAGCAACATATAGTTCTGCAGCTGCTGAAGTATCGCATCCTGCAAAACAAGGGTTAGTTCAAGCGTTTTCTGTATATATCGATACAATTGTAGTATGTACAGCGACAGCTCTCATGATTTTAATAACAGGTATGTATAATGTTATACCTGAAGGGAAAAGCGCTATTGTACAAAATATAGGGAATGTGGAAGCTGGTCCAATTTATACACAACAAGCAGTTGAAACTGTTATGACTGGATTTGGTCCAATATTTATTTCAATCGCAATCTTCTTCTTCGCATTTACAACTTTACTAGCTTACTACTATATCGCTGAAACGACGCTTACTTATTTAGATCGTGGGCTCAAATATAGCTGGTTAAAACCATTATTAAAAATTGGATTTTTAATAATGGTATACATCGGTAGTGTAGAATCAGCTTCGTTTTTATGGAACCTTGGAGATTTAGGAATTGGTAGTATGGCATGGTTAAACCTTATAGCAATCCTATTGTTAAGCAAAACTGCATTAAAAGTGTTAAAAGACTATGAAACGCAGAAAAAAGAAGGGAAAGATCCGGTTTTTGATCCTAAAAAAGTAGGAATTGAAGGTTTA
This sequence comes from Bacillus sp. NP247, assembly GCF_018966865.1. Taxonomy (NCBI): domain Bacteria; kingdom Bacillati; phylum Bacillota; class Bacilli; order Caryophanales; family Bacillaceae; genus Bacillus; species Bacillus sp. NP247. The sequence continues at coordinate 118,047 of NZ_CP076653.1, read as the reverse complement.
ACGATTTGGGAAGAGCGGAGTAAAGAGGTTGAAAGGAAAAGTTCTAAAGAAAAAGTATCGGCGGATGATAGTGTTAAATTTTAAACATGCAAATTCTAGAATGAAAAAACTGAAAATTCACTCTTTAATTGAGGTTATCTATGGTTTTTTTTGACCTTAAACAAAAGGTTGTATTGATCTTAGTAAAGGGGTATTAGAAGTTTGTTATGTCTCAGTTGTAATTTCTGGAGAACTAAAATGTGCTGAGAGCGGATTCTAATGCAAGTGTGTATGGTGGAATTGAAAAGTCAAAGTCATTAAACGTGAGAAAGCTCTCCTTAAAATAAGCTTGTAAGGAGAGCTTTTTATTTTAGCCTAATTTTTTTGAAAGAGTTTTAATTGTTTCATATAATCGAGAGCTTTTGTTTTATTCCTCTGTTTAAAAACATATTGTGCCTCATTTACATCTCTATAATAACTATTAACTACTTTTTCAGAAAGTGTACCGTCAGAGATGGCTTTTTTAACCGCGCAGTGTGGCTCATTTGTATGCGAACAGTTAGAAAATTTACATTTCCTAGAGATAAGAACTATATCTTCATATCCAATATTTAAGTTACCTTCATGATTTATTAAGTCAAATCCTATTTTACTAATAAGTAATCCCTCCACTTTTAAATGAGTTTTTTAGAAGCATACTTACAAATTGTATCGTTTTTAAGTTATGTTTATTTTAATATTCTGTATTCTTATAAATTGATTTCTCTACATCAGGGAGAAGAGTGTATATGCTCTTCCCAATTAAAGATTCTAATTCATTCTTAATTGTATAGAATCCTTTCCAATGTAAAGAGGTATGAGAGGTTGTGCCATGACGTAAACCAACAGAAACCAATCTTCTTTCAAGCGTAGTAAAACCATCCGCATCAGCGAGAGCGTCGCAAAGAGTAATTACTTTATTGTATAAGTCATAGTCACTATTCTCATTCAATATTTCAATTAACCGGCTTTCCATATAATCGGGAACAAGGCTCCACTCTGCTGCGATATCTATATGCTCATTTTTGCAAGGAAATGAATGCGTCACACATATAACGGCGTTTCCTGTATACCCTAAATCATTCATATACATGTAACCATCATAGGAATGAATAACAGATTTAGTAAAACCTTTATATCTTCCTATATCATGCAGGAGAGCGGCATTGTATGCTATGTCAACATCTAAGTCATACCCATTTTTTATAAGTTCTACAATTATTTTTTCAGTTGCATCGGCAACATTAATTGAATGTTCGAACCAAGGACCTGGGTTTTGTTCATATGCCCAATCCAGTAATTCTTTTGCGTATTTCCTTTCTAATATATATTTCATATAGTGATCCTTTCTCTAAAAAAATCGTATCTTAATTAATTTCATCTTAATATTTAATTATTCCTGCTATAAAAATTGTTAAAATAAAAACAAAAGGGGGAAAAGTAATGCGAAATTTAGTAATTGAAGAAATGAAGCAACTAGAAAATGATATTGAAGAGCTTTCTAAACTTTTGAAAAATGTAGTAGATGATGGGGCGTCAATTGGTTTTTTATCTCCACTGGAACAAAAAGAAGCAACAAATTATTGGCAAACTGTATTAGCACCAGAAGTGATATTGTATGTTGCTAAAATAAACAATGAAATGGCAGGAAGTGTTCAATTACATTTAGTTACAAAGCCTAACGGGACCCATAGAGCTGAGATTTGCAAGTTAATGACTCACCCGAATTTTAGACGAAATGGTATTGGGCGTTTACTTATGCAAAAAGCAGAAGAACGGGCAAAGCAAGAAAATAGGTCTCTTTTAGTTTTAGATACTAGAGAAGGAGACCCTTCTAATAGATTGTATAAGTCATTAGATTATCAAGAATCCGGCAGAATACCGGGGTATGCAATTTCTCCGAATGGTGAGTTAGATGCAACGGTTATTTATTATAAAATGATGTAGTTTTTTATTTAAAAAGAGAGATATATTCAAACGACAAATTTGTTGTTACGTCTGAGTGTTGATTTGTAAAAAAGATTGATCCCCCCTGTATAATAGGGTTTTTCTTTTCATTCTTTAACTTCATATTGAATGTTCAATTTGAGGGCCAGTTTGTATAAGGTTTTAACAGGCTTTTATGAGGTATTATTTAAATAGGAATTTTGAAGTCTTTTGGTGAATATTTAATGTTAATCTAAAAGATGGAGGTTGCTGTGATGTTGAAACTGTTTCAATATAACTGGCAAGTTCGTGATGATTGGTTTACATGGTGCGAAGACATATCGGCTGAAGAACTAGTAAAGAAACGGGTCGGTGGGTTCGGCAGTATACTACATACCTTATTTCATATTGTAGATGTGGAATATATGTGGATCTTAGGGTTGCGCGGTGAATCAGTCCCTGAGGAGCCATTGTTTGAAGAGTATGCCAGCTTACAAAAAGTGAGAAATCTTTCAGCTCAATACCACGAGAAAGTGAAGCCATTTGTGACCTCTTGGACAAATGAAATGGACTCTCGGAAACTTTCAAAAGCTGACTTCAACGAAGAGCCGATTAGCTCAAGAGACGCACCAATTAGGCGCCGGGTCATCGAATGTACACACGGAGAGTTAATACGTCATGTCATTGTCCACGAAATCCACCATATCGGCCAGTTATCTATATGGGCGCGTGAGGTAGGAAAGGAGCCAGTTTCCGCAAACCTGAGAGGGAGAGGGCTATTTGGTAACTAGACTACCTTTGCCAATTTCGTAATTGTACGCTTTAATGGCACAAGTATCAAGAAATGATCAATCTTTTTCAAAATCCACTTTTTCTATTTATTATTTTATCTAGGTGTATAGAGTTAATTTAATCAAACTTTTTTCAAAGCTACACTGTGATATATAATTGTAAGTAATCACTAACCACTTTAACGCCGTTTGTATTTTCAGACGGTGTTATAAGTATGTAACAATAAAACGACAAAATAAATAATAGATTTGATAACTGGTAATTAAAATGTGAAGAAGAATTGATATTTTTGTAGCTAAACGAATTTGAGAAAGTTTCTAGAGGGTTCTTTTAGTAATACTCCTCCACTTATAATGGATGTAGAGAAGATGACTAGGCAACTATAGTTATTTTCGTTTCATTTTTGGGAAGGGGATGAAAGAATGAAAAAGACAAGTTTACAAAAGATGAAAAAGGTTATGTTAAGTGGTGGGATATTACTTACGGGATTATTAACATTTGGATTTTCAGAAAAGGCTTCAGCTCATGGGTATGTAGAATCACCAGCGAGCCGATCCTATTTATGTAAGCAAGGGATAAATGTAAATTGCGGTCCAGTTCAATATGAACCACAAAGTGTAGAAGGAATAGGTGGCTTTCCGCAATTAGGACCTTCTGATGGACAAATTGCAGGTGCTGGTCATTTTCCTGCTTTAGACGCTCAATCAGTAGATAGGTGGAAGAAAGTTACGTTAAACGGCGGGACGAATACATTCAAGTGGAAACTAACGGCTCCTCATAGTACGAAAGAATGGAAATACTACATTACAAAGAAGGATTGGAATCCAAATATGCCTTTAACAAGGTCTAGTTTAGATTTAGTGCCGTTCTATGTGAAAAATGATGGCGGAGTTAGACCGGGGACAACAGTAACGCATGAAGCAAATGTACCAACTGATCGTAGTGGTTACCATCTTATTTTAGCTGTTTGGGAGATCGCGGACACTGGAAATGCGTTTTATCAAGTTATTGATGTGAACCTTGTGAATAATGGTTTAAATTCCAATTTTGCGTTTAACAATGTAGTGCAAGTTCCTACACTATTTTAAATTAAATATACATTTTGATCATCTAATTCATTTTAGATGATTTTTTTATGAAAAATATAGAAGAAAGTACAATTATTTATAAAAAATTCGGCTTTAAATATTGTCATATTTGCTTCTTTAAGATATCCTTTTCATGAAGAGGTGGAAATCATGGAAAAAGTACTAGTTTTCGGGCATAAAAACCCAGATACAGATGCAATTTGTTCTGCGATTGCTTATGCAGAATTGAAAAAAGAATTAGGAATGAATGCTGAGCCTGTACGTTTAGGCGAAATCAGCGGTGAAACTCAATTTGCTTTAGATCATTTTAAAGTAGAAGGACCGCGTTTTGTTGAGACAGTAGCAAACGAAGTGGACAACGTTATTTTAGTTGACCATAATGAGCGTCAACAAAGTGCTAACGATATCGAATCTGTTCGTGTGTTAGAAGTTATTGACCATCACCGTATCGCTAACTTTGAAACAAGCGATCCTATTTACTACCGTTGTGAGCCAGTTGGATGTACAGCTACAATCTTAAACAAAATGTACAAAGAAAATGGCGTTGCAATTCGTAAAGAAGTTGCAGGTTTAATGTTATCTGCAATTATTTCAGATTCTTTACTATTCAAATCTCCAACTTGCACAGAACAAGACGTAGCAGCAGCTCGTGAATTAGCGGAAATCGCTGGTGTAGATGCAGATAGCTACGGCTTAGAAATGTTAAAAGCTGGTGCTGACTTAAGCGGAAAAACAATGGAGCAATTAATCTCTCTTGACGCTAAAGAATTCCAAATGGGTAATGCGAAAGTTGAAATCGCACAAGTAAACGCTGTTGATACAAACGACGTTCTTGTACACCAAGCGGAACTTGAAAAAGTTATCTCTGCAGTAGTAGAAGAAAAAGGTTTAGACCTATTCTTATTCGTTGTAACTGATATCTTAACTAACGATTCTGTCGGTCTTGCGATCGGTAAAGAATCAAACGTTGTTGAGAAAGCATACAACGTAACACTACAAAACAACACAGCTACTTTAAAAGGTGTTGTATCTCGTAAAAAACAAATCGTTCCTGTATTAACAGAAACATTCCAAGCTTAATATTATTGAGTACGGATAAACAGAAAAGACAAGTAGTCGGATTGGCTACTTGTCTTTTTCTATCTATAAAAAACAGAAAATTGAAATTAAAAACAGGGGGATTGTGTATGTTTAATGATTTGGAAACATCGAAAAGTAAATTACAGGCACTTTTCGAGCGGAATATTACTTCTGTTTTAGAATTAGAGAGTTGGCTTTTGGATGAACAGTGTTTAAACGCTGAAATAGAAGAGGAGTTAACTAATAGTTTAATTGCTATATATAGAGATGCAGACGATAGTAATTTACGTGATTTACATATGTATAATCAAAATACAATTCAACCACTTTTAAAAAGATACAATGCAAAATTTGACCAGAAATTTAAAGATTGTCCGTTTGTCGATTTATTAGATGAGCAGAAATATGGATTTATGAAAAAAGCAAGATTGGTGAAAAGTAAAATATTTAATGAAAAGAACATTGCTCTTTCCATTAAAGAGCAAGAGCTTATAACGAAGTATAGAGAAATAATGTCTAACATAGCTATTCATTGGGAAGAAGAACAAAAGACGTATGCATACGTAAAAGCACAGCTAGATAACCCAGATAGAGCTATTCGAGAAAAGGCATGGTATGCTTTATGCGAAGCAAGAAGTGTAGTGAAAATAGAAATAGATTGTATTATGAAGGAACTTGTACAATTACGGAATCAGATAGCGTTAAATGCAGGATTTAATAATTATAGTGAATATGCTTTTAAACAAAAAAATAGAGATTACAGTATTGAAGATTGTTATAAGCTTCATGAATCTATAGAGAAGTATGTTGTACCAATTTGGAAACAGTTAGGAAGTCATTTCAAAAAGAATCTCGGTGTAAAAACGTACCGCCCTTGGGATCTTGCTCCTTGTAATTTGCAAAAAATTCCGTTTGAAAATTCCATTGATTTATTGGGTGGGGTTGAAGAAATGTTACGGAAGACAGATTCGTGCTTTCATGGGGAATTTACTCATATAAGGAAAGCGGGATTAATTGACGTAGAAGAACGAGAAAATAAAGCGCCAGGAGCTGCTTGTTTTACCTTACCTCATAGTAAAGATGTTTTTGTGTATTCTAATTTTAGTCCTTCATTTTATGCAATTAATGCACTAATACATGAAATAGGGCATGCATTACATTTTTATAAACAATTTAACAATGAAAGTAGCATGCAGGAAAGATATCTTCGTGAAGAGGTGGCTGAACTTTATTCCCTTAGTCTTGAGTTACTATTAATGGATAAGCTTAATATTTTTTATAAGCAAGAGGGTGAGTATAAGGAAGTGCAGCAAGTACAATTGTTTCGTACGTTGTCTTTATTAATGTCGTCAGTATCAGGAGATGTATTCCAACACTGGCTCTATACAAATCCAAACCATACACCAGAAGAGCGTGGTAAGAAATATGTTGAACTATGTAAAAGGTATCAATATTCATCGGTCGATATTGCAGGATTAGAGTATGAAATCGGTGCAAGCTGGTTAGAGCCATTTCACTATTTTCAGTTTCCTTTTTATAAAATTGAATATGCAATTGCACAAATAGGAGCAATGCAATTGTTTCAAATTTATCGGGAAGATCCAGAAAAAGCGATTGCTTTCTTTAAAGTGGGAGCGAGTTCAGATTGGAATTTATCTATACAGGAAATATATGAAAATACAGGTGTTAAGTTTGACTTTTCGGAAGAAAGGATAGAAAGTACTGCTAGCGCTATTCTGGATCTGATTAACGAATTAAAATAAGGATAGCCTTTAGCTATCCTTAAAAACGTTTATTCGTAAGACTTTTTCTTGTTTATATAAAATGTAATAATAGCAGCAATAATGAAAATAGGTATTGCGTACGCTTGCGCAACAAACAACTTCCAGCTAACATGATTATAGCCTTGAGACGCTGGAGCAAGTATAGCGATTATGCAAATAATAATATAGAGTACTAGTGCAGGGAGAAGATTCTTCATATGTTCACCTCCTTTTAATAACATCAATACACATATATTTATATAATACATTATAATTTGGGATAAGGGATATGTTTTTTACAGTTTTTTGAATAAAAGGGTTATTTTTAAGTGGAGTAGAAGTGATATATGTAGAATGAAATAGGTGGGGATATAATGGACAATATATTAAATAAAATAAATCAAGATATAAATATGGATTTATTGTATGAACTATGGCCTGGTTTTATGGGGGCTGCATTTGCATTATATAATGATGAACATGTGTATGTATTTCATCATCCTCTATTTTTGAAAGATGATGATGAGTATACCGTATTAAAGTGGGATGAACAATTTAAAGGTGATACATGTATTTTATTCAAAGATTATCCAACTGCAATCGTGAATATGAATAGGTATAAAGACTATGAAAGTTTACTTGCGATTGTGGTGCATGAACTTTTTCATTGCTATCAATATTTGAATAAAGAAAGTAGATTTCCAAATGAGTCTTTAGGATTTCAATATCCTATAACAGAAGAAAATATAGAATTACGAAATAGAGAACGAATTTGTTTATATGATGCTGTTCATTGTAAATCACAAGCTGAGAAAAATAATTATATTAAACAATTTATTGAACTAAGGGAGCAAAGAACTAGTTTTATGAAAGAAGAGTTTATAACATATGAATGTATGGTTGAAAGCATAGAGGGGCCTGCTTGGTATGTTGAAATGAACTCTTACATTGCAGTATGTAAAAGTGATGAAAGCGAAACGTTACGAAAATATAGCGGATTTATTTTAGATACATATGATGCTAATTGTAACATTAGAAGGAGCTGCTATAGCTCAGGAATGCTTTTATGTTTATTATTAGATGAAATCCTTCCTGAATGGAAAACATGCTTCTTTAATAGTGATAAATCGTTATATGCTTTTTTAAAACAAAATATAAATGTGGATTTAAGTTTAAATAATGAAATTGCAATAAGTAAAGAAACGAAGCAAATCTTTCATTTTGTACAAAACGAAAAAAACAAGGATTTCAACCACTTTTATGAGTGGAAAGGGTATCATCTGTATATTATAGGCAATATAAAATTAAATTCGTTTAATCCAATGAAGGTAAATTTAAACGGAAATAAAGCATTACATAAAACTTTTTTAAGTGTAAGTATACGTAATAAAACATATATGATAAATCAGCCTGTTTTATCATCTTTTGAAGAAGATTTTAAAAATATAACACAAGTTCATATTATAATGAATGAAAAGCCGATAGAAACAAATAATGGTTGGAACGTAGTGGGAATTGGAGATATAGAAGCTGAGTATGAAGAAGTAGAGGGTTCTATATTTTTATATTTAAAAAGTTAGAAGTGAGGTAAGAAATATAAATGAAAAGGTTATGCATAATTCCATGTGGAAAAAAGAAGATTTGGGATAAGTATCCGGATTACGGACCGATGGAGGCGAAAGATGTATACATTAGTCCGTTTGGAAGAGCATGTCAGGCGTATGCAACTATGTTTTTCGAGAATCGGGTTATATTATCGGCAAAGCATGGGTTTTTAAGACCAAATGATATTGTACTAGAAAACTATGATCTTGCCTTTGATTCAAAGAGCGATGAGATTATTAGTATTGAACAATTAAAACAACAGATGATTGAAAAAGACTTGCATCAGTTTGATGAAATTGTTTTACTAGCAGGAAAGAAGCATAAGAAAGTAGTGACACAATTATATCCAGAAGAAATTATTACGTATCCGCTAGCTGGGTGTAAAGGAATTGGGTATATGTTGCAGAGGTTGAAGGGGGCTGTGGGGGAAGGGAAGGAGTTATAGGGGGATGGCTGTTAAATGTGATTGGTCACAGTTTAAGGGTCTTTTCGAATTTGTCATTGCGAATTGCTCTAGAGATTAAATATATAAACCTAATGTCTGTAAAGTAAGAAAAAAATTAAGCATGTGTAATGCAGTACCTATCCAATTAGTATGCGAATAACAATTGGGTGGGTACTTTTTATGTATTCCATAATAGGGACAAATGTAAGTACATGGGATAACTAACTTAATTGTGAGTATGCAGTTATCTCAATTAAACCTGTATAAGTATGGGAAGTTAGAAAATAGAATCCAGTTTAAAAGTTAACGGACTATGTTGTTGAAATTTTCATTTGGATTTATAAAAATGAATAACGAAATATATTATTGTATAGATTGGAAATTATTCACTTTATTTTATGTTTTGAAGAAAGGATGTATCCTATAATGCTATTATTGTTACTTTTTCTATTATTAATCGTTCTTGCTTTAGGTTTATGTATAGGATTAATAAAACCACAAAAGGGATTGTTTTGGAAGAATCCTGAGCAGCAAACAAGAAAGGAAGTTCTTAAATTTTATAGTATCACTATATTTGTTTTCATTCTATTCGCGTTCTATTCAATATTTTTTACAATTTCAACTTTCAAAGGGTTCATGCAAATGCTTTGTATTGGTCTATTATTCCTTACGCTCATAGGGTTCTTAGTTGGTTTGTTGTTTCCAAAATGGGCGATTTTTTGGAAAGATGAATATGAACGAACACGTCGACAGGTGAGTACCTATTATGGGGGAGCTTTTGTAATTCTAATGGTTCTTGGTTTTTTCATTGGGAAAATGCCAGGAGACACTGTATCTGCATATCAAAAAGAATTACGAAAAGAAAGTGAAACAGCTTTAGCAAAGCAAGAAGAGAAAAGTATTGAAGAAAAAAAGAAACAACAAGAAGAGTTGCAACAAGAGAAAAAAGAAAAGTTGAAAAGAGAAGAAGAGAATAAAAAAAGAGCTGTAGAAGAGGAAAAGAAAAAAAAAGAAACTGCAGAAAAAAAGAAAAATGAGGAAAAACAAAAAGATTTAGAAGAAAAGAAAAAGAAAGAGGAAGAATTAGCTACAGAAGAAAAATTGAGAAAAGAAGAGGAGAAAAAAGAAAAGAAAGAGCAGAAAGAAAAAGAAAAAAAAGTAACGCCAGTGAAAACGAAAAATGGCTATAATTTTGAAAAAGAAAAGAAAGAGATATTAGATACGATTCAAAAACAAAAAGAATCCATTAAACCAGAAAAAATGGCGAAGCATGATCATTGGTTTACTGGACCGAGTTTTGAAACAAGTGACGACGACACGTTCCTATATTTCGGGAAAATCAAGGACGGAAAACCGCATGGAATTGGAGCGTTATACAAAGAAGGAAACGAAAGCTATGACTTATATTATGCAGGGTATTTTAATAAAGGTTTTTTTGATGATTTTGGATTGCGTTTCAAAAGAACAGAAGAAAGTTATGCACTGAAACAATTTATTTCAAATGGCATCAATCTTCCTCCTTATTTAGCATATGAAGGATACTTCAAAGATGGAGAATACGAGGGAAAAGGAAACGAACATGATCCGGTTTTATTCATTGATGTGATTTCTACTTCCTTAGGAGAGGAAGTGCCAGAACGATCTTACCGTTATTTAGAAAAAAATGATGAAATGTTATCAGCATGGGGAGAGAACGAACATACAGGTGTCGTCTTTACTGAGGAGAAAACTGTCCCTATGGACACATTTGTTTCCCGCACAGGAAATTTTAAAGGCGACGAATTAAATGGCAAAGGAAAAAGTTATAGAGACGAAACCACCCTTACATATGAAGGTGATTTTAAGAATGACGAGTATCACGGTAAGGGTACAAGCTATATAAACGGAAAGAAAGAATATGAGGGTTCGTATGCAAAGGGAAAATACAACGGTAAAGGCACGCTTTATGACAAAGATGGGGAAGTTGTACATTCAGGAAAGTTTGCAGATGGTGTATGGAAAGGAAGTAACTAAAAGAAAAAATGATAAAACCATTCACCTGAAGTGTGTGTGAATATCAATACAGCACAATGTGAGAATCAAAAGCTGATACAACAGTGTTTTTCGCTGAGCTGTGTCAGCTTTTTCTTTGTTGTTTTTCCTTTGTTTATGTAAGAAAGTGTAATACTTATAACACTAGTTTTAAAACTAGAATATAGACTAGCAAACAAGCCTTTTTACGCTTTTAAACATAGAATATGATGAATTCTAATATTGTATTAGGGGGAATCATATTCATGTGTAATAATTGTGGTTGTAGACGTAGAGATTGTAATAGATTTTGGGATGATTTAATGTTTGGTAGATGTAGACGTAAACGTGACTGTGATTGTGATGATTGCCGTCGCAATCGTAAACGTGACGACGATGATGACAAATGCCGTAAGTGGTAATTTTCTTTGAAAGAGTACTTTGAAGTAAAGTACTCTTTTTTGTATGAACCTTTTAAATTCCTTTTTGAACGGATTTCTTTTCAATTCCCCATGAATCTTGTTTTATTATTTTTAAAGCTACATTCGTACCATTAGATTCTGTATAAAAGATGTATCCGTGGTTTGATTTAACGTAAGTTGAAGGCTCACTTGTGCAATCTTGTGAACAAGATTTATTGATGAGCTCAATTAATGATAGTTCGCTCGGATCGGTTTTACTTGCATCTATTACGATATCAAGGCTCGTTTTACGATAACCTTGTAAGTTTACATGAAAAGTGTTTTCAATTTCTCCTGTAATGCTAGTATTCATGACTTCAACTGAATTTTTCTTTTCTTGAAGAAATCCGTTTTCATAAAGTAATTTTGTATATCCAAGCCATGCGATTAAAACTAGCATGAAAAACATACCAGCCATTTTTAGTGTTCGAAGCCGTTTACTAACAATTGTTTCTGAGTATTTCATTCGGTCTAATCCTCCAATGTTTTTAATTTAAATTATGCCTGGGTACATACATTTAGAAGAGGATGAAAGGTAACGAGTTCTTGATTCAAAAAAGAAAACATCAAAAATTAGATGCTTTCTGTTTGAATAATTATTGTTATCTGTTAGTTACTTGTTTCATAAGCGGTCTTATTTCTTTAACAGGTGGTTTTTTATCATAGGCATCAACGTAAGAAAAATAATAATTTAAGTTTCTAAGAAGTCCTTTTCCTATTTTAGCACTTAAGAAGGGGAATACTTGTCCAGTATAATCATCGAGAGATTTACAGTAGTATTTTTCGTCTAAATATATACTGTATTTACATGTTAGTTCTACTAATGAGTTTCCTTCATCATCAAATACTTCTTTAGAATCAATAATGTCTATTAATGCGAATTTTTCATTCAGATACACTTTCTTCTTTTTCTCGTGTTTATTTGTGAGTATAAATACGAGACCAATGGCGTTAATCAAACTATTTCCTCCTATAAAAAACGGATATTAATAAAATATATCGATATACGTTAAATGTAAAGAGGAGAGGTGAAATATGATTGATAGAAAGCTAAATAAGCCGATTTTTTTGAAATCGGCTTATTTTTATCACACATATTCGGCTTAACCAGAGAAGTTAGGCGGGAGATTAACTGTTCGTAAAAGTCCGATTGGTGTGGGCTAATAATTAGTTAGGATGGACAAAATACCCACTGATTAAAATTTCACTTTATTGAAATACTTGCGGAAATTGTTTTACGATTGCATCTGTTATAGTATCAGCCATTTCTAATGCTTCTTTTTCAATTTTATCGTACAGTTTTATGCTTGCCTCATAATCTTTATTTAGGAAGGCAAGTGCTTCCGCTTTCGTAAGCGCTAAATGTTCATAAAACATTTTTCGAAATTCTTCTTTTTCTATATATGGATTGATACTGTTTAGAAACTCAACAATTTCGTCGGCATTAGAATACCATTTTTTTTCTATAGATGAAGCGGCATTTTGATCGCCAGCTTTTGCGGCTTTAACAAGATCAGCAGCGATTGTTAAGTGATCCTTAATTAATGCACTATATTTTTTCACTGCATCTTCACCATAGAATGGTTCAAGTGAAAGTCCCATGTGAATTGCGTTTTGTAGAAGACGTCCAACAGTAGCGTTTACGTCTGGTAAATTAAAGATGATACTTATAATAGCTAATCGTGTCCAAGCGACGTGTTGTTCCCATAAAGAACGCATATATCCTTTTAAAAAATTTTCGTTTTTACTAATCCGGTAACTTCGTACGAATGAATCAAAGCTGGCATTAGTGATGTGGTAAGGGGAGTAATATGATTGCCAATAAGTATACATAAATAGTTACACTCCTTTGAACATGTATACTTCACAATATGATAAACGTTATTTTTAAGTTACGTGTCCAAGAGTTTTTTTGAGAGTTGGAAAAGGAGAAAGCTGAAGGTTGAAGGGGAATAAAAACATGATTATGATATATATGAATCAAAAGAATTTTAAATTAATAGAGGTCCTGCAAGGGAAATTGCAGGACCTCTAAAGGGTATTGCCGAGATGTCGGACTCGACTACGTAATATTAACATAAAATTCTTTCAAAATAACCTGGTAAATGTGTCCAAATGAGAAGGGTGCTTTTTAATAAAGTTAAAGGGATCTGCCTCCCGCGGCAGATCCCTTTAACTAGATAATGTTGATGAGCAAAAACTCATCTGGAGTACTTTTATAGTAACAAAGGAAATTCACTTTGTGTATTGAGAAAAAATGAATTGCTTGTATGAATGTAACTGATTTATATTTTACTTTTTGGAATTATTATCATTTGTGGAGAGCGGAATAGGGTTCTAAAATGGAGGAGAAACTTGTAAGTCAGAATGGAATACATTGCAATATACAATTATAAAAAAGACCTGCTAATTTAAACAGGTCAACATAAGGGATTTATCCAACAGATTATAATATAAGGTAACAACTGTAATGTAGTAAGTCTATACGTTTTATGTTGAGAAAATTTGTATGAATGATATATTTTTGGCACATGTATTAACGTCTAAAGATTTGAGAAAGGAAATTAAAAAGCTTTCTATATGAAACTAAGGGTTGATACTTATAAAATGATTCATATTTCCACGCATCATTATTAGAAAATTGGAGTTTTTCATTTGACTCTTTAGGCTTGATAGAACTATTGTAACTACGTTTCATAATTTAACCTCCTAAATTCACATGTATACGATTAGTAATATTCTATGAAGGTAAATAAAATGAATATATATTGAAATTCTTTCTTTATGGGTACTAGATTTGTGTTTTAAATGTTGTAAAGCATAGAAAGTAACTTAAAACAGCGATATTAATTAATATCCAAAATGAAGAGAAGCTTAGAATAATGAAAAAGCATGCTATTAAGTTTAAAGAGAGTACTTTGTTAAAGAGTTCAGGTATTAGTTTGTATGCAGCGAAAACCTCACAAATCGCATATCACAAAAACAAGTGGATTTCCCCAGCTTTACAAGAATTATTAACAATTGTACGTGATCATGCAAAAGGATGGTGAGAATCAGTTTGAGGATAGATTATATAACTCTGTCATTCAGCACTTTCATGACGCAAAAGTGATGATATAATAGGAATAGATGAAAGATAAAGAAAAGCAGGTGACTCTTTTTTGTTTACAAAAGCACAAGAACTTTTAGCGTCTTATTTCGGTTATTCGTCATTCCGAAGAGGACAAGATGAAACAATTAAAAATGTATTAGATGGGAAAGATACAGTTTGTATTATGCCAACGGGCGGTGGTAAGTCAATTTGCTATCAAATTCCCGCATTAGTATTCGAAGGAACGACATTAGTTATATCACCTTTGATTTCACTTATGAAAGATCAAGTAGATACATTAATACAAAACGGTATTTCCGCTACATATATTAATAGTTCTATTTCTATTACAGAAGCGAATCAACGAATTCAATTGGCGAAACAAGGACATTACAAATTGCTTTACGTGGCGCCTGAGCGTCTTGATTCTATGGAGTTTGTTGACCAACTTATCGATATGAAAATTCCAATGATTGCGATTGATGAGGCGCACTGTATTTCGCAGTGGGGTCATGATTTCCGTCCAAGTTATTTGCATATACATCGCATATTAGATTATCTTCCAGAAAAACCGCTCGTTTTAGCTTTAACGGCAACGGCAACACCACAAGTACGTGATGATATTTGTAGCACGCTTGAAATTAATCAAGAAAATACAATTATGACAACGTTCGAGCGCGAGAACTTATCATTTTCAGTAATTAAAGGACAGGATCGTAATGCGTATTTAGCAGATTATATTCGTCAAAATCAGAAGGAATCTGGGATTATATATGCAGCTACAAGAAAAGTAGTCGATCAGTTATATGAAGATCTAGGGAAAGCAGGAGTTTCGGTATCGAAATATCATGCAGGTATGAGCGATCACGATCGAAATGAACAGCAAGAACTCTTTTTACGAGATGAAATCAGTGTGATGGTAGCGACATCTGCGTTCGGGATGGGGATTGATAAATCGAATATTCGCTACGTTATTCATTATCAACTTCCGAAAAATATGGAAAGTTACTATCAAGAGGCGGGACGTGCTGGTCGTGATGGGTTAGATAGTGAATGTATTTTGTTATATTCTTCTCAAGATGTGCAAGTGCAACGCTTTTTAATTGATCAATCAACTGGAGAATCACGTTTTTCAAATGAACTAGAAAAATTGCAAAATATGACCGATTACTGTCATACAGAACAATGTTTACAATCATTTATTTTGCAATACTTTGGAGAAGAGCCGAAGGAAGATTGCGGCCGTTGTGGTAATTGTACGGACGACCGTGAAAGTATTGATGTAACGAGAGAATCACAAATGGTTCTATCTTGTATGATCAGGACAAACCAACGATTCGGAAAACAAATGATTGCACAAGTATTAACTGGATCGAAAAATAAGAAAGTCATTGAATTTAATTTTCATACTTTGCCAACGTATGGTCTTTTATCAAACCGTAGTGTAAAAGAAGTCAATGAGTTTATTGAGTTTTTAATTTCAGACGAGTTGATTGCAGTTGAACATGGTACATATCCGACATTAAAAGTAACGGAAAAAGGGAAAGAAGCACTACTTGGTAAAGTGAATGTTTTACGCAAAGAACGAGTAGAAACGAGACAAATTGTTCAAGACCATCCTTTATTTGAAGTGCTTCGTGAAGTGCGTAAAGAAATTGCGCAAGGAGAAGGTGTACCACCGTTTGTTATTTTCTCTGACCAAACGTTAAAAGATATGTGTGCAAAAATGCCACAAAGTGACTCCGAACTCCTAACTGTAAAAGGAATCGGAGAACACAAGCTTGTGAAGTACGGGTCTCACTTCTTACAAGCAGTTCAGCACTTCATTGAGGATAATCCAAACTATGCTGAAACAATTAAGACAGAAGTTGTTTCAGAGCGTAAAAAATCAGGAAAAGCTTCAGCGAATTCTCATATAGAAACGTATGAAATGTATAAACAAGGCATTGATCTAAATGAGATTGCGAAAGATAGAGGTCTATCAAGACAAACGATTGAAAACCACTTAATCCGCTCTTTTGAAGATGGTATGGAAGTAGAGTGGCAAAGCTTTGTTCCAACAGAGTATGAAGCTCTTATTGAAACTGCCGTACAAAATGCAGAAGGTGGTTTGAAATCTATTAAAGAACAGCTTCCAGGTGAAGTGAGTTACTTTATGATTCGGGCATATTTACAAATTAGAAAGTAGAGAGCAATAAAAAGGGGATAGGGATATATGTATCATGTTTTCGTGTATGGCACGTTAAGAAAAGAGCAAACGAATGCTCATTATATGCGAGGTGCAACATGCATCGCAGACGGAGCATGGACGTATGGCAAATTATTTGATACAAACGAAGGGTATCCTGCAATGGTTTGTTCAAACGAGGAAAAAGTATATGGGGAAGTTTATGAAGTAAATAGTGATGTTCTACAAAAATTAGATGAGCTTGAAGAATATACAGGTAATGCAGAGAGTGATTTATATGACCGGATAACGCAAACAGTATATTTTACTGATAAAGAAATACATGCGTATGTGTATGTTGCTCAGGATAAAAAGATGTTAAAGAAAGTTATTGATTCTGGGGATTGGCTCGTGTACAAAAAAGTATAATAAAAGCAGCTAAGGATAAATTGGTAAGCAGATAATGGAATAATTCATTATCTGCTATTTATTTTGTTTTCAGTTGAAATTCTCAAACCAATAGAGAATAAATTACGTTTGAATATTCTGTTTAATTTGGTAATATAGAAATGTAGGCGATAAATAAGGGGGATTTTTAATGGGTATCAGAAATTTAGTTTCTAACCTGTAGTAGAAAAAACTATTACAGGAGGAGAATAATAATGAACGAATTAAATGTGAAGGAATTTTACAAAAAACAATTTGAACTGTCGAATTATGATGTAAATACAGAAAGCTGGATAGAGCAGGTTGCTAAAGAGGTGCAAGAACAAGTTGGATATCCGTTTCAAACGATGTTGGAACTTGGTGCAGGGAATGGTGGATTTGCACGAGCGATGTCTAAGTTACATGTGAGAATGACAACTGTTGAACTTGTATCAGAGCTGGTTTCCTTTGCAAAAGAACATTCTAGTAGTGATATTGCCATTTATTGTGGAGATTTTTATCAAATTAACTTTGAGGAAAAATTTGAGGTGGTTAGTTATTTGGATGGATTTGGTGTAGGAACAGATGATGAGCAATTGTTTCTACTAAAACGGATTAAAGATTGGATGAAGGATGAAGGATGAAGGATGTGCACTTATTGATATTTATCAACCTTTGTATTGGAAAAAGGTAAGTGGACAAGAAATGTCATTAAGTTCAGCTATGCGAAAATATGAATATGATAGTATAAATGAAAGAATGTTAGATCATTGGTGGAATCCTAATAAACCTAATGAGATTGTGACACAGTCTTTACGTTGTTATACAGTAGAAGAGATTAGTGATTTATGTGCTAAAGCAGGTTTAAGTATTGTAGGATTCTTCCCAGGCGGAGCATTTGATTTTGAAAAATGGAAATATAAAGAACTAGCAAGTTTAAATGAATGTTTGTCATATCGAATTAAAATAAAGAAGAGTAGAGATTAATCTCTACTCTTCTTTATTTTAGAAAATTCTTACTTAAACTATTGACTTTATGAATGGATTTTTAATACAATTGTATCTCGACTGAAAAAATTGGAACGGACAGGAGGGAATCATCAAATGAGTAACATATTTGAAGAAGAATTACAGAAAATGAAAGATATTTTATGTACGATGGATGAGCAATTAGAGCAAATTGAAAAAATCCCAGTTTATTATGGAGAAGATTTTAAAGAGCAAATTCTTGAAAGTATGAGGGAGTCTAATAGGCAAAACTTACGTATCGGTGTGCAAGAGCCATACTTTGGAAGATTAGACTTCCAGGAGGATGGAAAAGAAGATGTTATGCCGATTTACATCGGTAAAGTAGGGGTTTCAGATAAAGATACGATGAAACCGATGGTCATTGATTGGCGAGCACCTGTCGCTAGTATGTTTTATTCATTTACTGGTGGAGAAGAATTAGCATTTTATCATTCACCAGACGGATTAGTAGAAGGCGATGTTTATTTAAAACGAAACATTTCCATTCGACAGAGAGAACTAGAACGTGTTGTTGATACATATGTAAAAGGAAATGAAGATGTCTCGCATGCTGATGATTTTCTTCTATATCGATTAGGTGAGAATAAAGATAATAAATTAAAAGATATCGTTTCGACTATACAATCGGAGCAAAATGATATTATTCGTGCGGAAAGAAACTTACCATTATTAATTCAAGGGGTTGCAGGGAGCGGAAAAACAACGATCGCTTTACATCGCCTTGCTTTTTTAATTTATGAATATCGTGAACAACTTGAAGCGGAGAGAATGATCGTATTCGCTCCAAACAGTTTGTTTTTAGACTATATTTCAAGTGTACTTCCTGAGTTAGGGGTAGGAAATATTAGTCAAACAACGTTTCCAGATTGGGCATTACGTACGTTAGATGGTTCGGTGAAACTAAAGCAGACAGAAGAAAAATTGAAAGAAGCTTTTTCAATTAATCGCGATGAAAAAAAGGTTATGCTTGGCAAATTAAAAGGCACGCTGGAATTTAAGTCGTTTATTGAAGAAAGAATGATTCAATTTGAAAAAGATTTAGTGCCGACAAAAGATTTTGAGGCATGGGATAAAGCAGTTATTCCAGTGGAAGACGTTAAAAAATGGATGCAAGTTGAATATAAACATTATCCATTAAAGAAAAGAAGAGAACGTTTAGTCGGCCGAATGAAGCGCTGGATTGAAATTGAACTTAAAAAGTTTGGAGAAACGAACGAGAAAAAGTTACTAAAAAAAGAAGCAACAAAGAGATTAAACACATATATGAATTTTTGGCCAAAAATGAGCCCGCTTTCACTATATAGTTCGATGATGAAGAGTAAAGAAATACTCGAAGTATTACCTGAAGAACTTGTTCAAGAAACAGAAAAGAATTGCCGTAAAAAAGAAGTATATGTAGAAGATTTACCAGCTTTAATTTACATATATCATCGTATAAATGGAATTGAAATCGGACAGAAGTTTCATCATGTCGTTATTGATGAAGCACAAGATTTTTCACCATTCCAAGTGTATGTATTAAAAGAAATTACACTAGGTAATTCTTTCACCATATTAGGTGATTTATCTCAAGCGATTTATGATTATCAAGGAATTGAAGACTGGAATGCTTTTAAGGAAGTATTCCAAGAAACAGGTTATTATGAACTGACGAGAAGTTATCGTTCTACAAAAGAAATTATTGAATTTGCGAATGAAATAATTAAAAATGCAGAGATTCCAGTGGGACTGGCAACACCAGTTTTCCGTAGCGGTGAAGACGTTAAGGTAATCCATGCAGAAGATCAATTCACTGAAATTATGAAGACTTTACAGCACTTGCAAAATGAAGATGTGAAAACAATCGCGGTAATTGGAAGAACAGACGATGAATGCCGTGTTATATATGAGAAGTTAACAAATGCAGGATTAACTGTTAACGTGATTGAAGCAGATCAAAGTAAATACGAAGGTGGTATTTCGGTAGTACCTGTATATTTAGCAAAAGGCTTAGAATTTGACGCAGTACTTCTTATCGATGTTGATGAGGAACATTACAAAAATACAAAACATGATGCGAAGTTATTGTATGTCGGATGTACAAGGTCACTTCATGATTTATGGATTTTCCATAGCGGGGAAGTATCTCCGTTAATTAAGAGATAAAAATTCAAGAGGCTTTTCTAGTAATGAATAGAAAAGCCTCTTATTTTTTTATAAAAATATATAGGAGAAATGATAATGATTACAAAAGTAATAACAAAAAGAAATTGGGAAATCGCAAAAACAACTGGAGAAATTAATGAAGCCTCGCTTAAAGATGAGGGATTTATTCATTGTTCATTATTAGAGCAAGCTTTAAAAGTTGCTGAAAAACATTTCAATCATGAAAAAGATGTTTTATTACTTACAATTGATCCATCCTTGGTAAAAGCAGAAATAAAATATGAACTTGCTTCTAACGGTCAAGAATACCCACATGTATACGGAGTAATTAATGTTGAGGCGATTGTAGATATTGTTCCATTTTCTAAAGAAAAAGGAGAATTTATATTACCAGAGGTGCATAGTTAAAAGTATTATTGGTATTTAAGTTTGTTAGTGAGCTGCCAGAAAATAAGAAAAGCACAAATTATATAGTTTGTGCTTTTCTTATTTTCTGATTTTTATAAAAATAGGTTGTTTTTGTCACAACTATACTGTACGATACATAGTATAAAACATATACTGTATGACATATAGTAATGGGAATGAGGTGGGTAAATGGATACTTTATTAAATTCATTAATTACTGAGCTAAGGAGAGGGACATTGACATTAGCGGTTTTAAGCCAATTAAGAACGCCGCAGTATGGATATTCACTTGTCCAATTATTGGAGCAATCAGGGATTACAATTGATCAAAGTACTTTATATCCACTACTTCGTCGATTAGAAAAGCAGGAGCTAGTGACGAGTAGTTGGGATAAAACGGAGAGTAGGCCTCGTAAGTATTATGTTTTAAGTGAATATGGATTAGAGATATTTTTGCAATTGAAAAAGGAATGGATAAAGGATTCGAAAGAACTTTATAACCTATTAAAGGAGGAGGACGAGAATGAGTTTGATTGATATGTACGTCCAAGAAGTTTCGAAGAGATTACCTGAAAAAAATCGTGAAGATATTACGCTTGAGCTACGGTCGACAATAGAGGATATGTTACCTAATGATTATAATGAGGAAGATGTAAAGAGCGTTCTCGAAAAATTGGGGAGTCCGGTCTCATTGGCTAATGGGTATTTGGATAGACCGATGCATTTAATTGGACCACGTTATTTTGATGTATATACGACGTTATTAAAAATGATTATACCAATTGCAGCTGTTATCGCACTCATTGCAATGGTTGCAGAAAATTTTATAGGCTATAGTGGTGATCAAGCAGTATTAGATGTTATTTTAAAATTGATAGGTAAAGGCATTGGGGAAATTGTCGAAGTAGGCCTTCATGTATTTTTCTGGTTGACACTTGTATTTGCTATTTTAGAAAGAACAGATAAAGACAAAGGTACCCAACCGTTGACGACAAGTTTAAAAAAATGGACTCCTGATGATTTGAAAAATATCTCGTATGTACCAAAGAAAAAGGCGATCTCGAAGTTTGAAGTTTTTGGAGGTTTAATGTGGACAGCAATATGGGCTACACTGTATCTTTATGCGAATCATCTTGTAGGCGTATATAATGGTACGGAAAACGGACTGAAGTTTATCGCGCCAACGTTTAATCAAGATGTTTTACTTCAATATTGGCCAATTATTTTGCTTATGATCGTTTTCGAAATGGGTATATCACTTTATAAGTTAGTACAAGGACAATGGACGAAAAGATTGGCAATTGGGAATGCTATTCTTCAAGTAGCTGGAACAATAGTATTCATTGTAATTGTAGTAAATCCGCATTTATTTAACGAAGGATTTATTACGTATGTGGCAAATGTGTTTACTATTTCCCCAGAGGGATTTAAAACGTGGTTAGTTGGCGGTGGAATTATCATTTATACGTTGTCCGCTGCGATTAATATATTTGATGGTTTCCGAAAAGCTAGTATTTGTATGTGGAAATGAATCAGAAATTCCGATAATATGAAACCATTTAGAAGATAACCATTATGAAAGGAAGAAAACAATGATAAGGGAAGCAACGAAAAAAGATTTAGCATATATTTTAGATATTTATAATGATGCAATACTTTATACAACAGCTGTATATGCGTATAAACCTGTAACCCTTGAAAATAGAATAGATTGGTATGAACAAAAAAAGGCTGATGGCTATCCAATTTTCGTATACGAACTAGATAATAAAGTAGTAGGATTTGCGACATTCGGCCCATTTAGAGCGTGGCCTGCCTACAAATATTCAATTGAACATTCTGTGTATGTTGATAAGGAATATAGAAAAAATGGTATTGGGTCCTCTTTGATGGAAGAATTAATCACATTTGCAAAAGAAAGAGAATATATGACCTTAATTGCTGGAATTGATGCGGAAAATGAGAAAAGTATTGCCTTGCATCAAAATTATGGATTTGTTCATGCCGGAACAATACAAAAAGCTGGTTATAAGTTTAATAGATGGCTGGATTTAGCCTTTTATCAATTGGAGCTTAACGGGCCTGAAAATCCTATAGAAGAATAGAAGTTTTTCGTGGAAATTTATATTTTTAGGTAGCAAGGAGTAATTCATGCTACCTCTTTTTATTGTAGTAACAAATATAACCTGTCAAAAAAGGTTTTTTATATTCTATATTGAATTATTAGAAGGTGATATAACGATGTGAAAAGAGGAATGGAAATGGAAACTGTCATTCGAAAAATGAAAGAGATACAATCTGGTCATGTAGGAGTAGTTATTTATTCTACAAAAAACGAACGTATAGTTGCTTCATATAATGGTGAATTATATATTCCTTTAGCATCGGCAGCCAAAGTAGTAATTGGATTTGTAGCAGCACAAATGGTGAAGGAAAATAAATTTAATTGGAATGATATACTTCATCACATTAAATTTAATCCACATGAAGATAGTGCACAGTTATATCCACATCTACAAGGAAGAAGTACTTTAACACTTAGTAAAGCAGTAGAAGTGATGATAGCTTGTCACGACAGTTATATTGCTCACTCGGTTGTAAAGCACTGCGGTGGATGGGATGCTGTGAAAATAAATGCCCAAACGTACTTTTCAAAAATTTATATACAAGAGAATGCTAGAGATGAGAAAAATGTTGGAGAATTAAATCAAGTTCTTTCGCTTTTAGTACATATTTTTCAAGGTTATAAATCAGAACCAGCAGTATGGGAACCAATTATTAATGGAATGGTAAGACAACAAAGTGATTATGAAAGTATACCGTATTATCATTTAGCTCATATGACAGGTGGATTGCCCACAGCTACAATAAATATTGGTATAATGGGAATGTTTAATGAACTCCCGTTTCTTTATGTAATTGGAGGAAAAGATTTACCCGAGCGAGTTCATAATATAGAGGTTGATGAAACTATTACAACAGCTTTGAAATACATATACAAAAAATATAGTGAAAGCATGCTAGGAGTGAGCGATTGAAACGAAACTTAAAAACTTCAACAATTATTATTCTAATTGTAACGATTATTGCTCTTGAAGTTGGAATTGCACTATACGATCACACTTTGTCATTAGATACAATTTACTTTGCAGCGATTCTTATTTGTATTGTATTGCTTTTTGGCACACGTGTTTCTGAAGAGAAAGAAAGTACATCGAAACAGAGACGAAGAAAAACGGCTCTTATATTTTGGCCATCTATTTTAATATTAATTACTAGTTTTGCAGTTATAAGTTATGTAAGAATAGGCTATGTCTCTGTACCTGGGATAATTGGTTTTTCGTGCTTTGTTACATATGGTGGATTTGTGTTCATTAGTATTTTAAAGAGACGAAATACAAATTAAATGTAACTTACTAAGTTGAAAGGAAGCAATGTATATGAAACATATAGAGAACGGTACACGCACTGAAGGAGAATACATTAAAAATAAAGTAATTCAATATAATATGTCCATCTTAACAGATGAAGTAAAACAGCCGATGGAACAAGTAAGCTTTGTAGTGAAAGATGAGGAAGGGAAAATCTTTGGCGGCGTTACAGGAACGATGTATTTTTATCATCTTCATATCGATTTTTTATGGGTTGATGAATCGGTTCGTCATGATGGTTATGGAAGTCAACTGATACATAAAATCGAAGACATTGCGAAGGAAAAAGGATGTAGACTCATATTACTAGATTCATTTAGTTTCCAAGCACCAGAATTTTATAAAAAGCACGGCTACCGAGAGTATGGTGTCGTTGAAGATCACCCGAAAGGGCATAGTCAGCACTTTTTAGAAAAGAGATTATAATAATGTTATGTAAACTGTTTGACAGGAGAAAGAAAAATGTACACGTATAAATTTCAACATGAACAACCGATTTGTGAAGGGAAAATAAAGCAGCTTTATGATTCTGTCGGCTGGTGGCCAGAAAGAAAAGAAATCGATATTGAAAAAATGTTAAAGAATAGTATAGCAATTGGAGTATGGGAAGAAAATGAATTAATTGGATTTGCTAGAGTCGTTTCAGATGGTGTTTTTCGAGCGTACATAGAAGATGTTGTCGTACATGAAAGTGTAAGAAATAAAGGTATTGGAGAGAATATGCTTACAATATTACTGGAAGAGATATCTCATATTGATATTGTTAGTCTATTTTGCGGAGAGAAACTAATAAAGTTTTATGGTGAACAGCAATTTAAAGCGACGAAGCAAATTGTGATGCATCGTAATCAAATAGTGGAAGAATAAGAGGTGCCAGAAGAATGAATGCGACGAGAGAGTATTGTTTATCGAAAAGAAAAGCGACAGAAGATTCTCCGGATGGCTGGAGTGCAACATGTATGAGGCTCAATAATAAAATATTTGCGATAGTGAACCATGAAGAAGGTGAAAAAGCTGCAATTACATTAAAATGTGATCCAGAACTCGCATTAAGAATAAGAGAGGATTACCCAGAAACAATAATTCCTGGATATCATATGAACAAAAAGCATTGGAATACAGTGTACATACATAAAGATGTAGGACAAGAACAAATTAATAAGATGATAGATTGGTCGTATGATTTAGTACTACAATCATTTTCAAAGAAAAAGCAGCAAGAGTTATTGGGTTAATATGTATTAGGAGTGGATGTAATGAAAGACTCGATCAAAGATACGTATGATAAATTAGCGAGTACATATAAAGAAAATCTAGATTTGGCAAATCCATATAACAGTTATTATGAAAGACCAGCGATGATGGAGATTATTCCAAAGAAACTAGAAGGGAAGAGAATACTAGATGCTGGATGTGCAGCTGGATGGTATACTTCTCAATTCGTAGGAAAAGGAGCAAACGTTACAGCAATTGACGTAAGTTCTGAAATGGTAAAAGCCGCAAAGGAAAGTACAGGTGATAAAGCAACGTTTCTTTGTCATGACCTTCAAGAAACATTACCATTTGAAGATAACTCTTTTGATATGATTGTAAGTTCGCTTACTCTTCATTACTTGCAAAATTGGAGTAATGTATTTCAAGAATTTCATCGCGTCCTTAAACCAGGTGGTTTATTTGTGTATTCCGTTCATCACCCATTTATGGATTTTACAAAGTTTCCGTGTGAAGATTATTTTAAAACGCAATTGTTAGTAGATACTTGGCGGAAACCCAATATTACAATTGAAGTAAGTTTCTTTAGAAGGTCACTTCAAGATATTATTAATGAAACAACGAGTAATTTTATATTAGAAGAGTTAGTCGAGCCGAAACCGATTGAAAAGATGAAGGAAGTAGATGGAAAATCATATTATTATTTAAACACTAACCCGCATTTCCTTATTATAAAAGCGAAGAATACAAAGTGAAATCGTATATAAATAGCTAGTAAAATGATTATATTTTACTAGCTATTTGCAGTTTTACATTATATATTAGGAGATTTTGAAATGAATACGAAACGAAATAGATTACTATATGCAATGTTTACTATAGTTGTTATTATTTTAGGTCTTAGTTCAAGAAAGTTTGCTTTTGCGTTACCTGATTTATTAAATGATTACTTAGGTGATGCTTTATGGGCGCTAATGATTTTCACGGGATTTGGTTTCTTATTTCCTAAAATAGAAACGAAGAAATTAGCTTTTATTAGTTTGATATTTTGCTACGGGATTGAAATTAGCCAATTGTACCATGCATCTTGGATTGATAATATTCGTGCAACGACTATAGGTGGACTCGTATTAGGTTACGGATTTTTGTGGAGTGATTTAGTTGCTTATACAATTGGTGTGGGAGTAGGAGTGCTTTGTGAATTTATTTTACGGAAGAAATAAGTGAATTTTAAAAGGGGTATTTGTATATGGAGGATATATTAGAAATTGCTAAGTTTTGGTTTCAAAATGAACATGTAACGGCCACAGTAATTCAATCGAAAGTCACGAAGGTTACGTGTAATAATAAAGCGTATATTTTAAAGGAAAAGGGATCGATAAAGCAGCTTCTAGTTGAACTCAATATATTGGAGCAGCTGTATGAAAAAGGAGTTAAGGTACAAAGAGTAGTAAAAACCGAAAGTGATAAAAAGTATGTATTATATAAAGAGAAATATTATTGCTTATATGAGTATGTTGCCGGAAATGTTTTAGAAATAAAAGATACGGACAAACTCATAGGGTTAGCCAGCATAATTGGAGAAGAAATAGCTAATCTGCATCAAGCACTTAATTCGGTGAATAGTGCTAACGAGTTAATAAATAGAGATTTATATAAGGTGGTATATAAATGGGCTTTACCGATTTTAGAAAAGCATGAGCATGTTCATCAGGATGTGATTCGAAAAATGGATCAAATACATACAGCTTTCAAGGAAACGGTGCACTCATTACCGAAACAAATTATTCATCGTGATATGCACTTATCGAATGTTATCTTTCAAGAAAATGAATTTCAAGGGTTTATAGATTTTGAGCTTTTAGAAAGCAATGTAAGAGTATTCGATTTATGCTATTGTTGTACGAGTATTTTGAGTGAGTTATATAGTGATGAAACCCTAAGAGGGAAATGGTTTCAAATCGTAAGCAAAATCTTTGAAGGGTATTATAAGCAAAATATTTTAACGAGGGAAGAACTACAATCCATTTGGTATGTCATGCTTTCTATTCAAGTTATATTTATTACTTATTTTGTTCGGTTATCAGATTTATTAAAGGTGAATGAAGAAATGTTCTTCTGGATTTTTGCTAATAAGAAAGATATTGAAGAATCTATAGAAAGGACCATACTAATATGAAAAAAATAATATTAATAGGTTCTGGCGGTTCAGGAAAATCTACATTAGCTAAGCAGTTAGGAAATAAACTAAATATTAAGGTGCATCATCTTGATGTATTATTTTGGAAACCGAATTGGGAAGGTGTTCCGAAAGAGGAGCAAAGAATAGTTCAAAATAACTTAATTCAAGATGAGAATTGGATTATTGATGGGAATTATGGCGGAACAATGGATATAAGACTGAATGCAGCTGACACAATTATCTTCCTTGATATTCATAGAACGATTTGTGTTTATCGCGCTTTTAAAAGAATTGTACAATATCGAAATAAAACAAGACCGGATATGGGGGCTGGGTGTGAAGAAAGGTTTGACTTACAATTCTTCAAGTGGATATGGGAGTATCCTAAGACGAAAAGACCTTCAATTTTCAAAAGACTAAATCAATTAAGTCAGGATAAAGAAATTATTATTTTAAAATCTTCAAATGAAGTTAAGCGATTTTTAAAAGAAGTGCAGCAAGTATAAACTTATGCACCCAAAGAGTAAATTTTGTTCCATTTTAAAATGGAGGGGATAACATTGAATGAAATCATTCGCTCGATTGATTCTTATATGGTGAAAATTCCAGCAGGAGAAGTAACATTAAGAGATGATCGTATAAAAAAAGAATGGCAAGTTCAAATTAAACCATTTCTTCTTGCAAAGTATGCTGTAACAATGGAAATATATTATGCTATTACAAATAGTACACCAAATAATAATAAAGATAAGCATAAACCAGTTGTAAATATTTCATGGAATGATGCAATCGCTTTTTGTAATTTACTTTCTAAAAAAGCGGGATTAACAGAGTATTATTCTATTAGTGATGACGGCCAAAAAGTTAGTTGTAATTTAGAGTCAAGCGGTTACCGATTACCATCTGAGGCAGAGTGGCAATATACATGCAAAGCAGGTACAACGGGATATACGTATGGGGAACTTCAAAAAATAGCATGGTATAATGAAAATTCAAGTGGACTAATTCATGACGTTGGTAAAAAGGAACCGAATGCATGGGAACTTTACGATATGTTAGGGAACGTTTGGGAATGGTGCTATGATTTGTATGATGAAAAAGTGTACGGATCATACCGAGTTTTTCGTGGCGGTAGTTGGGCTGAAGCAGCTAGAGGTTGCGGTTCTACTTGTCGCCGTCGTAGCCATCCTACATTTCATATAGATGATCTTGGTTTTAGGCTTGCTAGGTCCATTTAGCAGGAAAATGATACAAATAACAAAGAAAGGAGTATGGAGGGTATCCATACTCTAAACAACATAGAAATGATTTAACGTAAGGAGTGTATTTAATGGCTAGAGTTTTATTCATTAACGCTGGATCAGAAGGACATATAAATCCAACATTGAAAGTTTTGGAGGAACTGATTTCCCGCGATGAAGAGGTCGTTTGTTTTTCAATAGAAGCCTTCAGGGAGCGTATTGAGAAGACAGGTGCTACCGTACGAACAATTGATGATCAAAAATTTTTACAAGCTTTTCTTTCCGGTGGCCGAAATTATTTACCAGAAAGAATAAATGGTCTTTTACATACAGCGGAAGTTGTAATACCTAGCGTTCTAGAACAAATAGAAGGTGAACATTTTGATTACATTATTCATGATTCTATGTTTGGCTCGGGCCATTTAATTGCTCAAATTCTAAAGCTTCCAGCAATTAATTCGTGTACATCTTTTGCACAGGATGAAAAATCGTTTACAAGAATGCTAGAACATCTTTCGGAAAATATCCCAGCGGAAGTTCATGATAAAATAAATGATGATTTTCAATACTTAACAAAAGGAATTGCAAAAAAATATGGTGTAGAAATAGCATCACCGTATGAAGTTTTTTGTAATCCAGCACCACTTACTATTGTGTATACAATTAAGAAGTTCCAACCTTTTGGGGATATGTTTGATGAAACATTTAAATTTGTAGGACCATCTATTTCTACACCAATAGTAAAAGATAATTTTGATTTTAATTTAATGAAAGAGAAGAGCCCGATTTATATTTCATTAGGTACTGTTTTTAATGAAGCAATTGATTTTTATAAACTTTGTTTTAAAGCATTCGAAAATAGTGAGCATACAATTGTAATGGCTATTGGGAGTAAAACGCAAATAAGTGATTTGGGGGAGATTCCTAAAAACTTCATTGTGAAAAATTATGTTCCGCAAACTGAATTGCTTACATATACAAAAGTATTTATTACACATGGAGGAATGAATAGCACACATGAAGGCTTATATAACGGAGTTCCGCTCATTGTAATTCCGCAAAGTGCGGACCAGCCAGTAATTGCAAAGCAAGTAGCAGATCTTGGAGCGGGAGTTACATTGCAAATGCAAGGATTAACTGCGGATCAACTAAGTGAAAGTGTAGAGTTAGTGTTAAATGATTTATCGTTTAAGGAAGCAGCTTTGAATATGAAGGAATCTTTCCGGAAAACAGGTGGTTATAAGCAAGCAGTTGATGAAATTTTTAAATTTACAGGTCGTTATTAAAACTATACATGTGAAAGGGTGTCTATATTAAATGATATAGACACTTTTATGTTATATGAAGCGAAGAATTGATGAAATGGAAAGAATGAAAATACTAGATGTAAATTTTGCTGATATGACAGCTACACCATTTTTTCAAGTGGAGGCGAAAAATAGAATTAGATTCGATATAGAATTATTTGAGGGTAATTTGAGAGGATTAAGAGGGATTTTGACTGAACTTTTTAAAAGTCCTGATACAATTGATGTTTCATTTATTTCCGGTATATAACATATGGTAAAAGTAAGAGAGTAAATGAAAAAACGAAAATCGGAAGGTTCATAAAAATTAAAAATTAGACAGAAACGCAAGTAGACGTTGATGATCTTGAAAGTACAATCATATTTACTACAATTAAAGGTGTCCATGAAGATGAAGTATATAAGTATTGCAAGCATGTCGTTAATGGTGGTCAGCAAGCTTATCTTTCTTTTTATAACGATACTTATTTGTTGTATATAAGTACAGACGTAATTGATATTATTTCACCAGATACAAGTTTAATAGAAAAATTAAAAATCCAATACTATAAAGAGTATGACAAGTTTTATGAAACTATTTTGAAACATTAGGGATTATTCACAAAATATAAGTAATCTCACGTACCCGATAGAGACATATATTAAATATGGAGAAGGAAGGGTGTTTCAAAAAAATATAATCTCACATCGCTATGCATATCAAGTTGATTAAGAAGTATTTCGAGAAGACTTGGTGCAATCCATCCGCTTATACAAAATGCCTTTATATGGCCTTTTTTTTACAAGATTTATAATTTCTATTGCGCACTTTTACTTTATAATTTTAAGATGTAGTTATATGTGTTAGTAATAAATTCACTGTTTCTGCACAACTTCTGCACATGTTTAGATAATTTCTATGTCATGATATATTCAGTAAGTGAAATGTATCACAAGGAATGAAATATTTCTTTACTACGGTGTATGCATAACTTACGCATACATCACTACAAGATTGTCTCTTGTTATTCTTTTACATCAAAGCCCACATTACACTACGAAGTATAACAAGAAGGGGACATGAACATGAATAATCGAATTTTAAAACATCTACAGAACATGAAAATGAACAAAAAAAGTCTAGGAGCTGTTGTATTAACAGCTGGAATTATCGGCACGACACTTATTCCTCAAAATGCTTACGCGCACGGTTTTGTTGAAAAGCCTGGTAGCCGTTCCGCTTTATGTAGTCCAACTTATGGTGCACTAAATGTAAACTGTGGAAGTGTTATGTATGAACCACAAAGCTTAGAAGCACCAAAAGGATTCCCGCAAGCTGGCCCAGTTGATGGACAAATCGCTTCTGCAGGCGGAAAATTTGGTGGTATTTTGGATCAACAAACAGCAGATCGTTGGTTTAAAAATACAATCACTGGCGGAGAAAATACGTTTACTTGGAAGTTTACAGCGCCACATTTAACAAGCAAATGGCACTATTACATTACTAAAATAGGCTGGAATCCAAATAAAGCGCTAACAAGAGCGGATTTTGAGCCAATTGGAACTGTACAACATGATGGTTCCGCAGCTTCAAATAATGTAGCACACAAAATCAATGTACCTACGGATCGTAATGGCTACCATGTGATTTTAGCTGTATGGGATGTAGCTGATACAGCAAATGCGTTCTATAATGTAATTGATGTGAATCTCATCAATAATGTGAAACCAGACACAGAAGCGCCAAGTATTCCAAATGGAATTCAGGCGCAAAAAGTAACAGCGAATAGTATAGAACTAACATGGAACACTTCTACGGATAATGTAGGAGTAAAAGGGTATCAAATCTTCCGTAACGGAGAGATGATTGACACAGTACCAGGCACTCATTTTATTGATAAGAAATTACAACCAAGTACAGAATACTCTTATACTGTAAAAGCAATTGACGCAGCCGGCAATCTATCGAAAGAAAGTACAGCGCTTACAGTAAAAACAACAGTTGAGGCTCCTGATGCAGAAGCACCAACACAACCAAAAGGATTACATAGTATGGGGACAACAGCGTCAAGTGTGGATCTTATGTGGAGTCCATCTGATGATAATGTTAGTGTAGACCATTACGATATTTATAGAGAAACAGATGGATCAATGAAAAAAATTGCAACATCCAATACGACTTCTTATATAGATAAAAATTTACTCGCTAATACGACTTATAAATATGTAGTGAAAGCTGTTGATGTAGCTGGAAATGAATCCGTACAAAGTGATATATTCACAATTACTACAAAAACTGAAAGCGCTTCATATGGAGAGTGGGATGCAAAGAAAGCGTATAAAAAGGGTGATAGAGTTCTAAATGAAGGAAAAGTGTATGAAGCAGTACAAAATTATCAAGGAAATGGGGATCCAAACTGGATTTATGCTTTATCCTTATGGAAAGCAGTGTAAGCTTTACCTCAAAATGAAATGAAAGATGATGGGCTTTGATGCAAAAAAAGGAAGCTTGAGAATTAACTTTTCTGCTTATAAAAAAGACGACGTATTCAGCGTCGTCTTTTTGTATTAATCTAGAATATTCATCAAAGAGACTTTCAAACGAATAAGCTACAGATAGGTTACTATACGAATACATAATGTAGAATCATATAGTAACCTTTCTATTATGATAACACTTTCGTCATAAGAATGTGCGGAATTCCATCTTCCATAAATACGTCGGAAGAAGTTTGATATCCTAATTTTTTATAAAATCCTTCAGCTTGTGTTTGCCCGTGTAGTTTTACCTTTGAAGCTTTTTTGTTAAGAGCAATTTCTTCTAACGTTTGAATGATTACTTTACCTAATCCGTATGTACGATAATCTTTTAAAATACAAATGCGCTCTAATTTTCCGATTCCATCAACAAATCGTATACGACCTGTACCTACAGGAAGTTCATTATAATAAACTAATATATGTTTGCATGTCTCGCCAATTTGGTCGTATGTATCGAATTCATCTTCAAGAGGAACACCTTGTTCTTTTACAAATACTTCTTTTCGAATATGAAAGGCAGTTTCTAAATCTGTAAGTTCTGTTATGAGTTTGGATTGCAAATTGTTCAGCCCTTTCTAGTGTGATATGAATGTGTTTTCATAGTATATCATACTGTAATGCTATAAAAGAAAAAACTGACTTGAAAAAGTCAGCCTTTAAAATGATTAATATTCTTTTATACCGTTTTCTGTTCCGATGATCACTTTGCTCGTCATATTGATAAATAATCCTGTTTCAACTACACCGGTAATCATCTTTAACTCTGTATTTGTATCATTTGGATTCAATATTTTGTTTGTAAAAATACAATCAATAATGAAATTACCGTTATCGGTTATAAATGGTCCACCATCTTTCATACGTAAACATGTTTCGCATCCTATAGATTGAACTTTCTTTTCAGTTTGTTTCCAAGAGAAGGGGATGATTTCAATAGGAAGTGGAAAAGTGCCTAAATGTGAAACGATTTTGGATTCATCTGCAATAATTATAAGCTTTTCAGAGGAGGTAGCGACAATTTTTTCGCGAAGTAATGCACCACCGCCACCTTTTATTAATTGTAAATCATTATTGATTTCATCTGCACCATCGATTGTAAAATCGAGTATGTCGATTTCATTTAAAGAGATTAAAGGAATAGCTAGTTGTTTAGCTAATACTTCAGTTTCTTTTGACGTTGGTACAGCTTGAATGGATAAACCTTCTTTTACACGTTGACCTAATTTTTGTATCATCCAGTATACTGTAGAACCTGTACCAAGCCCAATCTTCATTCCATCTTTTACAAAGTTAGCAGCGTATTCACCAGCGAGCTGTTTTAAATTCATCGCTTTACTCCGCTGGACGTGGTCCAGCATCAAGACCTGAATTTTCGACTGTAAGTACCGGACGAACGACTATATCTTTATGTACGCGCATTTGACACGATAAGCGTAAATGATCTTCAATTCCTTTTTCCGTCATCGCATTTTTTTCATTAGTGTTTGCTTCACAAAAATCACCTGCTATAATTTCTACTCTACAAGTTGTGCAACGTGCTTTTCCACCACAACGATGGAGTATGTGTACACCGTTATCTTCAATTGCTAATACTAACTTTGTACCTTCTTTTACAGCAAACGTTCCCGCACCTTCAATTGTTAATTTTGGCAAATTTATTCCTCCTCACGTAAAATTGTACATAACATATTTATGACCGCGAATTATTGAACATAAACATTATTTTTTTATAAGTCCCGTAACTTTTTCGTTTAATCGATCGTTTATTAAGTAAGCGCTGAAAAGGAGTGGTTATTTTGTGCACAAAAGTAACTCAGATTTTAAAGAATCATATCGATATGAATCATTCAAATATAAATTTTTTAACTGAGAACTATGCAGAGTTAAAAAGGTATTGTACCTTTTTAACGAAAAACAAATGGGACGGTGAAGATCTCGTCCAAGAAACAGTTTGTAAAGTTCTTCATAAATACGGTAATAAAGATATTTGTATGACGCTGCTATATAAAATAGCTAGAAATCGTTGGTTAGACCAGATGAAGTCGAAATCAGTTCATGAAAAAATAAAGGAACAAATTATTGTTGAAGAACTACATGAGAAAATTGCTGATTTGCATGAAATGGTAATGAAAGTACTATCTTCATTAAATGTACAGCAATCCGCAATTTTATTATTAAAAGATGTGTTTCAATATAGTATCGCTGATATTGCTAAAGTATGTTCTGTATCGGAAGGTGCAGTGAAAGCCTCTTTATTTCGGAGTAGAAATAGGCTGAAAACTGTAAGCGAAGAAGGGTTTGAAATAGTCGAATTCACAGATGATATTGAAATTGTTGTATCGTCTATTCGTGAAGAAAGGCCGGAATTATTAACAAAGCTTCTTCCAACAATAGATTTTACTAAGTTACCATCTAAACAGCCAGTCTTATTATTTAGTGCGAAAAACCCTTCTTCCTACAGTTGTATGCTGTGCGTAGCATAACAATTATTGGAGGGATTAAAAATGAATACAATTCCATACGTTGTAGAACAAACAAAATTAGGTGAACGTTCCTATGATATATATTCAAGGTTATTAAAAGACCGAATTATTATGATCGGTTCAGAGATTAATGATCAGGTTGCGAGCAGTGTAGTAGCACAATTATTATTTTTAGAAGCGGAAGATGCAGAAAAAGATATATTCCTGTATATCAATAGTCCAGGCGGTTCAACGACAGCAGGATTTGCAATATTAGATACGATGAACCTTATTAAACCAGATGTGCAAACACTTTGTATGGGTTTTGCGGCATCATTTGGTGCGCTTTTACTATTAGCTGGCGCAAAGGGAAAAAGATTTGCGCTCCCTAACAGTGAAATCATGATTCATCAACCTCTCGGCGGTGTAAAAGGGCAAGCAACGGAGATTGAAATTACAGCAAAAAGAATATTAAAGTTAAAACATGATATTAACAAAATCATATCTGATCGAACAGGGCAACCAGTAGAAAAGGTAGCTCATGATACAGAAAGAGATTATTTTATGACGGCAGTAGAAGCGAAGGAATATGGAATTGTTGATGCAGTTATTGAGAAAAAATAACCTGAAACAGGCTAGAGAATATGATAAATTCTCTAGCCTGTTTTTGTCATTCTTTTACCCATTCATCAACTAAAGCTTGATTTTTTTTAATCCATTTTCGCGCGGCTTCTTCCGGATCTTTCGTTTTATTTAGCATGACCATTAAAGTACCTAGTTGTTCATCGTTCATTTTCCATTGATCAAAGTATTTCACAATATCCGGATGATCTTTTTCGAAACCTTTGCGAACGGAGTAATAAATGTCATCTTTTTCACCATATACTTTCTTAGGGTCTTTCAAATATTTCAAGTCAAATTCTGAAAAACCCCAATGCGGATTCCAAAGCGTAACAGCGATTGGTTTCTTTTTCGTATATGCCTTCTTTAGTTCGCTCATCATCGCAGCTTCTGAAGATTGGACAAGTTTTAATTTTATATCATATGCCTTCATTGCTTTATCCGTTAAATTCATAAGGCTACTACCTGGTTCAATCCCAACAATTTTATTATCTAGCTCATCTTTATGTGCGTTTAAATCTTCTATGCTGTTTATGTTTTTCATATAAGAAGGGACGACTAAACCTAGTCCAGTGCCTTCATACCATTTTGATTTTAAGACAATATCATCTTTATAACGAGCATTTAGCGGTTTATCCGTAACAGGCAGCCATACTTCTAAATTTGCATCGACATCACCACGAGCAACACCAGTCCAAATCGCAGCTTTTTCTAAATACATGAGCTCAACTTTATAGCCTTTTTCTTCTAATAAAACTTTCCACATGTTTGCAGTTGCAATATTTTCTTTCCAACTTGTTACACCAAGTTTAATTTTTCCTTTCGAATTTGCATTTGTTGCATTACATGAAGTGAAAATCATAGTAATAAATAATGCAAGGCATATAAGCCATATTTTCTTTTTCATTGAAACCCTCCTAAGAAACGTTTGCCTCTTTAAATAAATGTATAAGTAAGCATTCTTATTATGAACGGAAACGAAAATTTTAAAGAAAGCTTATGAATGTCATTTTTATGTAATATTTCTTTGTAAAATCGCAACACTATGTAAATAGATGGGTAGAAAAGGAGTAGTGACATGGATAATACAAAGGTACGTGTTGAAAATGTAACAAAAGTATTTGGGAAACATCCGCAAAGAGCGCTTACCTTATTAAAAGAAGGAAAAAGCAAATCCGAAATTTTAAAAGAGACAGGAATGAACGTTGGTGTGAAAAAGGCAACGTTTGAAGTATACACCGGAGAAATTTTCGTGATTATGGGTTTATCCGGTAGCGGGAAATCAACGCTAGTTCGAATGCTAAATCAATTAATCAAACCGACAGCGGGGCATATATACATAGATGGTGAAGACATCGCAACGATGGGAAAAGAAGAGTTACGAAGAGTGAGAAGAACGAAGATGAGCATGGTGTTTCAAAAATTCGCTTTATTTCCGCACCGTACAGTGATACAAAACGTTGCGTACGGGTTAGAAATTCAAGGAGTTCCAGTAGAGGAACGAGAAAATAAGGCGTTAGAATCGCTACAGTTAGTAGGGCTAGATCATCATAAAGATAATTACCCAAGTCAACTTAGTGGTGGTATGCAGCAGCGTGTTGGAATCGCAAGGGCACTAACGAATAATCCAGATGTATTACTAATGGACGAGTCATTTAGTGCATTAGATCCACTAATTCGAAAAGAAATGCAAGATGAATTGTTAGAGTTACAAGATAAAATGGAAAAAACAATTATATTTATTACACACGATTTAGATGAAGCTCTTCGAATTGGAGATCGTATCGCATTAATGAAAGATGGAGAAATCGTTCAAATTGGAACGCCGGAAGAAATTATGATGAGCCCTGCCAATGAGTTTGTAGAGAAGTTCGTGGCGGACGTGAATTTAGGAAAAGTAATTACGGCGGAATCTATATTAAAACGACCGGAGACTTTATTAATTGACCGTGGACCTCGTGTAGCACTTCAAATTATGAGGAATGCGGGCGTTTCTACAGTATATGTTGTAAACAAAAAGTATGAGTTTTTAGGTATATTAACCGCAGATGATGCAAGTAAAGCAGTACAAAAACAGTGGCCGATTGCTGACTTATTACTTAATGATATTCCGCACGTTTATTTAGATACTTTACTTGAGGAAACGTATGCAAAAATGGCGGAGATGAAATATCCGTTACCCGTAATTGATGAGAAGAAAAGGTTAAGAGGAATTATTAAACGTGAAAGTGTCATTCAAGCTCTTGCAGGAAACATTGAGGAAGAGGTGAAAGACGATGAGTAGTATACCACGTATCCCATTAGGCGAATGGGTCGATTCATTTGTTGCAAGTTTATATGAGCACTTTGAAGGCTTATTCCGAGGGTTCTCTTATATTATCGGCGGATTCGTCGATTTACTCACTAATTTTTTAACAATAATACCAGCTATATTGATGATTATTATCCTATGTTTCCTCATTTGGTACACAACGAGGAAAGTATCTTTAGTAATTTTTACGCTCATCGGATTATTATTTATTTTAAATATTAACTACTGGGCACAAACGATGCAAACATTAGCACTCGTACTTACGTCTGTTATTATTTCAATTATTGTCGGAATTCCAATTGGCATTTTAGCATCTCAAAATGAACGTTTCTCAAAATTTTTAAAACCGACATTAGATTTTATGCAAACAATGCCAGCATTCGTTTATTTAATACCAGCCATTACGTTTTTTGGTGTAGGCGTTGTTCCTGGTATTATTGCTTCCGTTATTTTTGCAATGCCACCGACAATTCGTTTTACTGATTTAGGAATTAGACAAGTTCCGGAAGATTTAATTGAAGCAGCGAATGCGTTTGGTTCTACCGCATCACAAAAATTATTTAAAGTACAATTACCACTCGCAACTGGAACGATCATGGCTGGTGTGAACCAAAGCATTATGCTGTCGTTGTCGATGGTTGTAACGGCTTCACTTGTAGGAGCGCCAGGACTTGGAGTAGATGTGTACCGTTCTGTTACACAAGTAAATATTGGAATGGGATTTGAAGCGGGACTAGCCATTGTTGTCATTGCAATTATATTGGATCGCATTACACAAGGATTTCATCAAAAAAGAAGATAACAAAAAAACACACTTTATTATACAAAGTGTGTTTTTTTGTTTGAAAAGATTACATACGAACAATAACAGAACCGCCAGCTGGTGCACAAACTTGGTTTTGCTGTTGTTCCATTGATTTTATTAAATGATTGTTTTCTTCGATTAAGGAGATTAACTTAGCTAATTGGCTTTCAAGGCTTGCGATGCGCTGCATCATATATTGAGAATCATGATGCATTGTATTTCTTACTGGATGGGGGGAGTAAGCATATTGTTGATTTATATTTGGATTCCAATGAGGATACATTTGAATCGTTCCTCCTTTAATAAATTAAGAAGCTTTCTTATAGTAAATGCCTATATATATTCAATGGTTACTTGAATTTTTTCATTATAAAAGGAGTATGTACAGAAAATAGAAAAGATTATATGTGAAGTTAAAGTACATTTTTTGGAAATATTCAAGTGAGATAGTGAATATATTAATACATTCAAGTAAATGTATGTTATTTAGGGAGAAAAGATGGGAGGAGATGCAATTTTGGCTAAAAATAATAAAAAAAATGATGCCTTGGCAATAGGTATCGGTATAGGGATTGTAATTGGTGTGTTTCAAGGCTTCTTTACTAATAATTTAGTAATCGGAATTGTGATAGGAATTGTAATTGGGATTGCGTTTTTGAAGAAATAGTGAGTTGTAAATTTATTTAAAAAATCGCCTCGTTAAAAGAATGAATTTTCGGAATATAAATCCTGTTTTTCCTTTTTTTATGATATTATATATAAAAAGGATGGTGATAAATATGTCAACAAACAATCAAGTAGAACGAAACTGCTTTATTTGCGAAAAACATAAAGGAAACATTACAGTTCCAGGTGGAGCTATTTACGAAGATGAACTCGTTTACGTTGGGCATGTCCACTGGGATAGTGAAGAAACATACCTGGGTTATGTAATGATAGATATAAAAAGACATGTACCTGGCCTTGCTGAACTAACAGATGCAGAAGCGAAAATGTTCGGACTTATAACAAGTAGAGTAAGTAAAGCGCTAAAAGAAAGTGAAGGTGCAGAGCATATTTACACTTTTGTTTCAGGGAATGGTGTACCACATATGCATATGCACATCATACCGCGTTATCCAAATACACCCAAAGAGTTTTGGTCACCAACCGAAGTAGCGAAATGGACTGGTGCGCCATATGGCGACGCAGAGAAAATCAAAAAACTATGCGAAAGAATACGAGAGTATATGGTGAATGAGGATGCATACAACAAATAATAGACAATATTCATGGGTTGGAAGTACGAAAATGTGTTTAGACGAAGTTTCAGTAAAACAATATGGTGACATCGTGCTCGGTAAATATGGCGGGAATATAAGCGCCGGAGCAAAAAAGAATGAAGACGGTGCCTTAGTTTGGTCGAATGGTGATTGGGAATTTTCGGTTATATTAGACGGACATAATAGTGTAGAAAGTGTTGATTTAGTAGTAAATACAATCGAAAAAGAATATGAAAATATAAAAGTAATTTTGAATGAACCAATTGATTCAGTATTTCGATCTATTGAAAATCATATACTTACAATTTTTCAATCTTCTTCATTTAAGGAAGAGTGTCAAAGAATTAAAGGTGAAACAGCTTGCTTACTATGTGTAAGAAAAGAAAACTATATATGGTGGCTATCTATTGGAGACTGTTTAGTTTATGTATTTCATGAAGAGTTACATAGGTTAGGACAATATGCATTAAATCAACGTCATTTTTACGAATGGATTGGAAATGTAAATACATTTAATTTACCGGTTCCGTGCTATTCAACAGGAATTCGTGAATTACGTACTGGAAAAAATCGAATTGTAATGGTTACAGATGGAGTATTAGAATGCGGAAAACGTCATTATGAAACACCATTGAATCTATATAATGACATGAATAGAAAAAATATAGAACTTGACGAAAGTGTTCACCATGTATTAGAGCACGTTCATCTTCAATTCGGACGAGATAGTGCTACAATTATTAGTTGGGACGTTGAAAACAAAATACATGCTACGTACCCAAGTGATCAGCCGGTGAAAAGGTAAAGGAGGAGACATCGCTGCTTTTAGTTAAAGGGGTTTTATTAGTATTATGGATCGTATTCTTAGTTTTTTTGGAAAAAGTAGTGAGAAAAAAATTAAATATACCGAAACAAACTGACTGGAATAGTAAATATGTAAACAACGCTCATAAATGGGGTACTAGGGTTCTTATCATTTCTTATATAATTGTAACGATGATATGTGCCACTTTAAATCCCGTTTATATTAGTAATTTACCCCTATTATTTTTAATAACTTTATACTGCTTTCAATCATATATGGAGTGGAAATATGATAAAGAATCGAGGGAATATGTCATTTCTTTAGGAACAGTTCTATTATTAATAATAACAGGAATTATGATTAATCTTTTCTTTTATAGTTATTGGATTTAATCCTATGTGGAATGAATGGGGAGACAAAATGAAAATACCTAAATTACGTGCTGAAGTAATGATTTTAAATGAAGATCATTCTAAAGTACTTGTACAATGTGATTTAAGTGAAACATTTTATCGTTTTCCAGGCGGTTCTATAGAAATTGGTGAAATAGCAAAAGAAGCAATAATGCGAGAATTAATGGAAGAATACGATTTGAAGATCGATGTTCAAGAGTTAGCTGTTGTAAATGAGCATATTTTTGAGTGGAACAACGGAAAAGGACATCATTGCACATTGATACGTAGAGGGACTGTTCAAGAGAGAATTACAAATGAAATAAGACATAAAGAACATGAGGATATTATTTTAATATGGAAAAGTCTAGAGGCATTAAAGGAGAAGCCCACATTTCCTGAAGGAATCGTAAGTTATTTAGAAGAGGATAACCGTAATGTAGTCCACTTTATTTCAAATAATTAAATGAAGTAATAGGAGGGATGATAATGGGAACTTCTACTTTTTGGATTATAACTATTATTTTTTGTATAGCTGTCTATTTGTTTGATAAGTTTTTAAGAAAAAAATTGAATATGCCAAAGAGTGGTTTTTGGGGATATAAGAAGCATGTAAATAGTTTACATAAAAAATTGGAAATAGAACTACTTTTTATTTATTTAATAACTAGTTTTATTTTTATCTTTAAATTCGAAAGTGTTAATATTGCTTATGTCATTTTCACTTATTTAGGGGGTACGTTAATCTTAAGAGCATTGATGGAATGGAAGTATGATAGAGAATCGAAAGAGTATATATTTTCGATAATTGGAGTATTTACATTTATTTTTATGACTTCGATGCTATTTTACTTCGTTCCACCTGCGACATAATAAAATGATTATTGATGGTACAAATAATGAAATGATGAAGTAAATAATAACCATTTATCTGTTCGATGATAAATGGTTATTATTTACGTTAAAGTTACATCTTCTTAAAACTCCTCAAAACAAGAAACTCCCACAATCTCCAAGGAAGAATCTTCTTCGCAAAAATCATAAATTTTACACCTTTCCCAATTGGGTATCGTAATGTAGTTCGCTTGGATTCTGCAATTTCAACGATTTTATTAGCAACATCTATCGGGTTTCCTAATGTATCGCTTCCGCTATTAATATGTTTTTGAATTTTATCCATATATTCTTTGTAAGGAGAGGTAGTATCAGATTTGTTTTCAGCTAGTTGTTTACCAACTTCCCATATGTTCGTGTTATAAGAACCTGGTTCAATTAAGGAAACATCTATTCCAAAAGGTTTTACTTCTAAGCGAAGCGATTCACTCCAGCCCTCTAATGCATATTTTGAAGAAACGTAAGGTGATAGACCAGGGAATCCAACTTGGCCACTAATGCTGCTTATATTAATGATTTTTCCACTTTTCTGCTCTCTCATATATGGTAAGACAAGTTGAGTGATTGATATAGCTCCGAAAAGATTCGTTTCAAATTGTTTACGATATTCCTCTACTGGAATTTCTTCTACAAAACCACCGTTTGCATATCCAGCATTATTTATGAGAAGGTCTACTCTGTTTAATTCTTTTAAAAATAATTGGAAGCTATGTATAGAATTCTGGTCTGTTATATCTAATTGTTGAACTTGTATATTTTGTTGTAAGTTAATTTTAGTAGCTTGAGATATTAAGTCTACTTGTTTTTCAAGATTTCGCATTGTAGCAATGACTAAATAGTCTTTTTTCGCAAGTTCAAGTGTCGTTAATAGGCCAAATCCACTTGATGCCCCTGTAATAACCGCGATTTTTTTATTCATTGGTCGCTCGCTTTCTTTTTCTTTTATCATAACGAGTTATGGGGATAAAATCTATTTATTGTATAGAGACATTTGTTATAATTGAAAATAGTTATCAATTAAATTTAGTTTTCACATAAAAGGAGTGTGGATTTCATGGAGACTAACGGTTTTCATGATATTTTTCATAAATACTTTCATGGTTTACAAGTTGTAGAGGAAAGACATATGAATATGCCCAAAACAATAGGTAAGGGTGAAATACGAAGATGGACTTCATTTTCAGGAATGGAAATTGTGTTATCAAATTATCAATTTCATAATAATCATCGCATCCAGTTTGCATCTGATGCAGCAATGGTGGAGCTTAATTTTTGTTTGCAAGGATCCGGAGAAGTGCAAATCGGTCATTCTTCGTATGAATTAGTGTCTGGACATAGCTATTTATATTTTATGAATGATTTTGATGTTTTATTTGAATATGAAAAAGAGAACCCTCTATATTCATTAGCGATTGGGATTCCTGTACAATTGTTTAATCATTTCATGATGAATAATGCTATTGAAAAAAGTTTTGATTTTCATTCTATATTAGGAAATCAATCTTTTAAAAAGTTTCAAACCCCCATTGATGCCCTAACATCTAATATTATTAAGGGAATGTTAAAGAATCCTCAAAAGGATCGTATTAATCAACTCGAAATAGAAAGCAAAGCGCTCGAATTGCTTTCTATATACTTTGGGAAAGTATTACTTAATGATCGTGACGCAAATAAAAGGAGTCAATTATCCAAAAAGGATTTGAATAAAATAAAACAAGCTGAAGAAATTTTACTTCAAAGAATGGAGTCACCCCCATCGTTATTAGAATTGGCTAAAATAGTAGGATTAAATGATTATAAATTAAAAATTGGTTTTAAAGAATTATTTGGCACGTCCACATTTGCATATTTAAGAGAACAGCGAATGGAAAGAGCGATGCTTTTATTGCGCTCAGGAACTAGTAATGTGACCGAAACGGCAGTTGCTGTTGGATACAATAATATTAGTCATTTTTCAGAGTCATTTAAAAAGAAATATGGAATGAAACCTTCTGAGATTTTGCGTATGTATTAAAAATCCGTTATACGGTAAACTCCTCCGCCATTTGGTAGTTGTATTTTGTCATAATCATTATAATTACAATCAACATCCAATTGGAAATAACTTTTTATGGAGGAATTTAAATGAAAGAGCGGAATGAAAGTCATTTTTGGCTATTTGTATTAACAGGGATGTTTCTTATTATAACAACGACTGGATTTGCTCGTATGGCATATGGAATTATATTGCCATTTATGAAGGAAGGACTCAGTTTGTCTACAGCTCAATCAGGTATGCTAGGAGCCATACTCTTTTTAGGCTATTTATTAACAGTAGGAACATCTGGAATACTGACCATTCGTTTTGGAGCAAAATCAGTTTTATTAATAGGGAGTTTGCTCGTCGTTATAAGTTTAATAGGATTGGCATTTGTTTCTTCATTTTTGTTAGCTTCTATTTGTATGTTATGTGCTGGAGCAGGTAGTGCTCTTGTATATACACCACTCATGTCAATAACTGTGGGATGGTTTCCAGACAAAAGAGGAACTGTAATGGGACTATTATTAAGCGGTGCTGGCATAGGCATGTTATTTAGTGGAATAATTGTTCCTTATGTAGTATGTATATTTCCAGAGTATAGTTGGCGTGGTGCATGGTTTTTGTTTGGTATTATTACATGTATCGTTGTATTCG
Organism: Bacillus sp. NP247; assembly: GCF_018966865.1. Lineage (NCBI taxonomy): Bacteria > Bacillati > Bacillota > Bacilli > Caryophanales > Bacillaceae > Bacillus > Bacillus sp. NP247. The sequence continues at coordinate 73,474 of NZ_CP076653.1, read as the reverse complement.
TCACTTCAATTGTTTTGAAAAATCCAGGAGTTACTGAAGAGGAGGGGAAAAGGAATAATAAATCATTTTTATGGAAAACAAAAGAATTATATGTTATTGCGTGTATGTATTTTATTGTTGGTTTAGTTTATTTAATCCCGAATATATATCAAACTAGTTTTATGATTGATAGTGGTATTTCGGCATCAATTTCGGGAACTGTTTATGCGATTGCTGGTATGTTTTCAATCGCAGGAGCTCCTGTCTGGGGATTGATTTCGGATCGGATTGGTATAAAGAAGGCATTAAGTATTGCACTTTTATTAGCTGTAATAGGTGATATGATTCCAATTATATTTGGAAATATAACTGGATTTATTATATCAGCAATTATTTGGGGTTCTAGCCTAGGAGGTATCCTTTTATTAATTCAAGTTGCGGCATCAAAGCAAGTATCTCTCAAATATGTCTCAATGGCAATTAGTTTTATATCCGTTTTCTATGCAGTTGGTCAAATGATCGGACCAGGACTTGCGGGATGGATTATTGGAGAAATTGGTTATACAGCAGCGTATGGATTAGGTGCTTTCGGTTTCTTTATGTGTATTTGTATGGGATTGACACTAAAAAGAGGGAATGTTGCAAACTCAGCGTATATAGAGAAGTGAGTATTGTCATGAAATGAATCTTTTTAACGGGGGGAAGCAACGTGTTCCATGTTAAAGACGTATTAGCAGATCAGTTATTAGCAAATGCGAATGATCCCAGTTGGTATATTCCATTTTCAGATGCAGTAAAAGATTTATCTGAGAGAGAAGCTTTCTGGAAACCGAATGAAGAGTGTAATAGTATAGCTGAAATTGTACAACATTTACTGTATTGGAATACGACGTGGCAAACAAGGTATAAAGAATCAAATGTTAATGCCGTGCCGGCTATTGGTGATAATAACAAAAGTTTTATGCTATCAGATAATCAAACATTTGAAGAGTTAAGAGAAAAACTATTAGAGAAACTGTTACAGTGGCAAAGTCTAATAAATGAAGACAAGGTTGAAAGTGATGTAATTGGATTTCCTGTATCTGCGAAGTGGTGGGAAGTATTAGCTAATGTAACGACTCATAATGCGTACCATATTGGTCAAATTATTTACATTCGGAAATTGCAGAAGAGTTTTGATAGTGAATAATGTCATGATTCTCAAATTAGGTGAACAAAAGTGGACAAAACGAGACAGATGTCTCATTTTGTCCACTTTTTTATTATGAAAGAAAAGAGAAAACCTATTAAATTAGGGATTAGAATTTGGCACAGTACTTGCAATGTAAAAGATGAACAAGAAAATAGGAGGGCTGGACATGTTAAAAACAACTGAAAGTAAAGGGAATGAAATTACGAAAGAACAAGCTCGTTGGATGTACGAAAAAATGTTAGAGATTCGTAAGTTTGAAGATAAGGTGCATGAATTGTTCGCGCAAGGCGTTTTGCCAGGTTTCGTTCATTTATACGCAGGTGAAGAAGCGGTAGCGGTTGGTGTATGTGCCCACTTAACGGATAGTGACAGTATTACAAGTACACATAGGGGTCATGGACATTGTATCGCAAAAGGTTGTGATTTAAATGGTATGATGGCTGAGCTTTTCGGGAAAGCGACAGGGTTATGTAAAGGTAAAGGCGGTTCCATGCATATTGCCGATTTAGATAAAGGAATGCTTGGTGCAAATGGGATTGTAGGCGGAGGTTTTCCACTTGCTTGCGGTTCAGCATTAACAGCTAAATATAAAGGAACGAAAGATGTGAGTGTTTGCTTCTTCGGTGACGGAGCAAATAATGAAGGAACATTCCATGAAGGGGTTAATTTAGCAGCGATTTGGAAGTTACCAGTTATTTTTATCGCAGAAAATAACGGTTATGGTGAAGCAACAACATTTGAATATGCGTCAAGTTGTGATTCCATTGCAGATCGGGCGAAAGCTTATAATATTCCAGGTGTTCAAGTAGATGGAAAAGATTTACTTGCAGTGTATAAAGCGGCGGAAGAAGCAGTAGAACGTGCGCGTAATGGTGGTGGTCCAACAATAATTGAATGTATGACATATCGTAATTACGGTCATTTCGAAGGTGAAGCGCAAACGTATAAGACTTCAGAAGAAAAAGAAGAACATTTAAATGAAAAAGATGCGATTGTGAATTTCCGTAAGCATTTAATTCATGAAGCTTTATTAACTGAATCTGAACTTGTGGATATGGAAAAGGCAGTAGATGATGCAGTACAAAAATCAATTGAATTTAGTGAAAATAGTCCATATCCAGAGGATGAAGAATTATTAAAAGATGTATACGTTTCTTACAAATAAGAGGAGGGTGAAAAATAATGACTAGAACAGTAAGTATGTCAACTGCAATCAATGAAGCGATGAAAATATCAATGCGTCGTGATGAAAATGTAATTTTAATCGGAGAAGATGTTGCAGGCGGTGCACAAGTGGATCACTTGCAAGATGATGAAGCATGGGGTGGTGTACTCGGTGTTACGAAAGGACTTGTACAAGAATTTGGTCGAAATCGTATTTTAGATACTCCAATTTCAGAAGCGGGTTATATGGGAGCGGCGATGGCAGCTGCTGCAACAGGTTTACGTCCGATAGCTGAATTAATGTTTAATGATTTTATCGGTAGTTGTCTTGATCAAGTATTAAACCAAGGTGCAAAGTTCCGCTATATGTTCGGTGGTAAAGCGAAAGTGCCAGTTACAGTACGTACGATGCACGGTGCTGGATTTAGCGCAGCGGCACAGCATTCACAAAGTTTATATGCGTTATTTACGAGCATTCCAGGTATAAAAGTTGTCGTTCCTTCCACTCCTTATGACGCAAAAGGCTTATTATTAGCGGCAATTGAAGATGACGACCCAGTAATCTTCTTTGAAGATAAAACACTTTACAATATGAAAGGCGAAGTACCAGAAGGGTACTATACAATACCTTTAGGAAAAGCAGATATTAAACGTGAAGGTTCTGATGTAACAATTGTTGCAATTGGAAAACAAGTTCATACAGCACTTGCAGCTGCAAAGCAATTATCGAAAAAAGGACTTGAGGTAGAAGTAATCGACCCACGTTCTTTGTCACCGCTTGATGAAGATACAATTTTAGCATCTGTTGAAAAAACAAATCGCCTGATTGTTATTGATGAAGCAAACCCAAGATGTAGTATCGCAACAGATATTGCGGCAATTGTAGCGGATAAAGGATTCGATTTGTTAGATGCACCTATTAAGCGAATTACAGCGCCACATACACCAGTACCGTTCTCGCCACCACTTGAAAAGTTATATTTGCCAACGCCGGAGAAAGTAATTGAAATTGTATCAGAAATGATGAGAGACCAATCTTTATTACATGTGTAATGAAACGATGAGAAGGGAGAGAGAACTATGGCTGTAGAAGTTGTAATGCCGAAGTTAGGTATGGCGATGAAAGAAGGTATTATTACGAGCTGGAATATTAAAGCAGGTGATAATGTAGCAAAAGGTGAACTAATTGCTAGTATTAACTCGGAAAAAATCGAAACTGAAATAGAAGCACCAGCTGATGGAACTGTTCTTGATATAGCTGTAAGTGAAGATGAAGGAGTTCCACCTGGTACTGTAATTTGCTACATCGGTAAGCCGAACGAAAAAATAGAAGTCTATGAAAGTACAAATGTTGTAGAAGAAAAAATACCTAATCCAGAACCTAAAAATGTACAACATCCAGAACCATATGCGAAAGAAATAGCAAATCAAAGAATCAAAATTTCACCTGTTGCGAAGAAAATTGCAAAGTCTGAAAATCTGGATATCATGTCATTAGTTGGTACAGGTCCTGGTGGAAGAATTATAAAGGTAGATGTGTTAAAAGCACTTGAAGAAAGAGTGATGATTCCAGAAGTACTTGAACAAGAAGAAAGTAAAGTAATTCCGGTTACTGGTATACGGAAGGCAATTGCAAACCGAATGCATGCAAGCTTGCAAAATAGTGCGCAATTAACATTAACGATGAAAGTAGATGTTACAGATTTAGTGGCTTTACATAAAGAAATAGCGGAAGTTGTACAAAAGCGATACGATAACAAACTAACCATTACGGATATCGTTTCTCGTGCTGTAGTATTAGCGCTTGGGGAGCATAAAGAAATGAACAGCGCGTATATAAATGATGCCATTCATCAATTTGAACATGTTCATTTAGGTATGGCGGTCGCGTTAGAAAAAGGATTAGTCGTTCCAGCTATTCGCTTTGCTAATAATCTATCTTTAGTAGAGTTATCTAAAGAGATTAAAAATGTGGCACAAAAGGCACGAGCAGGCAGTTTAAGTAGTGATGATATGCAAGGGACAACATTTACAATTAGTAATTTAGGTAGCTTCGGTATTGAATATTTTACGCCAGTATTAAATACACCTGAAACTGGTATTTTAGGTGTAGGTGCAATTGAACATGTTCCTGTATATAAAGGGAAAAAATTAAGAAAAGGAAGTATGTTACCTTTAAGTTTAACATTCGATCATCGTGTACTAGACGGTGCACCAGCAGCTGCATTTTTACGCACAATTAAACAATATTTAGAAGAACCTGTAACAATTCTTTTATAAAGAGAAGGTGAGAGAATGAGTAAATTAGTTGTAATTGGAGGCGGCCCAGCTGGTTATGTAGCGGCAATTACCGCGGCTCAAAATGGAAAAGATGTCACTCTTATTGATGAAGCTGATCTTGGCGGTACTTGTTTAAATGTCGGTTGTATGCCTACGAAATCATTGTTAGAAAGTGCTGAAGTATACGATATTGTTAATCATGCGAATCGTTTTGGAGTATTAGTAGATAAGCAGAATATATCAATTGATTGGAAACAAATACAGACGAGAAAATCACAAATTGTTACGCAGCTCGTACAAGGTATACAATATTTGATGAAGAAAAATAAAATAAAAGTTGTACAAGGTAAAGCGAAATTTGAAACGGATCACCGTGTGCGAGTTACACACGGTGATAAAGAAGATGTAGTAGATGGAGAACAGTTCATTATAGCGGCAGGATCAGAACCAACTGAATTACCTTTTGCTCCATTTGATGGGAAGTGGATTTTAAACAGTAGTCATGCAATGTCCCTAGAAAATATACCGAAATCATTATTAATCGTTGGCGGTGGTGTAATAGGTTGCGAGTTTGCAAGCATTTATAGTCGTCTTGGAGCAAAAGTTACGATTGTTGAAACGGCATCGCAATTATTACCTGGTGAAGATGAAGATATCGCACAAATTTTAAGGGAGAAACTAGAAAATGATGGCGTGAAAATATTTACAGGAGCTGCTTTAAAAGGATTAAATAATTATAAGAAGCAGGCTTCATTTGAATATGAAGGAAGTATCCAAGAAGACAATCCGGAATTTGTTCTCGTTTCTGTCGGTCGAAAACCACGTGTACAAGAATTAGATTTAGAAAAAGCAGGCATTCAATTTTCAAATAAAGGAATTTCTGTGAATGAACATATGCAAACAAACAGATCACATATTTACGCAGCGGGTGATGTGATTGGTGGAATACAGCTTGCTCACGTTGCCTTCCATGAAGGAACGACAGCAGCATTACACGCGAGCGGAGAAGATGTGAAAGTAAACTATCATGCTGTACCTCGCTGTATTTATACAGCTCCAGAAATTGCTAGTGTCGGTTTAACAGAAAAAGGAGCAAGAGAGCAATATGGGGATATACTAATTGGAGAATTTCCTTTTACAGCGAACGGAAAAGCGCTTATTATTGGAGAACAAACGGGGAAAGTAAAAGTTATTGTGGAACCTAAATATCAAGAGATTGTAGGGATTTCTATTATCGGTCCTCGTGCAACCGAACTAATCGGACAAGGAACGGTGATGATTCATACAGAAGTAACCGCTGATATAATGAGAGATTATATTGCAGCACATCCAACTTTATCTGAAGCAATCCATGAAGCATTATTGCAGGCGGTAGGACATGCTGTGCATACTTGAAGGTAGAAAGACCAGTCTAAAATGACTGGCCTTTCTACTATCTAATAATATTTAAGTAGCAATTTGTGTGAAACAATATAAAAACATAGTTCCACCTATTCAATTGAAATGTCCTGTTACTATTTAATTTCAATAGCTGAAGTTATATCGTTCCAATCCGCAGCTAAATTAGCAGTTTGACCATACCAATCAGAGTGTCTAAAGGAGACACCTTTTCCATATCCTTGTGTTGAAGTATGTTCCCATAGCGTTGTTGAATAACTTGCAGAAGGTGAGGCTGTACTTACAGAAGAAATTCTGTCGTTCCAGCTAGAAGGTAAGTTTTTAAAGCCGCTGCTCCAGTAAATATATTGGCCACCTTTATTTTGATGCTCATAAAAATCGGTACTACCAGCACCACTACCTAAAGGGTTAATTTGATTTTTAAGTGCCTTTTTATCCTTTTCAATAAAAGCATTCAATGTTTCTCTGCTAGTAAAGCCATAAGCTAACCAATCTCCATTTTCATTTTGCTTAGGTAGTACCATAGTAATTTGGATGTCTTTTTTTGATTGATCGCTTAATTTTGTGAATGAATTAACATTCTTTTCATCAACTTTTAAATAATCAAATGATTTAATTGTATTATCTTTTTCTGCAGCACTTACTACTCCTAATCCTCCAGTTAATGCAAAACCTGCTACTAATGTCCCTGCTACTAATTTCTTCAACATATAACCATCCCTTTTTGTTTAGATTTTTGTACAGGTGAATCTTTGTACTAGTAAAATGTATTCTAATTACTTATTATTGTAAATATTCTGAGGTTTTATAAATAAAAGGCGTAATATTTACAGTTTTGCATTTTTTCTTTAGAAAAAGTAGTTATTAGAATGATATAATAAATAGATATATCGCTTTTGCTGGATGTTAAAATGTTTTAGGAGGAAAGCCATTGAAGTATTTCAATAAAGATTGGTATAAAGAAATGCAAGTATCTGGATTTTTAATTTTCCCAGCAACGTTGGAGGAATCGGAAGAGATGTTGCGAGAGAGCGAAAAGATAGGAATGGATTATAAGCAAAGTTTAAGAGAAGACGTGGAAGAAAAGAAAGAAGATTTATTAAAGTTTCTACCTAAGTCAATACATCCATACATTCATGACAATACAATTAAGTCAGAATACCCATCGGAAAAATTAAAGAAACTTATGCTTGAGTGGACAGAAGATTATGAGAAAAGAATGGATGATTTAGAACAAGCATATATAGATAATTATAATAGTATAAAAGAAAAGCTTGCGCAGAATGTCGTTCAACTACATGAATACTCGCTACATGATAGTGTAGTCAAATCAGTAGAGAGAAGATCAGAAGATACACTAATAATAACTATAGATTGCAGTGGTACTTTCAATGAATTTGATAAATTGGAAGTAACTTTTACAGGAGTAACGAAATGTTTTATTCCGGAAAATTTTGAAGGTGCTTGGTGGTTATGTCATGAAATAGACCTTACTAATGAAGGTTTCGAATTGGGTATTTTATTTGATTGTCCATTTGAAGAAGTTATGATTTGTGCAAAAGATGTATTGTTGGAGATAGGTGACTAGTAAACTTTATAACTTTACAAATAAAAAAACAGTCTTATATGACTGTTTTTTTATTTAGATGCTAAATTATCAAGTTTCCAATATGTATCTGTTAACGGCGCAGCTTTGCTATCTATATATAAATACATATTATTTAAATCTTTTGGTGAAGTTTTCATATTAAATACAATGTCAGTAGTTAAAGAGAACTCAGATGGAATCTTTTCAGCGTTCTCATTTTGTATAAATTCACCTTCGTATTTTTCACCAGTTTTTTCATCTTTTATGAAATATTTTATTTCTGTAAGATCTATTGTTTGTCCGTCAGCACGAGCGTTATTAATTGTAACACGTGCTGTAAGACGCCACTCTTTGTCTATTTTTTTAAATTTTGCATTTTCAACTGTCGCTCTATAGTATTCGTTTTTAACTATTTCCCCATAATGCATTGCATTCTTTTCGAGAGCGCTCTTTTCTTGTTTTGGTGTAGTACTAACATTACATCCTGCCATTATTCCTGTAAATATTAATGCTGTACAAGTTACTTTAATTATAGATTTCATAGTAATCCCTTTCTGTATTAAAAAGTAAAACATAGGAATAATTTTACAACAACAAGGAGGTAAATAGAAGTATTTTAATAGAATATGCAAATGTACATTTATTTGGTGTTGAATGTAATGGGATAGAAAGAAGGAGAAAACCTGTATAAAGCGGAAAAAATAAGAATTGAAAATATTGTAAAACTGAAAAAGCATGCATATAATGAAAATAAAGATAAAATTTCTGAATCTTCAATAACGGTGGTGGGAAGATGTTTACTGAAGAGCGTAGAGAGAAAATTTTAGAGTTACTTAAAAAAGACGGAAGAGTAATCGCAAAAGATCTGGCAGAAAAATTTGATATGTCTATTGATTCTATAAGAAGAGATCTATCTATTATGGAGAAGGATGGTTTTTTAAAAAGAACTCGTGGAGGTGCAATAGAGTTTGCCCGAGTGAGGAACTTAGCCGCAGAGCCATCTAAACGTTATAGTAATGGCTCTAAATATGAGGATGCAATTGCAAAAATGGCTGCTTCGTATATAAAAGAAGGTGATTCAATTTTTATTGGCGGGGCTTCTATCCATTATGCAATGTTAAAGTATTTACCTGAAACATCATTTACAGTGATTACGAATGCTTTAGAAATTGCTAGTAAGTTACGGGAGTATAAGAATGTAGATACGTACTTAATTGGTGGAAAAGTGAAGCCATCAGGAAATATGACAGATACACTTGCCTCAGAATTGATAAGTCGATTCTCAATTGATCTGTATTTTTCTACAGGTGGCGGCATTTCATTGAATGGTATAAGTACTGCAACGCCGGAAGTTGCTTATTTTGGAAAAATAGTAAGTGAAATTGCTAGAAGAAACATTTGTTTAGCTCCTCATAATAAACTCGGAATAAACTGCTTTATAGAAGGAGAGTCACTGAGAGAAATTGACCTTATAATAACAGATGAAGAGGCTAGTAAAGAAACAATTCAAGAATTTGAGAAACAAGGTAAAGAAATTTTGATAGCATCAATAGACTGCGTTTAAAAGGAGTTTGAAATGATTATAAAAGGACAAGAGTTTCATATAAATGGATTAACTTATACAATTCGTTCTGCAGCTGAAACAGATGCAGAGCAGTTAGCGAAAATTAGAGTTCAGATCGATGGCGAAACTGAAAATATGGATAGAGAAGCTGGAGAGGGATTTATAGATAAGGTAGGGTTTCAAAAAATAATAAAAACAGATAGTGAAGAACTGAAGAATCTCTTTTTAGTTGTAGAAGTGCACAATCGAATCGTTGGATTTTCAAGATGTGAAGGATCAAATTTGAAGAGATTATCTCATAAAGTAGAGTTTGGCGTTTGTATTTTAAGAGAGTTTTGGGGATATGGGATGGGTAAGAGTTTATTGCAACAATGTATTCAGTGGGCTGATGAAAATGAAGTGAAAAAGATATCATTACAAGTGTTAGGGACAAACAAAAAAGCCATTCAGCTTTATAAAAAATTAGGGTTTGAAGTAGAAGGTGTTTTGAAAAATGATAAAAGGCTGTCGGATGGGAAGTATTATAATACGGTAGTAATGGGAAGATTTATTCATACATTTCATAAAAGAGGTGTAGTGGAATGTTTTACAGAAGAAAGTACTATATAGTAGAGAATAAATTTGTAGAAATATTTAATGAGCATTTTACTAACACGAACTTACCTAATCAGTTAAAGCATGGTTCCAGACTAATAGGACGCTGGATGAAAGATAATAATGATGGTACAACAGAAATATTCGCCATATGGGAATATGATAGTTATGATCAGTATAAAGAAATTGAATCAAAAATTAGAAGTGACGAGATTCATGTTAAAAGAATACATGATTGGTATGAAAAATATGGCGGAAGAGAATATGTTTTAAAGAAGTACATATTAGAGTTAAAAAATGAAGAGTTAGTATGCACTGAAAAGTGAAGAGAGGTGAGCGAAAATGGGAATTAAAACAAAATTATATTTTAGTTTAGCATCCAGCATTTTATTTGCCATAGCGGTAATAGTTTTCTTTATAGACGGCAATCCGCAACAGTGGTTTTGGTTATGTATTTTCTTTGCGTCCATTATACAAAATATAGTTCTACTAAAAAAGAATAAAGAAGTTCATTAATATATTCTAATTATTAACATATTTGTGTCGTCTTTCTAGTTTTGTTGAAAACGCTTTTATTCAGTTTTATAATAAAAGTATGTTTTTACAGATCTCCAAAACAATGAATAGGGAGATGATACGATGTTAGCTTCACCGTTTTACTTACATACATGGAAAAAGTTTGTTGATGAAGGTGTCCTTGATTCGAACCGTATAAACGAAAGAATTTCAGAGTCATGGCATCGATGTAAACAAGCAAATGTGAACCCTCATATGAATAAAGGTCAGAAAATTTTGTCTTCTAATATTTTTCAGGATCAAAAGAAAAAAAGTGAAATCTTCCTTGATATAGCAATTCCTCAAATACAAAATATGAGAAAAACCATTGATGAACTGCAAATGATGGCATTATTAATCGATCCAGATGGTTACGTTCTATCGTTAAGTGGAAATCAACAAACGTTGAAACGAGCGAAACATATTAATTTTATTGAAGGTGTGAAATGGACGGAAGCAGCTGTTGGTACAAATGCGATAGGAACCGCGTTACAGATTGAAGAGGCTATTATGATAAGTGGTACAGAGCATTATTCTATCGCATCTCATAGTTGGAGCTGTGCGGCCTCTCCGATTCATAATGATGACGGGAAATTAATTGGGGTTCTAGATTTCTCCTGTCCAATTGAGTTTTCACATCCATATATGCTCGGAATGGTAACTTCGATCGCACATGCGATTGAACGTGAATGTAGTATTCGAGTACATCAAAATGAACTGCATTTAATCCATCGTTTTTTAGATGTAATTGACAGTGATGAACAAGTTGTTATTTGTAACCATCGTGACGTTATCGTTTCCGCGAGCAAGAGGGTTCGTGAACGAGTATGTAATTGGTCACGAATGAAACTTGAAGATTTAATACACAATGGATTGAAATCTAAAATAGAAGTACCAGTATATAGTAATGATAGAATGATTGGGAAATGTATTTATTTAAAGGAAAATAAACAGGCGAATTTATTTTCTAATTTCCCATTTATAAACGGAATTACTTTTCCTGGAGTTATTGGGACAAGCAGCGTATTTCAACATACTTTAGAAGAAATTAAGCTTGTTTCACCGACTGACGCTAGTGTATATGTATGTGGTGAAACAGGTGTAGGGAAAGAATATGTAGCGAGAGCGATTCATGAAAATAGTCCAAGAAAAAATGGTCCTTTTATAGCTGTTAACTGCGGTTCATTACCGAAAGAATTAATGGAAAGTGAATTATTCGGTTATGCTGAAGGTGCGTTCACAGGTGCGCGGCGCCAAGGATATAAAGGGAAATTCGAACAAGCAGACGGAGGAACAATATTTTTAGATGAAATTGGTGAAGTGCCGCCAGAGATGCAAGTGGCATTATTGCGTGTTTTGCAAGAACGAACAGTAACCCCAATTGGTAGTTCAAAAGAGGTACCAGTAAATATTCGTGTTATTACTGCGACACATAAAGATTTACTACGATTAGTAGAAGAAGGGAAATTCCGTCAAGATTTATATTATCGTTTACATGTTTATCCCCTATATGTTCCGTCGTTAATAGAAAGAAAAGAGGATATTCCGTACTTCATACAACATTTTTGTGAACGAAAGGATTGGAATGTTGTATTTCCAAAGAGTATTTGTAATCAATTTTCACAGCATACATGGCCCGGAAATATTCGAGAATTATTAAATGTATTAGAACGCATATACATTTTGTCGCAAGGAAGGGAAATATGCGAAAAACAAATCTCTTTTTTATTACAAACAATGATGGGAAATCAACATCAACTTGAATTGCAAGCAGAAAATAAAACAGAGCATACATTAAATTTCCGTAAAAAAATACAGCGTGATAGTATGATTGAAGCGCTAGAAAAGACGAATGGAAATGTTTCGTTAGCTGCAAAACTATTAGATGTGCCACGCAGTACATTTTATAAACGTATGCAAAAATTTAGGCTATAAAAGTAGATTTTTGTAATCTACTTTTTTTTATGAGCTCACGTTCTGTCGGAATGTGCGCTTGCCGGGGAAATAATAGAATAGTTAGAAAAAAGATTTCCTGAAGGAGAGTTGTAAGTGAAGTATATTGAAATTGGTATCGGGAATAGGTGGTTCGTTCGAACGGAAACTGAAAATAAAGATGGAACTGAATTTGAGGAACGAGGAATTATAAAACCGATTTATTTTGAGTCTTTATATGTACGAATTTGGTTACGGAAAACGTGTTTTATTTTAGATACGAAAGAGGGCTTTAAGAAAGTAAGAAAAAGTAGAGCTGAGTATAAGTTTATTGTTGGAATGGTGAGTAGGTTAAACCAATAGAATCAAACTGGGGGTGTTCTTATGATTAGAATTACCACATTCATACTCGCTATTATTATAATGGGCTATTCTATTTACAGTTGGAATGATGACTCGAAGCAAAGTATGCTTATTTTGCAATTATTGTTAGGATTTATGCTTGCTGGTATCGGGATACAAAACGTTAAGAAGGAGGAAAAAGAGAATAAGAATATGGGGTTGTTGTTTTTACTTACATCGCTATTTTGTATCATTGTACCGTTAATAAAATATTTAAAATAAACTGTTACTTAACATGTTGAGTAACAGTTTATTTTTTTGAAGTTTTCTCATTAAAAATATTAGTTGCTGTTTGGTACATTTCTTTATCAATACAAAATCTTTCTGTTATCCAATAAGCAAGTTCAGAAGAGGTAAGGCTATGTTCTCTTTTCTTACCTTGGAAATATCGTTTTAAAACATTATCATTAATAGAAGTTGGAATGCCATCGATATAACCGAAAATCTGAATTTTCTTTAATACAGGAGAAGAATTCCAGTCATTAGACTTTTTAATGAGTTCTTTCATACTTGTTAAATGTATTGGCTCTGTATTTAAGATTTTTGCTGGACCTGGATCTCTAGTAATTTCAATCCTATTATTTGAAACTTCATAAGAAAAAGTCTCTCTTACATTACTTACTTGAAATGATTCATATAGTGGATAAGCTTGGAATAAAGGTGCACAGTAACCAACATCAACGTAGTAAGGCTGCTCTAAGTTAACGCGTAAGCATAAATGTCCGGGATTCATATACAAATAATGAACGTCAAAACCACGGTTTGATAATAACCAATGGAATCCAATCGAGCACGTCCAACAAGTACCCCCCAGACCTTTTGTTGTAATACGGTTTATGTATGTCTCAATGGAAGGAAAATAATTACTTGTTTCATTACCTTTTTCCCAGTCAATTATTTTAGTAAGAGTTTCCCACTTTACTTTCTCTTGATGAGCTTTAACAAGTTCATTTAAAAAATTTAAACTTACAGGCTTTTTTGTAACGGATAAAAACGATAGAAACTGATTTGTTGGTTTCTCTTGTGACATTTGATCTTCCTTTCTTTATAGAAGTTGATATTAATAATATTATATAATAATTGTTAGAAAATACAGTTATTTGTTGTGGAGGGAGAAAATCAAATGCCAATGTCATTATATTATAAAAGACTTCGTGAAAAATTAGGATCTGAACTTATTTTTATGCCGAGTATAGCTGCTGTTATTAAAAACGAGCAGGGGGAAATCTTATTCCAATATCCTGGAGGAGTACACTGGAGTTTGCCAGCAGGGGCAATCGAACCAGGAGAAACACCAGAAGAAGCGGTTGTTAGAGAAGTGTGGGAAGAAACAGGATTAAAAATAAAAGTAAAAAAAGAAAAAGGGGTATTTGGAGGGAAAGAGTTTCGTCATACATATTCGAATGGGGATCAAGTAGAGTATATTGTTGTTGTATTTGAGTGTGAAATTATCGGAGGTGGGTTAAAAGCAGTTGATGGAGAATCTGTAGAACTAAAATATTTCCCTTTATCTGAAAAGCCACCTCTAGCATTACCGTATCCCAATAAAATATTTTTATAGATGTAAAATAGCACACCTTATGAATAAATGGTGTGCTATTTATATAGACCTGTCGTATACATCACTGTCAATGTATGTACAACTTCTTCTAAATTTAGCTCTTTATCATTTTGTACGATTTTCCAAAGAAACGTTTCATTCATCGCGAACCAACCACGTGCTACAATCTCTTTATTTAATTCAGGCTGCGCCAATCCACCTTCTTGAGAGTAAGTAATATCCTGTGTAATACTTTTTATAAAGCGTTCACGAATCTCATCCCATTTTTGACTTATCTCTCTTGATAATCCTATTGCTTCTTCGACAACTTGCAAAATATCCCGTTCTTCTTCCGCTAATTGTAAGAATGCTCTAACTTGACTTTGAATCATATCACATGCTTCTAACTTTGTTTGAGGGGAAAAGGAGCGATCTGCAATATCATAAAAGCGATTCATCACACCTTCCATCAAAATAATGAGGAGAGCATCTTTGTTTTTAAAATATACATATGCTGTTCCATAACCAGTTTCTGCATGTTTAATAATTTGCGTGATTGTAGTTTTCTGAAATCCGTTTTTTATAAAAATAGTATAACCGGAATGTAATAGTTTCTTTTTTGTTTCTAAGGAGCGGTGTTTTCTTGTTGAACGAGTAGAATTTTTCAAGGAATCACCTCTTTATACTGAAATATCTGAAAATATAATTGTATTGTAAAAGAAGTTCGTATATAAAGTCAACTGACATAATATCATTGACGTTATATCAATTTAAGTGATATATTTCAATTAGTTAGAATAAAAAGAAAATTAAAAGAAGGTGACACCATGTATAAAGAACCATTTCAACCAACTTATGAGTATGCGCTTGAATGTGATAAACATGATGAACTGAAAGATTTTCAATCTGAATTTTATAAAAAAGAAGGAACAATATATTTAGATGGTAACTCTTTAGGGTTGCTTTCAAAAAGAGCAGAGAAATCGTTACTTACTTTGCTAGATTCATGGAAAGAGTTTGGAATTGATGGATGGACTGAAGGTGAGCATCCGTGGTTTTTCCTTTCGGAGAAATTGGGTGAATTGACAGCACCTCTTATTGGGGCTTTACCGGAAGAAACGATTGTAACCGGTTCCACGACTGCGAATATACATCAAGTTATTGCGACTTTTTATGAGCCAAAAGGAATACGAACAAAAATTCTTGCGGATGAATTAACTTTTCCGTCAGATATTTATGCACTTCAGAGTCAAATTCGTTTAAAAGGCTTAGATCCAGATGAGCATTTAGTACGAGTGAAAAGCCGAGATGGAAGAACACTTTTTGAAGATGATATTATTCATGCGATGACCGATGATATCGCTTTAATATTATTGCCTTCTGTACTATATAGGAGTGGACAAATTCTTGATATGAAGCGATTAACAGCTGAAGCTCATAAGCGTGGTATTCATATCGGTTTTGACTTATGTCATTCAATCGGCTCCATTCCGCATCATTTTAAAGAGTGGGATGTAGATTTCGCTATATGGTGTAATTATAAATATTTAAATGCAGGTCCTGGTGGTGTTGCAGGCCTTTATGTAAATAATAAACACTTTAATAGACTCCCAGGATTATCTGGTTGGTTTAGTTCTAGAAAAGATAAGCAATTTGATATGGAGCATTCATTAACTGCGGCTGACCATGCTGGAGCTTATCAAATAGGAACACCTCACGTATTAAGTATTGCACCATTAATCGGTTCTCTTGAAATTTTTAAAGATGCCCGTATTGAGAGATTACGTGAAAAGTCATTACATATAACAAGATATATGCTCAATTTAATTCAATTGGAGTTAAATGATATGGGATTTACAATCGGAAATCCGCTAGAGGATGAAAAACGAGGCGGGCATATTTATTTAGAACATGCTGAGGCGGCACGTATATGTAAAGCTTTAAAAGCAAATGGAGTGATTCCAGACTTTAGAGCTCCAAATGGAGTTAGACTTGCGCCTGTTGCTTTATACAATACGTATGAGGAAGTATGGAAATCTGTACAAATTTTAAAGAACATTATGAAAAATGAAGAATATAAAAACTTTGAAAATAAGCGAGAGGTTGTGGCGTAAGCATGAAAACATCGCAGTGGATTGATATTTCACAACCGCTAAATAATGATATCGCGACATGGCCAGGGGATACGCCATTCTCGTATGAAGTTTCATGGTCAAAAGAAGACAGTGGTTCAGTCAATGTCGGAAAGTTAACGATGAGTATCCATACAGGTACTCATATTGATGCACCTTTTCATTTCGATAATGACGGCAAGAAGGTGTTAGATTTAGATATACAAGTATACGTAGGCGCAGCACGAGTTATCGATGTTTCAGGGCTGGAGAGTATCGGTAAAAAGGAATTAGAACGTTTTAACTTAGAAGGTGTAGAGCGATTATTATTACGTACATCTTCACATGGTAAAGCGCAAGAATTCCCAGAAAAAATCCCGTATTTACGTGCTGATATTGCACCGTTTCTTTCAGATAAGGGTATTCGTTTAATTGGGGTGGATGTACCTTCAGTAGATCCGTTAGATGATAAAGAATTAGCAGCACATCATCAATTATTTAAACATGGAATTCACATTTTAGAAAATGTCGTACTAGAGCACGTAGCAGACGGCGATTACGAACTAATTGCATTACCACTTGCATTAACAGATGCAGATGGAAGTCCAGTTCGCGCTGTTATTAGACGAATATAAATAGACATGTTAAAAGGGGCGTTTGACTAATATGAAAGAAAACGAAAAAGTAATTATGGAAAAAGGGATTCACACGGACTTTAAGGAAAATATGACGTATGGAGAGTATTTACAATTAGATAGCTTATTATCTAGTCAAAAGAGATTATCAGATCATCATGATGAAATGTTATTTATCATTATTCACCAAGCAAGTGAGCTTTGGATGAAACTCATTTTACATGAACTTAATGCAGCAATTGAATCTATTAAAAATGATAAATTAGCACCAGCATTTAAAATGTTAGCACGCGTATCAAAAATCCAGTCGCAAATTATTCAATCTTGGGATATTCTTGCGACATTAACACCATCAGAATATATTGAGTTTCGTGATTCACTTGGTCAGGCGTCAGGGTTTCAATCGTATCAATATCGAATGATTGAGTATGCACTTGGTTATAAAACACCGCATGCATTAAAGATTTATGAAAAAGATCCAGAATTACATGGTCGTCTTCATAAAGCGCTTCATTCGCCAAGTTTGTATGACGTTGCGATACAAGCGCTTGTTAAAGAAGGTTTCCCAATTCATAACGACGTGTTAAATCGTGATATTACACAGCCATACGAAGAGGATGCAACTGTAGAAGCTGCTTGGATAGAAGTATATGCGGACGTTAAGAAATATTGGGATTTATATCAACTTGCAGAGAAATTAATTGATATTGAAGACTGGCTACAACAATGGCGTTTCCGTCATATGAAAACAGTAGAACGAATTATTGGTCATAAAATGGGAACAGGTGGCTCTTCTGGCGTATCTTATTTAAAGCGAGTGCTTAATCAACGTTTCTTCCCAGAGCTTTGGAATGTTCGAACGAAATTATAAAAATAAACTTGTCAGCTAATTGAGGCTGGCAAGTTTATTTTTTTATTTTAAAAACAAATATGATTTAATAGAAAGAACGAGATGAACAATAAATATTACATAATTATTTAAATGGAGGAAGATTTCTTGAATTTTGAGCAATTACAAAATAAATTTGAAAAGAAAAAAGTTAATACATTTCTTGTTTACCAAAAGGGAGAATTAACGACTGAGTATTTTAAAACGAGTGACTGTAAAAATGAATTATATAAAATTAATTCGATTACAAAAAGTATCGTATCTATATTAATTGGTATTGCGATTGATAAAGGCTATATAAATGATATACATAATTCAATCACAACGTGGATTTCAAATGTACCAGAGGAAAAAAGAGATTTAACGCTTTATCATTTATTAACGATGACAACGGGAGAAGATTGGAAAGAGTTTGGGAATGGGGTCGTTTTCCCAAATGACTTTGTAGAATCAAAAAACTGGGTGCAATATATTTTAGAAAAGCCGCTCATTGAAGATATGGGTACGAAAATGAATTATAATTCAGGCTCTTCACATTTACTTAGTTATATTATCCAAGAAGCAACTGGTATGTCGACAGAGCGGTTTGCCAAAAAATATTTATTTGAGCCGTTAGACATTACGGAATATGAGTGGCAACAAGACCCGCAAGGTACATATGTCGGCGGATTCGGTATGAAAATGAAATCTATAGATTTATTAAAGCTTGGGAAATTATGTTTGCAGAATGGATATTGGAAGGGAAATGAAATTGTATCATCGAAATGGTTAACAGAATCAAGTGAGGCTCTATTTGAAACATATGACCATGTCGGGGCATATGGGTATCACTGGTGGGTATTAAATGACGAAAGATTTCACATACCGCATTGTATGTATTTTGCTATGGGATACGGAGGGCAATACATTATTATCATTCCGCAGTTAGAACTCGTAGCGGCTATTAGTAGTCACATGCCGAAACGTGGACTCGTACCATTAAAGTTATTTATTGAGCATATAAAAGAGAATTTCAATCATAAATAAAAAGAGGGGGGATATGTGTTATGAGCAGTTCAAAAATGATAGCGATATATAGATTGCTTTTAAGTCTTTTAGCATTTAGTGCACTTATTACTCAATTTGTTACAAGAGCACAAGTGAAACCATTCAATCCAGTTAATTTTTTTAGTTTCTTCACAATTGAAAGCAACATTTTAGTGGCGGTAATTCTACTATTAAGTAGTTTTGGGACAGCCACATTCGGACATTCAGAGCAGTTTGGAGTTCTTCGCGGTGCAGCTACAGTATATATTCTGACAACAGGACTTATTTATTTTTTATTATTAAGGGGATTAGAAGAGTCACTTCAAACACCGATACCGTGGGTAAATACTGTACTTCATTACATCATGCCATTAGCTATGATTTTAGATTGGGTTATAAATCCACCTATGAAGACCATTACATGGAAACAGGCTACGAGTTGGCTTGCTTTCCCGCTTTTATATGTTGTATATAGCTTAATACGTGGTCCATTTGTGAATTGGTACCCATATCCATTTTTAGATCCGAGAATAGGTGGATATGGTAGAGTATTTTTATATAGTATAGGGATAGCCGTTGTTATTGGGGCTATTTGTGTCTTAGTAAAAATGCTAGGAAATCAATCTTTAAAGTTGAAAAGAAATCCTCCTTATTAAAGGGGGATTTCTTTTTGAAAGGGTTTGTAATATCAAGGGCGAAATAATAAACAATAAGTAAGGGAGAGATTGCCAGTGGATAAGATTGAAATTTAAAATTTGATACCAAAAACCAGCATATCTTGAATGTGTATATAAAGAAACCTCTGTCTGTAAGTAAAGACGGAGGTTTCTTTAATTTAACTTGTGAAAATTCGATTTGTGTAGACTCGGATCCAAATTGATTAAAGTTTCACTTTACCGACTTGTCTTCTGAAAAGACATCTTTATAAATTTATCCGTCTTCGTTTCAAATTCTACATCTACAAAAACACCATATTCTTTTCCATTTTCACGAAGCCATAATTTAAATTTTTCAACTGTTATTTGAACAGTTTTGGATTTTCTACCTATATGAAGATAATCAATAATCTCTGCTTTCGGATATTGTTCTTTCGTTTTTTCAACGGCTAGTTTACCCCATTTTGCATAGGGCGGCTGTGCGTGAACTATAGATGGACCAGTATATATATTTGAACATGCTGTTAGTAAAAAAATCGCGAATGCTATACGTGTGAAGAAATACTTCATAATACGCTCCTTTTACTCTTTTTTATATTGTGTGCATATATCTTCAAGCATATAAGTTTGGATTTTTTTGTCTTCTTTACATAAAAGCTTCACATTTACAAAACATAACCATGAATTCATAACTGTAATTAAGGAGGGAAATATATGCTTCAAAAAGGTTTTTTGAAGATAGCGGTTTTACTTACCTTTATTGGCTTATCTTTAATGGTAAGTAGTATACAAACCAAGAATGTAGAAGCCTTTTCTAATCAAGTAATCCAAAGGGGAGCTTCTGGAGAAGATGTCATTGAACTGCAAACTCGTTTGAAATATAACGGGTTTTATACAGGGAAAGTTGATGGTGTTTTCGGATGGGGTACATATTGGGCACTTCGAAACTTTCAGCAAAAATTTGGATTGCCAGTTGATGGTTTAGCGGGTGCTAAAACGAAGCAAATGCTTGTAAAAGCGACGAAGTATGATAAGTCGACCGCTAATAAAGGTACCACAACTAATAAAGGGAATAGCGGTGGAGGTACGCAAGAAAATAAACCACCACAAAGCAAAGGGACAAATGTTCCAAACGGTTATTCTCAAAATGATATTCAGCTAATGGCAAACGCTGTATACGGAGAATCCCGTGGTGAGCCGTATTTAGGACAAGTTGCAGTAGCTGCGGTTATTTTAAACCGTGTCACAAGTGCATCATTTCCAAATACCGTTTCAGGTGTAATATTTGAACCGAGAGCATTTACAGCAGTAGCAGATGGACAAATATATTTAACGCCAAATGAAACGGCGAAAAAAGCTGTATTAGATGCAATCAATGGATGGGACCCAACTGGGAATGCATTATATTATTTCAATCCGGATACTGCGACCAGTAAATGGATTTGGACTCGTCCACAAATTAAAAAAATTGGTAAACATATTTTCTGTAAATAGAGCGGAGGTGGAAACATGTTACGAGGTATTATCATTGTATTGTTAACAGTAGGTGTAGTCGGAACAGGGTATTGGGGCTATAAAGAGCATCAAGAAAAAAATGCAGTATTGATTCGAGCGGAAAATAGTTATCAGCGTGCGTTTCATGATTTAGCTTATGAAGTCGATTTATTACACGATAAAATTGGAACAGCACTGGCGATGAATTCACGTTCCTCATTATCGCCAGCTTTAGTAGATGTATGGCGTTTAACCTCAGAGGCCCGTTCTGATGTAGGACAATTACCTTTAACATTAATGCCATTTAATAAAACGGAAGAGTTCCTTGCGAATATTGGTGATTTTAGTTATCGTGCAGCGGTTCGTGATTTAGAAAAAGAACCGTTAAATGATCAAGAATATAAAACGTTGCAAGGTTTATATTCAAATGCAGGAAATATACAAGATGAACTGAGAAAAGTGCAGCATCTTGTATTGAAAAATAATCTTCGCTGGATGGATGTAGAAATGGCTCTTGCGTCAAATCGAGATCCAGCAGATAACACAATTATTGATGGATTAAAAACAGTTGAAAAGAATGTAACGTCGTACTCGTCTACTAATTTCGGACCTACTTTTACAAGCGCACAAAAAAATAAAAAGGGCGGATTTGAAGCAGAGGGTAAAGCGATTTCTAAAGATGAGGCTGCAAAAATCGCAAAATCATTTTTAAATTTAAAAGGAAATGAAAAAGTAGATGTTGAGAAAAGTGGAAAAGGTGCAAAAGAATCTTTCTACAGTGTGAAAATTAAAGACCCAGCAACGAACAATGAGTATTATATGGATATTACCGGAAAAGGTGGATATCCAATTTGGGTAATGAATAACCGAGAAATTAAAGAGCAAAAAATTAGTTTAAATGATGCAGGAAGTAAAGGATTAACGTTTTTAAAGGATCACAAGTTTACAAATATGGAGCTATTTGATAGTTCTCAATATGATAATATTGGTGTGTTTACGTACGTTGTAAATGAAAATGGAGTGCGTATTTATCCAGAAGCAATTCAAATGAAAATTGCTTTAGATGATGGATCGATTGTTGGTTTTTCGGCAAAGGAATATTTAGCATCGCATCAAAAACGAACAATTCCGAGTGCGAAGCTAACTGCTGCTGAGGCGAGAAAGAAAATTAATCCCGATGTAAAAGTTATGGAAGAACGTAAAGCTGTAGTAGTAAATGACTTGCATAATGAAGTACTTTGCTATGAGTTTGTTGGTACTTTAGGAAAAGATACGTACCAAATTTTCATTAACGCAAATAGTGGAGCAGAAGAAAAAGTGAAGAAGATGCAAGCTGTTGAAAAAATTTATGATTAAACATCAATGATAAAGTGGTGAAAATAATGAAAATCATTATATATATGTTAATGCTTTGTTTCGTTATTACTGGATGTAGCATTGGAAAAAAAGACAATCCTAATGAAAAGCCAGAACAAAAAAATGTCTCGATGAAAAATGTTACGTATACAAATAAATCAAATAAGCCAAATGAAAAAGCAGCTGATCATCTGGCATCTTTAGCTGCAAGTATACCTGGTGTAAATGATGCGACAGCAGTAGTAGTTGGGAAATATGCTGTTGTAGGTATTGATGTAAAAGCGAAACTTGATAGAACTCGCGTTGAGTCAATTAAGTATTCTGTTGCAGAAAGTTTAAAGAATGACCCAAACGGTGCTAATGCAGTCGTTGTAGCAGATGTTGATACGTATGAAAGATTAAAACAAATAGGCAAGCAAATTAAGAATGGTAAAACGGGTGAAGGTATACTGGATGAATTAGCAGCAATTGTTGGCCGTGTAATGCCGCAAGTTCCAAATGATATGATTGAAAATAGAGAAACGAATCCAATTAAAGATAATGATAAACAATTACCAAAAGATGAAGAACAAGAACTACGAAAAGAACAAGAAGATCAGTCAAATAACCATTTGAAAAAATAGTGGAAACCCCGTGCTAAATCGTACGGGGTTTCCTTTTAAAATTAAATATTCAGTTTATTTTTAAGGGAAAATATGGTTTAATAATGAAAGGAGGGACAACCGTTATGATAAAAAAAAGCACACTCATATTGTGTAGTTTATGCATAGGTTTTAGTATGACAGCGTGTGATCAGAAGAAAGAAGTGAAAAAGAAAACCGCTACATCTTCTACTATAACGGAAAATAAAAATCAAAAATCCATTAATGTAAATCATTTCTCAAATATTAATGAAGGAATGACATATTTAGAAGTGAAAGATTTAATCGGTTTTGAAGGGGATTTACTCATAGAAGAAGGGGAAGAACATTCTACACGAATTAAACAAATTTTTGCTTGGAAAGGCAGTGATCCAAAATCATTTGTTGAAATTACATTTTTAGATGGGAAAGTGCATTCTAAAGCTCAGCAAGGTTTAAGTTAATTAGTTGGAAAATGGGAGAGTTTAGCATGAACATACATACTGGGGAAATTCAATTAGTTCCGTATAAGGAGACGTATAAAGAAAGTATACAATCATTTACTTTACCAAGTGAACAAGTTCAATATACATCAGATCCAAGTGAACTACTGGAGAAAGCAAAAAGTGATCGCACAAAAAATGTGATTGTTATTTTAGATTACAACGGGGTACCTGTAGGTCTTTTCGCATTGCAAACGGGAGATAGAGTACAGGCGTTCACAGATAATGAAAATGCTTTACTTTTAACATCCTTTTCTGTAAATCACAATAGACAAAGAAAAGGGTATGCTAAAAAGTCATTGGCACTATTACAAGAGTTTGTAAAACGTTATTTCCCAATAAAAAATGAAGTTGTACTTGCTGTGAATGAAAAAAATATTCCTGCACAAAATTTATATAAAAAAGTCGGCTTCCAAGATAAAGGATTTAGAAGAATGGGACCAATTGGCCAACAAATAATAATGCATTTACCTATAATGAAATGATGATATAGAAAACTTACTCTTGAACATTCATGTAGTAAGTTTTTTTTCATTGTATGATATGTTAGTAAAAACGAAAGCAAGTATCCAAGAAAGACAAAGGTGTAAACAAATATAGTTAGTTAATGAATATGTGAGGGGTAATTATATGACAATTTATATTGCGTTACTAAGGGGAATCAATGTAGGCGGACATAAAGTAATCAAAATGGCTGATTTGAAACGAGTGTTTGAATCAATAGGATTAAAACAAGTGAAAACATATATTCAAAGCGGTAATATCATGTTTGAATCTGAGGAAGATATAAACTTTCTAAAGGGACGAATTGAAACTGAAATTAAAAACGAATTTGATTTCGATGTTCCAGTCATGTTAAGAACAAATGATGAATTTATAAATACTATAAAACATTCCCCTTATAAGGCTGATGCTTTGTTAGAAGGGGAAAGTATACACGTTGCCTTTTTAGCTAATCCACTTTCTGAAGAAGAGAGTAAGCAGTTACTTATGTACAAAAGTGAACTTGAAGATTGCTATATAGATCAAAAGGTTGTATATTTGTTTTTCAAAAATAGCATTCGGAATTCTAAATTAATGAACCAGTTTCAGAAGTTGCATACACCAGCTACAATAAGGAATTGGCGGACTGTAAATAAATTAAAAGCGATTGTAGAGGATATGTAAATATAAAAAGATGAGGTTTTCTGTATATAGAAAACCTCATCTTTTTATTTATATTGTTTCGCAACAATGAGTTCAACGATAGGATAAATAAAGAATGAAGAGCAAAGTGCGATAAACAGAGGTAGGTTTTTAACTCCATCTAAATTGGGACCCATAGAAAATCCTTCCGAGAAGAGTAATATAAGGAACATTACAATTACAAGCATAAAATACGCGATTTTAAAGCTTTTATATGTAATTTGCTGTCCCATTTCATCTTGGCTTTCTTTTGACATACCGTGGGGATCTCCCCATGTAATATGATTAATTAAATTACCAAGTATTAAAGAACCAGCGAAAATCGTCCCGCCCAAAATTGAACCTTCAGTTATGTATTTGTATGTGCCATGTACAAGTATTGCAATTAACGTTAAAACAATGATTATAAAAATAGTTTTTTTAGTATTCAATATATGATTGCACCTCCATGATTGTAAAAAACTCTTTACAATTATAGTATAAAATTGGAAAAGTTTCATGTCAAATACTTTTTACACGAAAGGTGAAGGGATATAGTATTTTGTTTTAAAGATAAATAAAAAATTACATTACATTTGAATGTAAAAGAATAGGCTCGCATATATTTGGAAGGGATGTCAGATTAATTTAGGGGGTAGTTATGTCTATACTTTTAAAAGCTGGTGCAGATGCAGGAAATAATGGTTTGAAGTTAATGGTGAAAGGGCAAGACCCTATTTTTATTCCGAGTATTTATTCTTTATATATAGGAGAGCCTACAGGATTGTTAGATGAGGGTGATGTGTCATCATCAGAATTAGAGAATCACATTGATGTGACCATTAGTTCTCCATCGCTAATGTTAAATAATGTACGATACATCGTTGGAGAAAAAGTGATTCAAGATCAATTAAAAGGTACTGAAGTGGAGAAGAAATCAAATAAATCTACTGATGAGTTAATGGTTATTACAATCCTTTCAGGTTTAGCGATAAGTGCTATGCGTCAAAGTCCAACTTCAAGTCATATTAATATTCGTTATGATTTATCTGTTGCTCTACCAATGCAACTAATTACACAAGAAATTGCTGCGGAAAATGCGAAACGGTACATGGGTAATCACAAAGTCATTTTTCATTATCCGAATGGGCGCGATGTTACGATTAATGTTTCTATTGAGTTTTGTAAATGTCTACCTGAAGGCGCTTCTGGGACGTGGGGGATTGTATATGATGAGGAAGGAAATGTTGTGAAACATAAAATAGAATGTGAACAAAATCAGGTTTCAGAAATTGATTTTGTAGATAAAACTTTATTGTCTTTTGATATTGGCGCGGGGACAACGGAAGAAGTTGTTTCATTAGGGGTAAATTTCCGTCCGCAATTAAGTAAAGGATTATCGTACGGTGTAAAAGAAACGTTATTACAAATTATTACGAGGTGGAATCGGAAATATCCTACGAAAACAATTGATAGTATTACAGAATTCAACCAAATTTATTTAAATGAAAAGCACCCAAGGAATGCATTGTTAGTTGAGGAATCGCAACCAGCGTTTTTAGGTTTAGCAGCACGTGTCGCAACGGATATTATTAACAAAATTGATGATATGAAAGACGATCCATACGTATTTATTTATGGTGGGGGCGCAGTTATTATTAAAAATAGCTTAAAAATGATTTTGAAACAAAAAGGACGCTTGAAAAATGTGATTTTTGTAGATAACCCGTTATTCACCAATGCTCGTGGTCTTTTAGTATATACATGTTCGCCAAAATATAGAGAGCATAAGCAAAAAGAGTTAGGGTTCACAAACTTAACGATAAGTTAGTTGGTGGAATTATGCGATCTAGGCGATTTAAACGTGGTGATCGAGTGAAAATAAATATTAATAAATCGGTATCACCTGAAATGATTGCATGGCTTAATAAACAAACTAATCCAACTAATTTCTTTTTCTTTGCAGCGCAGCAATTATTTAAACAAGTAGGAGATGTTGATGTATCGAAAGCCTTGCCAAGTAGTCATGTTTTTTCTTTATATGTAGAACAGTCATCTCTACTAAAAGTTGAAGTGAATCCATTTAAAAAAGTACCACTAGAAAATATTAAATCCACTGAAAATGTAAAAAAAAAGTCGTGGGAATCTGTTGATCAATTAGATTGCCCATTCTTTTGAACATAGAAAATCATAGGTAGAGCCCATCACTATACATACAAATGCAGTGATGGGCTTTTGTAATTGTATCACTATTTCTATTAGTTGTTTTTATCTTATATTTTAGATGTATGTTTTGAAACTGTTTTAATAATTTCGGCCCAGTCATCGGGATGATTCTCATGTCCTGAACCTTCAAGCGTTATTAGTTTTGCGTTCGGAATTTCATCAATAAGTGCGAGTCCATGTTCAAGTGGAAGAGCCGTATCGTCCGTACCATGAATTACTAAAGTAGGTACTAGTAATGACTTAAGTATACCTTCATAAGAATCATCACCTGTAAGGAGGGCATGGTTAAACATGCTTAATAAATTGTTAGCACGTTCTATTTCTTGCTTTACTTGTTTCAAAGTTCTTGCTTCATCAAATATACGCTTTGATCCACAGAGTAGACGTGATCCTGTAACTAAATATTTCGCTATAACATCTTTATTAGTCCAATCTAAATTCGCACCATTAGCATGATGTGTCAAAATTCTTTCATCCATTGGAGGCAAATCACGAGTATTGTTATCAGATCCAATAACGCTTGTTGCTAGTAATGTTAAGGACAAAATTCTTTCTGGGTGTTTTACTGCAGCAATTTGAGCAATCATACCTCCTAATGACATGCCAAAAAGGTGTGCCCTGTCAATATGATACGCATCGAGTACCCCGATTGCATCTTCAGCGAGGTCTGCTACAGTGTAATTGGAAGTCCCAGGCTCATATGTAACAGAGCGCCCAACATCACGGTTATCAAAGCGAATGACAAACCTTCCTGTGCTAGCCAACCCTTCACAAAATTCTTCATCCCAATAAACCATTGAGCATGTAGCCCCCATAATTAATAAAATTGCTGGGTTATTAGGGTTACCAAAGCTTTCTGTACATATATCAATACTGTTTACCTTGAATACTTGCTCACTCATAGAACACTCTCCGTTCCAATTAAAGTTCATTACCAAATAAAGAAGGTATAACTTTGCGTTTTTCTTAACTGAAAATTAGATTGTATGAAAGTAAGGTAAATGTTTCTTGTACTCTGGACTCTTAGTTAGTAGAGTAACATACATAGCACTTCCAAATATATTTATTTTCAACCAAAACAAAATATTTTGAAAAATAATTGTAAGTGATTAAAATAAACAACAAGGAGGAGAGGAAATGAAAGCAATTGTTATTGATCAATATGGCAGTATTGAAGAATTACAAGAAAGGCAAGTTCCAAAACCGGTTGTTAAGTGTAATGAGGTATTAATACGTATTCATGCAACTTCTGTAAATCCTGTTGATTGGAAAATTAGAAAAGGAGACTTACAAGAAAAGTTACGATTTTCATTTCCGATCACTTTAGGCTTAGATGTCGCTGGCGTAATTGAAGAAATTGGAGAAGATGTGGATTCTTTCAAAATAGAGGATAAAGTATTTACGAAACCTGAAAATATAGGAAAAGGCTCTTATGCTGAGTACATTACAGTAAAATCAGATTTAGTAGCTCACATGCCAAATAATCTTAGTTTTGAAGAAGCAGCATCTATACCCCTTGCAGGACTTACAGCTTGGCAAAGTCTAGTGGATTATGCGCAAATCAAAGAAAATGACCGAGTATTCATTCATGCTGGTGCTGGTGGAGTAGGAAGTATTGCAATTCAAATTGCGAAATCATTTGGAGCTTTTGTCGCAACAACTGCAAGTAGTAAAAATGAAGGGTTTTTAAAGTCCTTAGGGGTTGATCTCGTAATTGACTATAAAAAAGATAAATTTGAAGAGTTACTACCAGATTTCGATATTGTATTAGATACAATTGGTGGAGAAGTACAAGAAAAAAGTTTTCAAGTTATTAAATCTGGTGGCGTTCTAATCTCTATCGTTCATGAACCACTTCATGAAGTAAAGGGCATAAAATCAGGGTTTTTATGGTTAAAACCAAACGGAAAGCAATTAGACGAATTAACTAGTTTGATCCAAGCTGAAAAAATCAAACCAATCATTAGTAAGGTTGTACCATTTAATGAAAAAGGAGTTAGAGAAGCTCATATTTTGAGTGAAAGTCAGCATACTAGAGGGAAAATTGTAATTACAATGGAATGATATTTACATAAAGATAAGAGTGGTGGCTATAAAAAATGAAAATTGTCACCACTCTATATACTACAATTTTTGAGCGACATAAGTAATCGCATTAGTTTTTAAATTAATGTGTTTTCCATTGCGTACAATATTATAGGCTAAATTTTTTATTTCAACTTTTATTTCTTGCCATTCAGTATAAACACTTTTTAGTGTACGTATCATTTCTTCTTTAGAAAGGTTATTTTCAATTAAAGCATCTAATTCTTGATTCGTTTCCAAGTCAATTTCTTGAATGCTAGAGTTGACTATTAAACAGTTGATACCGCCACTCTTTGTCCCATATTTCATAGAGTGAAGCACTTTCTTAAAGTCTTCTTCTGATTTCACATGTTCTAAACTTGATACTGCAACGATGTAGTTATAAGTATTAAAGGGAATATAGTAGTCTTCAATTGCTGATTGTTCCGCTTTTATGTATTCAAATACACCATGTTCTTTGCTGTAAATTTGTAACTTCGTTAAAGCTGAATCAAGTAGATCAACACAAGTAACAGTACCGCCACTATTCATTATTTTTTGTGCAATCGGAATACTGTTTCTGCCTACACCACAACCGAGATCCAGTACTTGTAAATTGTTCTGTCCTTCAAAAAAAACCATCATATCCATAACTGTTTTGACAGGCTTATAAAGCCAAGACCCCGCTTCGAATAATTTATATTGATCATAGCAAAGGTCGTGATACTTTTTCTCTTCTTCTCTTATGTATTTAATTCGGTTCATTGTGTTTCAGCTCCTATATTTTCATAGCGAAATGAATATGTTGGACAACCTTTAACGTTCGTTTGAATTCGAAATATACCACCAGCATGTGGGTACTGTTTTAATTCCTCATCCGTCATTCTTGTTCTGGCTGTTGTTATATATAAATCGGTTAAATTTGGCCCTCCAAATGTACACGACGTTACATATAACGCAGGAATCGGAATACTTAAAATTCGTTCTCCAGTCAAGGGATTCCATTTAGTAACCTTCGAACCTCCCCAATGAGCAATCCATAAACAGCCTTCTTCATCAATTGTCATACCATCGGGTAGACAATCATTTTCAGGGAAAATGATAACATCACAGGGATTACGAATTTCTCCAGTATGTATGTCATAATCAAAACGAACAACTTTCTTAGTAGGTGTATCAATGAAATAAAGAAATGTATGATCAGGGGACCAAGCTATACCATTTGACGTATTTACATGTGCAACTTTTTTATCAACGTTGATGAAGTTATTGTTTAAACAATACAAGGAACCGGCAGCATTAATACCGTATAAGTCTGTAGTGCCCGCCCAAAAGCGGCCAGCTGGATCGCATTTTCCATCATTAAAGCGGTTTTCTAATAAATCTGGTTCAGGGTCATAAATATGTGAAAGTATTTTTGTGTCAAGATTAAGAGAATAAAAGCCTTGTTCCATTGCTACTAAAACTTCATCGTTCGTATATGGAACAACACAACCGATTTGTTGGTCGAGAGTGATCGCTCGGTTTGTTTTTTTAACAGGATTATAAAGCCATAATTTTTTCTCGATAATATCAACCCAGTATAATAATTGTTTCTTCTCATCCCAGCAAGGACCTTCCCCTAAATTCGCCTTAGCATCAACGACTAATTCTATATTTCTGAGCAATATGTTTCACCTCTATTCATTAAAGCTATATATAAAGTTCGATAAGAAGAGAGGTAAACCTTTCACTGAAATGAAATTAAAATTTCCAGTGTAAGAAAAGAGGGCCTTATCAAGTAATTCGAAAATAGCGTATAGCCATGGGGAGGGAAATATAGGGAATTCAAGAGAAATCCGGAGGGGAAATATTGTTGTGATGAGTGCAGTCACAAGATACAATTAGAAGCAATCAAACATTTTTTTAGATAGTAAAAAAAATGTTTGATTAACATGGGTTCAGAAAAATTTGACAATATATACGTTATAAATTATCATATGTAAAAAACTAATATATAATTTGGCGTTGAAGAGAAGAGTAGTTAAGAAAGAATACGTACAGAGAGCTCTGGTAGCTGAGAAAGAGCGGTATACATCTTAATGAAAAAAGACTTGGAGCTGCGCAAGGAACTAATTTATTTAGGGATGGTGCGACGGGTTCTCCCGTTATAGAGATAGGGTATAAGCATATTTTGCCGTACCTGAAAAGGTTAATATGGTGACGTATTAACAAACTGAGGTGGTACCGCGAAGCTAATAACTCTCGTCCTCAAGATGAAAAATCTTGGGGGTGGGAGTTTTTTTGTTTTATAAAAACTGAAAATGCGAAAATAAAAAATACAATTGAGGTGAGTGGCATATGCATTGGGCGTATGAAGTAGCACATGAATTAATTAGAAAACATCCAAATAAAGAAACTTTTGTTTGTGCATCTGGAATTAGTCCATCTGGTTCTGTTCATATTGGAAACTTCCGTGAAATAGTAACGACTTATTTCGTTGTAAAGGCACTTCAAGATTTAGGGGAGAAGACTCGTTTTATCTTTTCATGGGATGATTATGACAGGTTTAGAAAAGTTCCCCAAAATATTGATCCATCTTTTGCAAGGTATCTTGGTATGCCATACTCTGATATTCCAGATCCGTATGGATGTCATGACTCGTATGCAGAGCATTTTGAAAAAGAGTTTGAAAAATCGCTCCAAGCATTTGGAATTGAAGTAGAATTCATTTATCAACATGCTGAATATAGAAACGGAAGGTATAACGGAAACATATTAGAGGCTTTGTATAAAAGGAAAGAAATATATGATATTTTAATGGATTTTAAAACAGGAGTATACCGAGAAGAAGATAGAGAAAACTTTTATCCAGTTACGTTATATTGTGAGAGGTGCGAGAAAGATGCAACAACTATTACACATTTTGATGAAACATTAAAAACAGTTCGGTATGACTGTGAATGTGGAAATCAAAATGAATTATCGGTATTAAATACAAATAAAATGAAACTGAATTGGAAAATCGATTGGCCGATGAGATGGATGATAGAAGATGTTATTTTCGAACCGGGCGGAAGAGATCATTCATCGGAAACGGGTAGTTATAATGTATCAAAAGAAATTGCAAGGAAAATATTCAATTATGAAGCTCCTCATTACATTGCATATGATTTCATTGGAATTAAAGGGCATCATGAAAAAATGTCCAGTTCTTTAGGGAATAGTATTACACCTAGCGACTTATTAAAAGTGTATTTACCAGAAGTAATTCTTTTTATGTTTGTAAAATATAAGCCGGGCGCAGCTTTTCATATCGGCCTTGATGAAGATGTGATTCGAAATTATACAGAGTATGAACGACTGACGGACAGTTATGAAAATAAAACGCTCAAAAATGAAGATTTATTTGATGCAATTAAACTTTCTAGACTTGATAGCCGATTTAAAGAGTATCCAAAATTTAATCAAGTAGCAGGAACTTTACCGTTATTAAATTTTGATTCATCTATTTTACAAGATATATTAGAGAAAATAGATAGGAGCTATGGATTACCTGAAATGGTAGCGATAAGTAATCGTGCAGAGCATTGGATAAGAAACTTTCAATCTGAAAAATTAATGGCGGTAAATCAAGAGAAAAATACGGAGTTTTATAACACATTAGATGAAAGGCAGAAAAAATGGCTAGTAGAAGTTTGTAAAATACTTCGTTCTAATAAAGATTATTCTAACTTAATGGAACAATTGTATCCGATTTGTCATCATGAAAATAAAAAAATAATGAAAGAAAATCAAAAACAATTATTTACCATTATATATAGGCTCATTATGAATCAATCAAGTGGTCCACGTATACCTTTATTAATACATGTGGTAGGCGCCAGAAAATTCGTCACATTATTAGATTTCTAAAGTACATTAAAAAATAACGCAAGTACTCAAAAGAATAAGTACTTGCGTTGCTTAATTTTTGCTATCGTGAATACATTTTCGGGCATTCATCACCACGTGGTTCGTAAAAGCAATGGCTTTTAAAGTGCCCTGCAAACGGCTGTTTATACCACTCGGGCGGGCAAGCCCCGACTGGACGGAAATACCAAAGAGCCCACCTTGCTGGCCAGCGCCATTCACCTTGTAAAACTTTTCTTGCGATTTCTTTTTCTGATTCACGGGCACGTTGATAAAAGTATCCGTATTGAACCGCTTCGAATCCGCCAGGGCTTTGATATACAGCATCGCGTACTGTACGGATCTGTTTAAAATCTAAGCAATCGCAAAATACGCGGTTTACTACAACACATCCGACAAGTTGTTCGCCTTGCCGACCTTCACCTTCAGCCTCAGCACGCATTAAACGTGCTAGTAATTCAACATCACTTTCGTTGTATGGAATAAGGGGCATAGTGATACCACCTTTCTTTACCTGTTATAGTAAAGAGTGTATGTTTCAAAATGAGCTAAGTGCTTTTTTTCTTGAAAATAACTACTAATTTTATAAAGGAGCTAATTGGGATAAAAGCTAATCATTATATATAAGATCAAAACGAAAAAGGAGAGGTATTATGCATCGTATTCATAAAGGACATATCATTTATGCAATGTCACCAAATAATGAGCCATGTATAGAAGTAGACACTGGGAGTCGGATTGTATTTGAGACGTACGACTGCTTTGAAAATCAAATTGATTCGGAAAATGTCTTATTTCAAGAACTAGATTGGAATCGAATTAATCCAGCGACTGGCCCTGTATATATTAAAGGAGCAGAACCTGGTGATATATTAGTCGTAATGATTGAAAAGATTAAGATTTCAGAGCAGGGTGTTTTAACTACAGGTGCGAACCTTGGTGTAATGGGTAATGAGCTAAATGAAAATACAGTGAAAATTGTTCCAATCCAAAATGAACATGTAATATTTTCGGGTGAACTACAAATACCAATTAATCCGATGATCGGTGTCATTGGCACGGCCCCTAAAGAAGAGAGTATTTCATGTGGTACACCGCATGATCACGGCGGGAATATGGATTGTAAAGAGATAAAAGAAGGAACAACATTACTATTACCAGTCAATGTACCTGGGGCACTATTAGCGTTAGGTGATTTACATGCTGCGATGGGTGACGGTGAAATTGGTGTAAGTGGAGTCGAAGTCGCTGGGGAAGTAACTGTAACAGTTCAAATTATAAAAGGAAAGCAATGGCCACTACCGATGGTTATCCAAAAAGAAAAAATAATGACGATTGCTTCAGAGAAATTGTTAGACGATGCAGCGAATCGTGCTGTACATAATATGGTGACATTTTTACATGAAGAATTAGAAATGGCTAAAGCTGATGCAACTCTTTTATTATCAGCAGCGGGTAATTTAAAAGTTTGTCAAGTTGTGGATCCACTAAAAACGACGCGGATGGAACTAAGAATGGACTATGTGGAGAAACTGGGTTTTAATTGGAGTAAATTTAATATTAAATAAGAAAAATAGAAGAAGGATGCTGTTTTATAAAAGTATCCTTTTTTAATTTACGGATTAAATAAAAAGAGGTAGTATTTATTTTGTATAAGTATATTTGAGATTGTGAATTAAAAGGAGTTCAATAATGGTCAAAATTATGATTGTAGAAGATGATATGAAAATTGCGGAGCTATTATCAACTTATGTTGCGAAATACGGTTACCAAGGAATTATTATATCGGATTTTCAAAATGTGTTAGACATATTTTTAGAAGAACCACCAGAGCTAGTTTTATTAGATATTAATTTACCAAGCTTTGACGGTTACTATTGGTGTCGTCAAATTCGTGCGGTTTCCACATGTCCAATTTTATTTATCTCGGCCCGTGAAGGTACGATGGATCAAGTTATGGCGTTAGAAAATGGTGGCGATGATTTTATTCCGAAGCCATTTCATTATGAAGTTGTAATGGCAAAAATTCGTAGTCATTTAAGACGTGCTTACGGAGACTATGCACCGAAACTAGAAGAACGAATGGTTGAGCAACAAGGTCTTTGTTTATATCCAGAAAGACTTGTGTTAAAACTTAGGGGTCAAGAGATTGATATAACGAGAAACGAAGCTATTTTATTAGAGACGCTAATGAAAAATTATCCACGTGTTGTGAGTAGAGAAGTATTATTAAATAAATTATGGGATAGTGAATCCTATGTTGATGACAATACATTAAGTGTAAATACCACACGTGTGCGTAAAAAGTTAAAAACGTTACAAATTGAAGGAGCAATTGAAACGATTCGTAGTGTCGGATATAGGTTGCATATTACTTGGGATACTGGTATGGAAAAATGATAAAGCTGTTTATACGTGATCATATACCACTCATTTGTTTTACTGCAATCCAACTACTAGCTATATTCCTCGTATATTGGTTTGATGGGCATAACCACATTACAACGGCATTATATGCAATGTTTTTAGGTGCTTTTTTTATGATAAGTTATTTAGTTTTTCGTTACTTTACACATCGTTCTTTCTATGAACGCTTAGCAAATCCGATGCAATCTTTGGATGAATCTGTTCAAAAATCTGATTTTGCAGTTTTGTCTACTGCTCTCCAAGATCTGCTCGAGGTGCAATATCGCCATTATCAAAATCAGCTCCAGTTACAAGAGAGAAAAAATAATGATCATTTAACCTTTATGAATCAGTGGATTCATCAAATGAAAACACCTTTATCTGTAATAGAATTAATTACACAGGATGAAGTGGATTCACGTTTTGAAAGTATTAATGAGGAAACAGATAGGTTGAAAAAGGGGTTAGAGATGGCTTTGTATGTCGCGCGTTTAGAAGCATTTACACAAGATTTTTATGTAGAAAGAGTACAACTACATAAAATAGTGAATGATTCCGTGCATGAACATAAACGCTTTTTCATTCGGAATTTTGTATATCCAGAGCTTGAAATTGACAAGGGTATTACTGTAGAAAGTGATGCAAAATGGTTACAATTTTTAATTGGACAAATTATATCAAATGCGATTAAATATTCATCAGGTAGTAGAGAAAAGATTAAAGTGAAAGCATGTAAGGAAGGTAATACAGTCGTACTTGAAATTATTGATAGTGGCGTAGGGATACCGAAGCAAGATTTACCAAGAGTATTTAAACCTTTCTTTACAGGAGAAAACGGTAGAGATTTTAAAGAATCAACAGGAATGGGGCTATATCTTGTATATGAAATTACAAAACAATTAGGACATAGTGTGGAAATCCATTCAGAAGTTGGTAAAGGTACCGTTGTACGAATTAAATTTTGTAATGTGTAAAAGTGATTTAGGCTAAGGAACTTTGGAGATAAGCTTTTTAGCCTTGTTTTGTACCACAAATATAACGAACATATGAGTTTTATAGTTTCTGTACCTGTAAAGGAAGATGAGTATGCAGAAAGATTTGCGCAACGTGGAGCAATGGACTTTTACGAATATACAGAGGGACAAGTGCAGAATATGAATGTTGAATTCATCGTAGGTTTTTGGGGAGAGTCAGCAATAAATTTGAAAAAGCTAAATGGAATTTGAACAAAAGCGTTAGTTTAATATGTAATAAAAAATACCCTCTTTCAATGTGAGGACATATGAGTGAACGTGTCCTATATCCATATTATATGCTTACCTTATTAAATAGTAACAGGGCTAATAAGAAAAAGAGCAACTAGCAAAAGCTAATTGCTCATCTTCAAGGGAGAGTGGAGAAATACAATCATGTCACCCTTGTATTTGACAGAATATTAAGTTTTACTATAGTTGTTCAAACGTAGTTAAAGAAAGAATATAGCATACCACATCGATACTAATAAAAACCATCCGTGTCTCTCTGTTCTTTATATTATTCGCAAATAGTTCCGGTTGCTATCCCAGTTGGAGCAGTACCTACTGGGATAGTATCGATAACGGTATTAGTAATAATATCAATAACAGAAACAGTATTGCTAGCTTGATTTGTAACATAGGCACGAGTCCCATCTGGTATGATGGTTACTTGATCAGGAGATAGTGCAACAGGAATGATATCAATTACAGTGTTTGTCAACGTACTTATTACAGAAACAGTATTACTAACTTTATTCACAACGTAAATCCGAGTTCCATCCGGTGTAATAGCTATACCAACAGGCTCGACGCCTACGTTAATTGTAGTAATAACTGTATCAGTAAAAGTATCAATAACAGAAACAGTATTACTAGCTTGATTTGTGACGTAAGCAAGAGTTCCATCTGGTGTAAAGACAATTATTCTAGGGCGGATGCCGACAGGGATAGTAGCGATAACTGTATTGGTAGCAGTATCAATAACGGAAATTGTATTACTTAATTCGTTTGCAACATAAGCAAGAGTACCAATGGGATTAAATGTGATTCCTTGTGGATTGATTCCAACAGGGATAGTAGCAACAACTGCGTTGGTTGCGGCATTAATAACAGAAACAGTATTACTACCATGATTTCCAATATAAACAGTTGTTCCATCTGGAGAAACAGCTACACCAATTGGATTGATTCCAACAGGAATGGTAGTAACAACTGTGTTGGTTGCGGTATCAATAACAGAAACAGTATTAGAAAAAATGTTTGAAACATAAGCACGAGTCCCATTAGGTGATACTGCTACTTCAAGTGGAGCATTTCCTACAGTAATAGTAGCGACAACTGTATTTGTACCAGAATTAATAACAGAAACAGTATCATTTGTTGGATCATCAATGGCTCCGGCGTTTGTAGCATAAACAAGGAAATTACATACAGGACCAGTTGGGCACTCACATTCTCCTGGTGGCCCTTGAATACCTTGCACGCCTTGTGGTCCAATAGGTCCTTCAGGTCCTTCAGTTCCCTGAATACCTTGCACGCCTTGTGATCCAGTAGGTCCTTCAGGTCCTTCAGGTCCTTGAATACCTTGCACACCTTGTGATCCAGTAGGTCCTTCGGGCCCTTCAGTTCCCTGAATACCTTGCACACCTTGTGGTCCAGTAGGTCCTGGCGGCCCAGGAACTCCCATTCCTGTCCCCGAACCAGTAGGTCCTGGCGGCCCAGGAACTCCCTGAATACCTTGCACGCCTTGTGGTCCAGTAGGTCCTTCAGGTCCTTCAGTTCCCTGAATACCTTGCACACCTTGTGATCCAGTAGGTCCAGTAGGTCCTTCAGTTCCCTGAATACCTTGCACGCCTTGTGATCCAGTAGGTCCTTCGGGTCCTTCAGTTCCCTGAATACCTTGCACACCCTGCGGTCCAGTCGGTCCAGTAATGCTTAATAGTGAACTATTCAAGACTCCTTGTAAAATTAAGTTAAATATCTGCTGTAACAAGGGAGTCGATATATTTGAACAACTAATAAGAGAAGACAAGTTTTTGAATAGAAATTGGAATAATGCTGATATTTGAGTGAGAGATGCATTGGGTATGGAACTGATTAATTTTTGTATGGTTTGTAGAACTAATTCTTTTTGGGGAGTATTTGGATGTACTGTTGTTAATAAATCATATACTGCTTGTAACGCTGATTGAAGAACGTGTGCAGTTGTCAGATTGGGTTTTGTGAAAAAGGAAAGAATAGCTTGATTTAACAAGCTTAGTACTTGTAATAATTCTTGTTGTTGAGCAAACGAAAAGAAAACAGGTGTGCAACAATTATTGTTATCACAAGAGGAAACAAAAGAAAAACAAGGTTGTTGGAATTTTTCACACGGATCCGATGACTTGGATTTTTTGTTAGAACTCATAAAAAACTTCCTTTCGCAAACTTATTTCATTATAAAATTCTTCTTTGGAGTTTAGATTTGTTTTTTGTTGGAAATATTTGCGTGTTAATAATTATTTAATGTAGGAGATTCAAAAATGGTTTCCTTTTTTAAAGTATATGTGAAAAAAATGAGAAGTTCTTATGAAGATAAATCCAGTATTTAGGTATTGATGGGATAACGCAATCATCGGAGGGAAAGCAATTGTTATAAAGTTAGAAATAGTTCATTTGAATTATGAGAAGATACTCCAAAGCAGTCAAAGTTAAATTTCATTTTGTAGTAGTTTTATTGCCAGAGGAAGTTAACGTTTCAATTAAAGGGATATTTTGTAAAGCGTTTTCAACTAAGAAGGTGGGGACTTATATGAATCTTGAGAGAGACAGATTATTTTTGGAGATAGCCAGAAAAGGCGCTAAAAGAAAACATATATCCAGTAGGAGCAGTTATTATTGATGAAAATTATAATGTCATTGTAAAAGGCCGAAATAGAGTGCATCCACAAAAAAGACGTAACAGCTCATGCAGCGATAGATGCTATTCGCAATGCAGGACAAGCAATGTTTGATACAAAAATGAAAAATTCGCTATTTTCAGCTAAATGATTTGTAGTAATAAAATAGAATCCTTTATAAGTTGCGAATGATAGGGGGCTTGAAATGGATATTCGAAAAATGAGATATTTCATAACAGTGGCAGAAGAATTAAACTTTAGTCGTGCGGCAGAACGTCTTATGATGGCACAACCGCCTTTAAGCCAAGAAATTCGAAAGTTGGAAGAAGAATTAGGCGTTCAACTTTTTCATCGAACAAAAAGAATGGTTGAACTTACTGACGCGGGGAAAATATTTTTAGAAGGTGCACGGCAAACGTTGCTTCAAGTAGATAGAACCATTAAAGAAACACAGCTTGCGAATGAAGGGAAGGTAGGACATTTAATAATCGGTTTTGTCGATTCTACAGAAACCGTTATAGAGATATTAAAAAAATTTCGAGAACGTTTTCCTAAAATACAGCTCATATTACGTGAGATGACAACAGACCAGCAAATAAAAGCGCTCTATGAAAAACAAATTCATATTGGATTTATTCGTTCCAAGCAGAATAATGAAATATTAGCTTCCGAAGTTTGTTCTGAAGAATGTTTAAAATTAGTTTTGCATCAAGATCATCCTTTAGTTTCGTTACCTAACATTTCAATGAAATCATTAGTTGATGAACCATTTATTTTATTTCCTCGTCATTTCGGTACTAACTTTTATGATTTAATTATTAGTTACTTTTGGGAACATGGAGTAAGTTTAAATATTGTTCAAGAGGCAATCCAAATGCAAACGATTGTGAATTTAGTTGCAGCAGGAATGGGGATTTCTGTCGTTCCATCATCGGTGGAAAGTTATAAAAAATCGGGTGTCATGTATAAAGACATTCAAGAAAATACACCGAAAATAAATTTATATATTGGATGGAGACAAGATGAAAAGTCTGTCGTGTTAGAGAACTTTTTAACTGTTGTTAGAGAGGTTTATGCGACTTCACAATTTGAATTTGAAAAGTAAAAGCCCATCTTGATAGGATGGGCAGTGGGAATTTGGAAAGGGAAACTTCTATTTTTATTTTAAAGTCACTGATGATTCAACCTGTTTTACTCGGATCGTACTCAATGAAACCTTTTAGTACACCATCAATTTGATCCATAATTTCGGGTTGTAATTTAACACTAGACGCAATTACGTTTTCTCTTATTTGCTCCGGATTTGATGCGCCAATAATTGCAGAGGAAACAGCTGGATTTTGTAGTACCCAAGCAACAGCGAGTTGAGATAAGGTAAGATTAGTTTCTTGCGCGATGGGATTAAGGTTCTGAATTGCAGTGAGTACATCATCACTCATCCAACGTTGCACGAGTTTTTGAAAAAATGGTTTACCAGCATCAGAGTTAGCACGTGATTGATTCGGCAAGGGTTTACCAGGTTGATATTTTCCTGTGAGAATACCTTGTGCAAGGGGAGACCAAACAACTTGACCAAGTCCCTCACGTTGACATGTTGGTATTACATCAGTTTCAATAACTCGCCACAACATCGAATATTGAGGTTGGCTAGCGATGAGTGGAATGTTCAATTCTCGTGCAAGTGCTGCACCGCGGGTGATTTGTTCTGATGTCCACTCACTTACGCCTAAGTAAAGGACTTTACCTTGTCTTACAAGATCAGCAAAAGCTAACATCGTTTCTTCAAGGGGAGTTGTTGTATCAAATCTATGTGCATAATAGACATCAATGTAGTCTGTCTGCAACCGTTTTAATGATGCATTACAATTTTCTATAATATGTTTTCGCGATAACCCACGATCATTTTTTCCAGGTCCAGTCGGATGACATACTTTTGTACATAGTTCTATACTTTCTCGGCGTATACCTTTTAAAGATCGGCCAAGTACTTCCTCAGCGATAGTGTCCGAATAAACATCAGCAGTATCGAACGTTGTAATTCCGACATCTAGTGCGGTTTTCACACAATCATTTGCAGTATCTTCATTTACTTTTCCACCATGGTTTATCCAGTTCCCATATGCAATCTTACTTACTGTTAATCCACTGTTTCCGAGTTTGCTAAATTCCATTGTAGAATGCCCCCTTAAAAATGATATCTTTATTATAAGAACTGAAATTCAATATGTATAATATATAATTGATGATAAACTTATATAAAAATTATATAAGGAGGAGTATATAGAAGTTTATAGATTGGGAAATCTAAAGCAAGAAGAACA
The DNA here is from genome assembly GCF_018966865.1 of Bacillus sp. NP247. NCBI lineage: Bacteria > Bacillati > Bacillota > Bacilli > Caryophanales > Bacillaceae > Bacillus > Bacillus sp. NP247. Next base: position 32,029 of record NZ_CP076653.1, on the reverse strand, counting down.
TGAAAATGTAGCTTGTGTTTTATTGATATGAAGTGCAAAGAGGGAAATTTTTTTTGCAGTACATATAATAATATTTACGCATACAATACCACTATGGTACAATATGGTTACTAACGACGGAAAGGAATGATGGGTGGACGATGATTAACTAATCTTATTTTTAAATGTTGAAATTAAATAAATTTCAATTTGTAAAAAATAGGATTAGTCTGCCCAATTCCATTCAACGGTATTGCTATTTGATTTGCGTAATAGCTTATTTGGGTATAAATAATGTAATGACTAATCCTGCCAAAATTACTTTGGGAGGATTTTTTTCTCCCTTTATGAAAGGGATCGGTAATATGAAAGAGCTTTTAAAATTAAATGATGTGTATGTTGAAATAAAGGAAAATACTTTGTTAGAAAAAATGAATGTAACAGTAAAACAAGGGGATGTAATCGGATTAATTGGTAAAAATGGTGCTGGTAAATCAACGTTACTTCAATTAATAAATGGGAAGATTGAGCCATCAAAAGGAATTGTTGAATGGCATCAAATGAATATGACAACAGCATATGTTGAACAAGAAATGGAATCTTTTATTAGTAATGATGTGATTGCAAAAGAAGCAGAACTTCTTGCGAAATGGGGCGTGCCCACGAACGATTTTCATACTTTAAGTGGTGGTGAAAAGCTGAAAATTCGACTAGCAAAAGGATTTGCTAAAAGCCCTAACGTATTAATATTAGACGAACCGACAAATCATTTAGATGAGATGAGTACGGAATTTCTCATTAAACAAATAAAAAATATGAAGGGCACAGTTATCGTTGTATCGCATGATCGATACTTTTTAGATGTTGTCGCAACGAAAATATGGTCAATTGAGGAAAAGAAACTAATTGAGCATAGCGGTAATTATACGAGTTATATGAAAGCACGTGAGCAAAGAAGATTGACGCAGCAGCGTGAATATGAAAAACAACAAAAAAAGATAGAACAAGTAGAAACACATATAAAAGAATTAAGTTCATGGTCACAAAAGGCACACGCACAGTCTACAAAACAAGAAGGAGTTAAAGAGTTTTATCGTGTAAAAGCGAAGCGAATGGATGCGCAAGTGAAGTCAAAACGAAAACGTCTCGAAAAAGAGCTGGAGAAAACGAAAGTAGAACGTGTGAAAGAAGAGTATTCAGTCGAGTTTTCTATTCAAGCGAATAAAAAAGTAGGAAAACGCTTCTTAGAAGTGAAACAATTGAGGAAAGAATTTAATAGACGAACATTATTTGAAAACGTTAATTTTACAATTCAGCACGGTGAGAAGGTTGCGATTGTTGGACCAAACGGTAGCGGGAAAACAACATTACTGAAGATGATTATGGGAACGGAAACTGTACAAGGAGAAGTATGGATTTCACCATCTGCAAACATCGGTTATTTAACACAAGAAGTATTTGATTTACCACTGGATAAAACACCAGAAGATTTATTTTTTAAAGAGACATTTGAAGAAAGAGGAAAAGTCCAAAATTTAATGAAACATTTAGGATTCCAAGCTTCTCAATGGAAAGAGCCGATTGAGCATATGAGTATGGGGGAACGAGTAAAATGCAAGTTAATGGCTTATATTTTAGATGAAAAAGATGTACTTATTTTAGATGAACCGACAAATCACCTTGATCTTCCTTCACGTGAACAGCTTGAAAATACATTAGCGGAGTATAATGGAACACTAGTTATCGTTTCTCACGATCGATATTTTCTAGAGAAAACAACTAATACGAAACTTGTGTTTTCAAATCATACGATACAAAAGCAGCTAGAGAAACCTATTAAAACAAGAGATGATATTGAGGAGCTACGTTTAACGTTAGAAACAGAGAGACAAGAAGTATTAGGTAAATTAAGCTTTTTAACTTTTAACGATAAAGAATATAAAGAACTTGATGAACGATTTATAGAACTTACGAAACAGATTAAGGCGCTTTAATGTAATTAAGGGGGATTAACATGGGAGAAGAGAGTTCGACTAAATTATTTAGAATAGACTGTGGAGATATATACTTGCAAGAGTTTACTATGAAAGATGCGGAGAGCATTTATAAAATATCAAATCAACCGGAAATAGAAAAGTTTTTACCAGACTGGAAATCAACAAAAGAACAACGAGTTAATTGGGTTACAAATTATGAGGTACCAGAAAATAAAGCATTTTTTGATGCCGTGAAACTTACATCAAACGTTGAAGAGTATTCTTTAAAGTTAGGGGTATTTATTACAAGTACAAATGAGTTTATTGGTTGGTGTTGTACGGGTATTAAAGAAGAACTCCCTTCACCAAATAGAGAAATTATGTATGCTATTTCAAGTGAGTATCAAAATAAAGGTTACGCAACGCAAGCGACAAAAGGCTTGATCGGCTATTTGTTTGAAAATACAAATGCTGATGCCCTTAACGCAATTGCATTAATTAACAACGTACCATCAAATAAAGTAATTGAAAAATGCGGGCTTACTTATATGAGACAACAGACGATAGAAAATCAACTATATAATCATTATTTATTGAGTAAATCAGAGTGGATAAAAAATATTGCTCTTTAAAAGGAGCTATAATGCAATGAAACCAGTAAAAAAGCTTAGAGTTAAAACTCTGAGCTTTTTTACATTCAAGTGTACCAGTTAACCATATTAAAGAGGCAATTGGGATGGGTTCTTAATGAACTTATTTTTTAGCAAAACAAGTCCATTAAGCTGTACATGCGAGAACCATTTTATAAAAATCATATATGAAAAGGAATTCGGAAAATTTTGTCGAATTTATTTATCCATGAAAACACCACTTTCTCACTCAAAACATTCTACAATTGAATCACTTTAAGCTCAAGTAGAAGAATGCACGGGAAAAGTGGGATGGTATAAAGAAGAATTTGGTCTTAGTCAACAAAAAGTGTTGGTAAGTCTAGTGAAGGGGTGCATATAAAACTTACGGTTGAATGCTAGTGGATAAAATGTTTAAACTATGAAATGGTCTAAATGAAGGAGGAGACGCATATCATAATTTGGTTTCGTCACTTACCACAAATAAGTATGGATTTTTCAGAATGGACTCCTTTTATACAGAATAATTGGTATCGAAAACATTATATGAAGTTTGTATATCTACTTCAGATAATCATTTTTCTAATACCCTATTTCTTTGAAATAGGTTTCACTCATATTAATATATTTTATCTTATCATAATTGGTATTTTTGTCTTTATCATTCACGAATGTCTACACATTTTGGTCATAAATAAAAAAGGTGATATTAGCTTAACGTGTAGTGGAATATTTTTTTGGCTAAATACAAATGCAATACTATCCAAAGCGAGATTTTGGGTCTTTATGAGCTTGCCTATTATTGTATTATCGGTAGTCCCTGCTGTTATGTCGTTTTATGTATCAGGAAATATGAAATCAATCATGTTATTTATATGTTGGATGAACACATTTATCTCCGCCTCAGATATCTACAATTCATTTTTTATTGCAATTAAACCGAAAAACTCAGTTTTTTGCAGAGGATATTATCAAGTGAAATAGTATTAATAGGGTTACTCAAATATATTTTAACTAAAGGAATTAGTTGAAATATGATACTTGAAAGTAAAAGACCGATAAAGCAATCGGTCTTTTTTCTTATATTAATAAAAATTAGAAATAAATAGCATTGTATTTCATACCACAATGCAAATATTATAAGATAGATATACATCGATTATAACTTGAAAATAGGTTTGTTATCAGTTTTTTTAGAAATCTTACAAGCGTGTAAGATAAATGAAAGATGAATCAATATGTGCTATAAGACAATTCATTTACACTTTATAGTGAGCAGTGGAAATGAAGGGAGAATATAAATGGAAATTTTACATGCAAAAAGTATTAGTAAAGTATATAAAGGGAAAATACCTTTTAAAGCATTGGTGGATATTGATTTATCAATTCAAGAAGGTGAATTTGTAGGAATTATGGGCCCGTCAGGTAGTGGGAAAACAACGTTATTGAATATGGTATCTACTATTGATTCTCCATCATCGGGAGAAATTTTAATTAATGGCACAAATCCTTTCCAATTATCATCAGAAGATTTAGCGTTATTCCGCAGGAAACAATTAGGATTTGTTTTTCAATCATTTAATCTTCTTAGCACACTTACTGTAAAAGAAAACATCGTATTGCCGATGACATTAGATGGTGTTTCTGTGCAAGAAATGAATAGACGAGTGGAAGAAATTACAGAGAAGTTAAACATTACAGATATATTGAGTAAAAGAACGTTTGAAATATCAGGGGGTCAGGCTCAAAGAACAGCAATCGCTCGTGCTATCGTTCATAAACCGCAATTATTACTTGCAGATGAACCAACAGGGAATTTAGACTCTAAATCTTCAAATGATGTAATGGAGATGCTAGATACTCTTAATAAAGAAGAAAAAGCAACGATGATGTTAGTTACACATGATCCTTATGCAGCGAGTTTTTGCAGCAGAGTCATATTTATTAAAGATGGTCAATTATATAATGAAATTTATTGCGGTGACAGCAGGCAAGCCTTTTATCAAAAGATTATGGATGTCCTTTCTTTGTTAGGAGGGAAAAGGCATGACTTTTCGTCAGTTCGCATTTAATAATATTTTTCGTAATAAGCGTACATACGCTGCCCATTTTTTAAGTTGTGCATTTTCTATTATGATTTTCTTTACGTATGCCCTTTTATTATTTCATCCTGATTTACAAGGGGAATTAAAATCGACAAGTGCAACAATAAGTGCATTTGGAACATTAGGATTTACAATTTCGCAAGGCTTGATTTTTGTATTTTCATTTTTCTTCATTCTATATTCAGTTAGTTCATTTTTAAAAACACGTAAGAAAGAATTTGGCATTTTAATGATGCAAGGAATGTCAATGAGGCAGCTTAAGAAATTATTATTAATTGAAAATATGTTAATTGGACTTGGGTCAATTTGTATAGGGATTTTCATCGGACTCATATTTTCTAAACTAGTGTTATTGATAAGCGCAAGTGTATTAATGATTAGTAATGGTTTACCTTTTTATATACCAGTGCAGGCGGTATTATTAACAGTCATCACATTTATTTTATTATTTTTAATTGTTTCGCTTGTTACTTTTAAAATGATAAAAGTAACGGAACTTGTGGAACTTATTCAAGCAGAGGAAAAGCCAAAGCCTGAACCGAAAGCTTCTATTCTATTATCGCTACTTTCTTTAATTAGTATAGGCTATGGATATATTTCAGTATTTCGCTTTATCCCAAGTACTAATTTTATTACGCTTGGAATGGGTGTACTTCTAGTCATTATAGGAACGTACTTTTTATATACACAGTGTAGCGTGTATATATTGTATCTTGCTAAAAGGAGTGAATCATTCTTTTTAAAGCGAACAAATATATTAACATTTTCAGAATTAATTTACCGTATGAAAGATAACGCAACGATGTTTTTCATTGTATCTATTATTTCAGCAGTTGCATTTACAGCAATCGGTACAACAGCCGCTCTTGGTAATAGGGATTTAGTATGGATGACAAACCCATATACATTTCTGTATGAAAGCTCTGAAAACAACAAATTGGTAGATAAACATCTCTCTATTATAAAAAAACGTCTTGAGGATGCAAATATTCCGTACCGAATGGCTTCATCTTCAAATAAATTTACAGAAAGTAACGTAAATGTATTGAAATTAAGTGAATATAACGAACTTACGAGAGCACTCGGGTACCAACAAGAAACGATTGAAAAAGAAGATGAAATGTTACTAATCCCTGGGAGGGTGTCACAAAAACAAGAATTTAAAAATGGTGACTATAAAAAAAATATTGAAGTCATTCAAGGAGATTGGACAAAGACATTTCGTGTGAAAAAAACTGTGGGAAATTTAGTTTTACCACATGATCCTAGTAGTATTTATATTGCTGTTCAAGATCATGTGTATGATGAAATTCCTCATACGAGTAATCCAAAAGATGAAAATATTCAACATCGTACTTACGGATTTGTTGTAGATGATTGGATAAAAACGAAAGAGATTTCAAATCAATTAAAGAATGTATTCGATAAAGATCTTAGGGACAGAGATTTCTACTTTGAAGCTTTAACATTAAACTTGTTGGAGGCAAAGCAAAAGAATGGTTTATTACTTATGGCAAGTGTTTTAGTCGGAATCGTTTTCTTTACATTTGCTGCTAGTTTTATTTATTTCCGATTATATACTGACTTGGACCGTGATCAACAACAATATAAAATGATTTCGAAAATGGGATTAAGTAAACGAGAGTTAAAAAAAGTTGTAACGAGACAGTTAGTATTAATGTTCTTCTTACCGATTATCATTGCAGTGATTCATACTGTAGTCGCTTATATGGCATTACAACAATTAGTTAATTTTTCTATAATAAATAGCGCTATCACTATTTTAATTTCATTTATATGTATACAAGTTCTATACTTCTTTATCACTCGTTGGCGTTACCTACAAAAGCTTTATAAAGTTATGGAGCAATAGAGTATAGTAGCTTGTAAGACTACACAAAAGTATGTGAAAAAATGAACTGTATGATGAAAGGAAACGCGATGAAAAGAACTTTAACTATTTTTATGTTAACGATACTACTTTTAATAAGTTTTAGTGCATGCTCTAAAAAGGAAAATCCATTTCCTGCAAACGGTTTATTAATCATTGGAGATGAAAATAAAATTTCACCAATTATTAATCGTTATCAAGAAATTACGAAAGAAAATGAAGTGTTTTCTGTGAAAAAAGGTAAAGTTGGAAATGGACAGGTATTAATTTTAAATGAATCTACAGCACAAGCATTGATTAAAGAAAAAGTTTTTCGTAAACGAGATAATGGCTCCAATTATATTATAGATACGTTACCGAAATTCCCAAAAGAAGGTTCGCTGTTGTTTACACATGAAGACGAAAAGAATATGAAAAGTATTGAATTAGAAGGAAAAGAGATTCCAGTTTCATACGATAGTGACGCTTGGATAGGTAACACTCGTAAATATCCAACGCAATGGTATGTGATTGTAGCACAAAATAGTGTGTATAAAGAAATAAAGGCAAATGAAACGAAAATGCACCTTCTTCATCTGAAAAAATCTTTAGGAGATGAAAAACCTAAAATGTCGACAGATAATACATTGGTTAATGAAAATGTCAAAGTAACAAGGCTAATTAAAGGTTTGGAAGGAGAAGTATCTTTTCAGTTTGTAACGATTGGAGAAAAATCTTAAAAAAGAGTTCAAGGTTGATAAAAACTTTATCAACCTTGAACTCTTTTTAGTTTATAGACCAATCAAATATTATGCTTTACATTACTTCATTTAATCGAGTCTCACTCGTTTCTTCAATCGTATTTGAATTTTGAACTGAATTATTTTGAGCTTCTTTTTCTTTACGAGACTTTTGTAGCATTTCAAGGATGATCCATAAAGGAACACCTTTATCCTTTAACATCTTCCATAAATCTAATTCGTTAAATTTATGCTCAGGCTGTTTCATTTCTTTTTCAGATGAACGAATATCGAACTTGATAGGATCATTCGCTTTCTTACCTTCAAGTTTAGTAGAAGAGATAGTATTATGTTCAAGATTAGATGGAGTTATTTTAGTAGGTTGAGCTAATGTATGAATGTTTGATCCGATTTGCATGCTTTTTCCTCCTTTTCAAGCAATAAAATTAGTTTTCTTATGATTTTTAAATCCATGTAACATGAGGAAACTACATTCAATTATAAATTCAAATAATCAGATTTACAAGTTGCATTGTAAAAAGTAAATATTTACTTGAATTAATATTTATCAACATTTGTGTATGTTTTCTATATATACAACGTATATAAAATACTTTACATTATGTTTAAGTTAAAAACTGATTGTGTCAATCTTTTTCATAGAAAAATGAAAGCGTTTAATTAGGAGGAAAAAGTATGGGGAAGTTATTTTTAAAAGTATGTTTTTTTACATTAGTGACTGTTTGTTCATTCGCAGCGAAAACAACTTACGCTGAAGAGAGACAACAAAATAATTATCCTATCATTTTAGTGAATGGATTTGCTGGATGGGGTAGAGAAGAAATGCTAGGGGTAAAATATTGGGGTGGTGTTCATGATATACAGGAAGACTTAAAAAGAAATGGTTATACAGTTCATACGGCTGCTGTTGGCCCTGTTTCTAGTAATTGGGACCGTGCATGTGAATTATACGCGCAAATTAGCGGTGGAACAGTAGATTATGGTGCGGCACATGCTGAGAAACATGGGCATAATCGTTTTGGTAGAACATATAGTGGTTTTGCACCGAATTGGAGTGAAATAAATAAAGTTCATTTAGTTGGGCATAGTATGGGAGGACAAACGACGAGAACATTAGTACAGCTATTAAAAGAAGGAAGTTATGAAGAAAAAAATCATGTGGAAAATCATCCGAACACAAAGATATCACCACTATTTGAAGGTGGTAAATCGTATGTTCATAGTGTTACAACATTAGCAACTCCTCACAATGGTACAACACTTGCGGACGGAAGTCTTCTGTTGCCGTTTGTTAAAGATTTACTCATTACAGCTGCAGGTTTAGGAGGAAACAATAATTTATCATTATATGATTTTAAATTGGAACAATGGGGTATAAAAAAGAATGCCGGAGAGTCCTTTTTCCAATATAGTGATCGTATTCTAAATAGTTCAATTTGGAAAAATACAAAAGATATAAGTCAATGGGATTTAAGTACTGATGGTGCAAAAGAGTTAAATTATTGGGTAAAGACGCAATCGGATGTATATTACTTATCCTATAGTGGACATGCATCACAAGCAACGCCTATAACAGGTTTACATTTACCTCATATAACGATGAATAAAGTGTTAATGGGTAATGCATTCTTCTTAGGTTCCTTTGCAAGGTATGAAGAGAATCGACCATTAATAGATACTTCTTGGTGGCAAAATGACGGTGTAGTAAATACAAATTCTATGATTGCGCCTTCGTCTAATATTGCTGCAAATGATAATAAGTCATTACAGATTGGAAAATGGAATCATATCGAAACGAAAGCAAATTGGGACCACCTCGATATGGTAGGACTAAGCGTTTCAGACACGTTAGGATTTTCTAATATTCAAGAGTTTTATAGAACAATTGCAGAAAAATTATCACGGTTACCGAAATAGATAATATAAAGCGCTCTCGATGGAATTCGAGGGCGCTTTATATTATATTGAAAGAGGGATTTGGTAGAAAAATATGGGGGGATATTATGAAAATTCAAGTTGTATTATCAGGATATGGGACAGTAGGAAGAGAGTTTATAAAATTATTAAACGAAAAATATTTATATATATATGAAACATATGGAATTCATTTAGTTGTAAGTGGCGTATTAGGTAGAAATATTGCAATACATAATGAGGAAGGTTTGTCTATTCATCATTTATTGATGTATGGTGGTGGTACTGCTGCAATTGAAAAATATATAGAACATCATCCGGGGGAACGTGCAACAAATAGCATAAACGGTAATGTATTAGTAGAATCAACAGTTACAAATCTTAAAGATGGAAATCCGGGAAAAAAATATATAAAACAAGCGATTGAGAAACATATGGATATAGTGGCAATTTCTAAAGGTGCCCTTGTTACAAACTGGAGAGAAATAAAGGAAGCAGCAAAAATGGCGAATGTACGAATTCGATATAGTGGCGCAACTGCCGCAGCACTGCCGACATTAGATATTGGACAATTTAGTTTAGCTGGCTGCAATATTGAAAAAATAGAAGGAATATTAAACGGGACAACTAATTATATTCTTACAAGAATGCATGAAGAAGATAAAACTTTTGAAGAAGCGTTGCAAGAAGCACAAAATAAAGGAATTGCGGAGACAAACCCGTTATTAGATATAAGCGGGATGGATAGCGCATGTAAATTATTACTTTTGACGAATAGTTTAATGGGAACAGATTATGCACTTAAAGACATGCAAATAAAAGGATTAGAGCATGTTACAACGCACCAAATTCAAAATGCGAAGGAACAAAATAAAACTATTAAATTAATTGCATCAGCAAATAAAGATGATAATGGAAAAGTAAACCTTAGCGTACAACCTTGTAATTTAGAGAAAGAACATCCATTAGCAAGTATAAATGGTACCGAAAAAGGAATTACGTTCTTTACGGATTCAATGGGGCAAGTGACAACGCTTGGAGGGGCCTCAAATCCAAGAGGGGCAGCCGCAGCCGCTTTAAAAGATGTAATCAATTTGTATCGAAAGGATTTATAGGTTTGCTGACCGTACCGCTATTATTAAAAAATACATATGTAGTGGACCTTTTGAGAATGAAATAAATATGCAAAAATAATTGCAGGGGGTAAGAAATTGTTTAAAGATTTTAAAGTTGTAAAAGATCGTCCCGTTTATATTCAATTAAAGGATTATTTAAAAAAGATGATTATGAAAGGGCATTTGCTCGGTGATCAAAAAATCCCATCAACAAGGGAACTGAGTGAATTATTATCGGTGAGCAGAAATACAGTACTCTCTGCTTATGCGGATTTAGAACAAGAAGGGCTCATTTATGCAGTTAAAGGAAAAGGAAATTTCGTTGCGAAGGTGGATATAAGTAACACCTCGTCTGTTGAAATAGATTGGAAAAATAAACTTAATACAGTTACCACATTAGCGGATGAATTAGATTTAATGAAACATGGTGTTCGCTGGGAAAAAGGAATGATTGTTTTTAATAGTATAGCCCCGGACGAAAAGCTATTTGATGTTGAAAATTTCAAAAGAGCTTTTCTTACTCGTATGTCCATTGAAGGGGATATCGTATTGAACTACGGATATGCAAAAGGTTATCGACCGTTAATGAATTATCTACTTCATTACATGGAAATGAAAGGTGTAGATATTTCGAACAAAGATATTTTAATTACAAATGGATTTACAGAAGGATTAGATATTGTACTATCTTCCTTATCGAAGAAATCAGGGCGTGTTATTTGTGAGAATCCAACTCACCATGCTGCATTGAAACTTTTTCGATTACATGGGCTTGAAGTTCATGGGATAGATATGAATGATGATGGTATTGATACGACTGAAGTAGAAAAAAGTTTACATGAAAAGGATTTTGATTTTGCGTATTTAATTCCTTCTTATCATAATCCAACTGGTATTGTTACGAGTTCGGAGAAAAGAACGGAATTGATGAGGCTATTTTCGAAATATAAGGTTCCTATTATAGAGGACGGGTTCAATGAAGAATTACGTTATTCAGGTTCACATTTAGCGCCGTTATTAACTTTTGCTGGGGCTGGTAATAATGTGATTTATATTAGTAGCTTTTCGAAGGTACTTTTCCCTGGTTTACGTGTAGGGTGGATTATTGCAGATAAAGAACTGATTCATTATTTAGAAAGTGTTAAAAGAGCAAGAACCATTCACACATCTACGCTAGATCAAGCTGTTCTGTTTCAATATTTACATGAAGGATATTTTGAAAAATATTTAAAAAAGGCAAGATCTGTTTATAAGAAAAAATATGAGTTAGCTGTTGGGGCTTGCAATCAGTACATTCCGTTTAAAAGGATGACTGGAGATGGTGGACTTCATTTGTTTATAGAGTTGGAAGAAAAAATTCACGCCCGCACACTTTTACAAAAGTGTTATGAGAAAGGCGTAACGTTTTCTCCTGGAGATGTTTTTTATTCTGATGGAGAGGGAGCGAATACATTCCGATTAGGATTTTCACGTTTGAAGGAAAAAGAAATAGTTAGCGGGATTCAAATAATTGGTGAAACTTTAAAAAATGAAATTTGGAGTTGAGAAAATGAGAATTGGCGTTATTATGGGAGGAGTATCCTCTGAAAAACAAGTATCAATTATGACTGGGAATGAAATGATTGCACATTTAGATGAAAATAAGTATGAAATCGTTCCAATTACGTTAAATGAAAAAATGGATTTAATTGAAAAAGCGAAAGACATTGATTTTGCATTGCTAGCATTACACGGAAAATACGGAGAAGATGGTACGGTTCAAGGGACGCTTGAGAGTTTAGGTATTCCATATAGCGGCAGCAATATGTTATCTAGCGGTATATGTATGGATAAAAATATTTCGAAAAAGATTTTACGTTATGAAGGAGTAGAAACACCAGATTGGATTGAACTTACAAAAATGGAGGATCTAAAACTTGATGATTTAGATAAGTTAGGATTTCCATTAGTGGTAAAACCAAACTCTGGCGGCTCGAGTGTTGGCGTAAAGATTGTCAATAATAAAAATGAATTGATCTCAATGCTGGAAACTGTATTTGAATGGGATTCTGAAGTGGTAATTGAAAAGTATATAAAAGGTGACGAGATTACATGTTCAATTTTTGATGGTAAACAGTTACCTGTCGTTTCAATTCGACATGCAGCTGAGTTTTTCGACTACAATGCAAAATACGATGATGTTAGTACAATTGAAGAAGTTATTGAACTTCCAGCTGAAATACAGGAACGTGTAAATAAAGCGTCATTAGCTTGTTATAAAGCATTAAAATGTAGTGTTTATGCAAGGGTAGATATGATGGTGAAGGACGGAATTCCATATGTAATGGAGGTTAATACATTACCAGGGATGACACAATCAAGTTTACTGCCAAAAAGTGCAGATGCTGCGGGGATTAATTATAGTAAACTATTAGATATGATAATTGAAACTTCATTAAAAGTAAGGAAAGAAGAAGGTTTTTAAGATAAGTGTACAATTAAAAATTTTGATAGTTCCACGAAGTATGCTATGATAATTACAATACGACAACTAAATATTTATCCACTAGGGGGGCCTTTTGTAGGCTGAGATCAAATGTAATTTTGAGACTCTTAGTACCTGATCTGGTTAATACCAGCGTAGGGAAGTGGGAAGACGATTATATTTAAAGAATACATTAATATTGTCTATTTCACTTTCTTTACGCCTGTAAAGAAAGTTTTTTTTTGTTTTACGGGTTTAATAACTGTGGATAAATACGTATATTTTATACATTATTGGAGGAATTTAAATGACTTTTTCACAAACATTACGTAAAGAAGTAGATTCTATTTGGGAAGCAAGTTTTCATCATCCTTTTGTAAAAAAACTTGGTGAAGGTACGTTAGATTTGGCAAGTTTTCGTTATTACGTACTTCAAGATTCATATTATTTAAGTCATTTTGCTAGAGTACAAACTTTAGGAGCTGCAAAGGCTCTTGAATTAGAAACGACAGCTCGCATGGCGCACCATGCTCAAAATACATATGAAGCAGAATTATCATTACATGAGAATTTCGCAAAGAAATTAGGAATTACGAAAGAAGAAAAAGATAATTTTATCCCTGCACCAACTGCATATGCGTATACTTCACATATGTATCGTGCTGCGTATGAAGGTCATTTAGGGGATATTATTGCAGCTATTTTACCTTGCTATTGGCTATATTATGAAATTGGTGAACGTTTAAAAGAGTGTCAGCCAGAAGAGCCAATTTATAAAGAGTGGATTTCTGCTTATGGATCTGATTGGTTCCGTACTTTAGTTGAAGAGCAAATTACACGATTAGATGCTATCGCTGAACAAGTGACAGAGTCTGATCGGAAGCGTATGAAACAGCATTTCATTATTAGTAGTCAATATGAATATTCATTTTGGGAAATGGCTTATACTTTAGAAAAATGGCCAGTGAATACAGACGTAAAAAATGTAATTGGATAAGAGTATATAAAAGGTATCGCTATATCAAGAGGTGATACCTTTTATTATATTTAGTTTCTGTAATTTTTTTGTAAATCATAGATAAAAAAATTAATAATGTATTATAATGATTTTGTAATATACAGAGTAACATAAGGAGGTAATTATATGTTAATAGTAACTTTTTATTAATTAGATTTTAATAATATATTATTAAAATATTCAAATTCAATCTAGTTATTTCCGTCAATGTGCTTGGTTTAAATTTGATTCGTTTATGCTTTAAAAAATTAGTATCTTTTCTAGTATTATTCATAATCAATATAAATTAAGAGAGGAAGTATTAATAATATGGAAAAATTACGGTTATTAGCATTTAAAAATATAGTAGAACCCCTCTATAATGAGAAAGTATCGTATATTTATTTTCCTATTGAATGGCTTGAGATTGTAGAGATACATTATAGAACATTTTTATTAACGAGCAAATTAAAACTTTTAAATGAAAGATTGTATGAAATGTTTTCTGATATATTATTCATTCAGCATAATCCATATATATTAAGGGAAGATACGCCCTGGATTGTAGCAAAAGAACCAATGAAACAAGAACAGTTAGACTATATTTTCCAAAGCTGGTATGAGGTTATTCATGATTGGAAACCGAATAAATTAATAGATCCACCACATTTAGAATGGCAGTATGACTTAATTAGTAATTTACCAGTATTACATGATAAAAAAACGTTTTCTAAATGGGTACCAGCTTTAATTACTCATATTTTTTGCGAAAAGCCTTTACGTATGGAAAATAAGAATGAAGAAGAAATATATTTTTCGCCACTGCGATCACAATATGTTTCTGAAGCGATGTCTGAGCCAATTAAAGATGAAGAAACACATGATTATTTTGCTTATGTATATCGGTTTGAATACGTAACTCGTGGAGGTGAGAATATTCCGCTATTAAAAGTATCTGTAGGGATTAGGAGGTTTTATCAACAATATAATCATAAAGATATCTCTATACTTTTAGGGCGAAAGCGGAGCCAAATACTGATTTCAACTCCTGAATTTGAATCAAATAATAAAAAGCAAAGATTTGTAAAGTTAAAAGTGCAACAAGCTGAAAAAGGAATAAAGTGGATTAAACGTTTTAGAAACTTAAAAGATGATTATAGGATAGGGGGAGAGGTTAAATTAGAGCAAATTCTCCAATGTCCGAAAGAGTATATTAGAGGAACTAATGTAAGAGTGCTTCTTCCATATAACGAAAATATATATAAAGTTCAAGGAACAAAAATAAAATTTGGTATAAAAGTAAGAGAAAAAGTGGAACTTTTTAATGAATTCCAACAAATATTCCCATATTTCACATTACTTCCAGAATGTGAAAAGGTATTAACTAATAATGAGAATGAGTTATTACCTTTATTTGCCCCAAAGGGATTAGACTCAATTACGTTAGAAGTATGGTCAGATGATATAGTAATAGAAATAGAACAAGCGTTATTAGATAGCAAAATAGTTTTAGCTCAAAATGGTGATTCCCCCTATGTATTAAATGCAGACAATCCAGTGTTGTTAAAAATAGTAAGATATAACATTGGAAACGTGTTACAAAATCCATATAGAATGCAATATAGCCATAAAAACAAAAAGAAACTAGTAGACGATGTCGTAAAAGCTGTACATGCTACGGCAGGTGAGCAAAATGAAATGAAATTAGCATTAATTGCAATAAAAAATTGTGATGGTCGCGAAAAAATTAATCCAAAGCAAATTATTCGGGAAGGCTTCGCTCGAACGGAACGTATTTCAGCATTTATTAATTTATTTATTGGACAAAGTGTATCAAAAAAAGAAATTATTAATGCCATTCTTAGTCTGTTAGAACAAAAGGGGTTCTTAAAGCGTAGTTGGAATAAGATAAAATTACCGGGGATAATTGTAAATTTATCAATTGAGAAAATGTCTAAATATGATTTCTTACCTATTTTTTCAAAAATAAATGGGAGAGAAATAGTATATAAATTATATGGTCAAGAAGAATGGGGCACAATTGATCATACTTTATTAAATATAGGTAATAATAAAGTGTTTTTACCACAACCATCAAAAAGGAATGATATAGGAGTCAGTTTTAAACAATTTATGTCAGAAACATTAATTGAAATTTCGCAAGATGCACATAAACAAAATAAAGAAGTTTATTTTATTGCAGATGCAAATATGAGGAAATATTGGATAGAGGAATTGCAAAATGAAAGCGTTAATATTGGGGTTTCACCTGAAATAATCTCGAATTTTAAAGAGGATATAAACATAATTAGAATTAATACTAACTCAGATGTACCGAACTATATTGTTAGAGACCAAGAATATGTTATGGATGAAACGAGATTATTTGTAGATCAAATGGGAATTTACTATAGCACGGCTGCATGCGAATTAAATTGTAATGAGATAGTACAGCAGTACATACTCGAAGTTATCCCGTTTGGTGTAAAATCTGAAGAAAGAGAAGAAATCGCCAAAATGATACATTACATGTGCTGTAAATCAACCTTGCTCTCGGAACAAAATATTCATAATACGCATGTAATGCATATGGCTAAATTAATTAAAAATTATACTACCGATATTGATTCAAGGGAGTTTAAAGAATCCAATGACGAATTAGATGAAGATGTAATAATTTTAGAAAAAGAAGATGCATTGATATTAATATAAATAATAGTATACAAATCCTGCTAGTAATAATGAGCAGGATTTGTCATTTTTTCATGTAAATAAGGCTATCCTTTGTCATGTATCTTTTCTTTTACGTATTTACTTTATTTACATACAGGATTAAGATGTTTTTTAGAAATACAAAAACTACATCATATGGAAAAGCGATTTTTATTAATTGAAAAGAAAATTTGAAAGGAATGGGGAATTGTGAAGAAATTAGATGTATTATTAATGCTACTGAGCGGCCTCTTTCCAATTGCAGGAATGTTAAAGCAAATCCCTCTTGAACAATCTTTATATATTGGAGGACTTTTATTTTTTACTAGTTTCGGTAGTTACTTTGCGAAAAAGATATATTCACGTATATGTAGCTGGATAGCATATGCACCATTTATAACACTACTGTTAGTTATTTGGAATCAGGATATTTCAACAAGTGCTATAATAGCAAATGCCAAAATTGCCGCTTGTATCGCTTTAATACCTTGTATATTCCGCTTTCGTACATACGGGCTTACTTTAGGTTTATTCTCATTATGGGCAGCTTTATTATGGGATATAAAAGAAGTACAGTCGTTAGTCATACTTGAGCGTATGACGAGCTTAATGACAAGCAATTACGTATATCTTCTACTCTTGGTTGGAGGACTTATATTAGGTGGATTACTTGCGACGTTAATACATCGAAAAGAGCAAGATAATAATAAAGAAAATACAAATCTATTTAAACAAAAAAAGAAACGTAAAAGGCTATCATTTAAGATCCGCTTTCCAAGATTACCGAAATTTAAGATGAAATTATTTAAGTTTGGTGGAAAAGGTTCTAAACGTAAAACGCCAGAAATAATGCATGAGCGTAATAACGAAGAACCAGTTGTAACATATGAAATGGCAGAGCAAATAGATCAATATAAAGAAAGTACTGTTCAAGGACAAACTAGGATGGAACGCCGAAAAAATAGGTATAATGCATAATAAATTTCACTAACCCCTTAATGATTTATCGTAAAATTGATAAATCATTAAGGGGTTTTTTATGTAATTAAATATAGATTGCGTATGCACATTTTTAGAAGTATTAGTCAATTAAATAATAACTTCATGTATATCTTGAGGTAGGTATTTGTGAAGATAATTTCTTTTTCGATCATATAATACATTAGGAGGAGGGATTATCTTGACCGAAATAACAATTAGTTTATGCATGATTGTAAAAGATGAAGAGCAAGTTATCGCAAGGTGTCTAGATTCAGTAAAACATATAGTTGATGAAATAGTTATTGTAGATACTGGATCTACAGATAGAACTAAAGATATTGTTCGAAAGTATACAACTAACATTTATGATTATAAGTGGAATGATAATTTTGCAGCGGCCAGAAATTTTTCATTTTCTAAAGCGAAAAAAGATTATATTTTATGGTTGGATGCTGATGATGTTTTATTTGAAAAGGATCAGCAGAAATTTTTAAATTTAAAACAAGAAATGGATGATGATATTGACGCGGTATTAATGTTTTATCATTTAAATACTGGATTAAGTATGGAGCCAATGTATATTACAACACGTTATAGGCTTGTTAATCGCTCAAGAAATTTTCAATGGATTAACAAAGTGCACGAATTTATACAAGTTGAAGGAAATTTGTTGCACACGGATATAACTATTACTCATTGTAAAGAAAAACCAAGAATTAATCAGAATTTTAAAATTCTCCAATCCATAATTGAGACAGAAGAAGTTACGCTTACAGATTGGTTCAATTATGCGAATGAATGTATGTTTCAGCAAAGGTATGATCAGGCAATTCAATTTTATAAAAAAGTATTAGATAGTAAAGAAAAATGGGGAGAAGGAAATATTTACGTGTGCGGAAACTTAGCGTATTGTTATATGCAACTTCAAAAGTGGGATAAAGCATTAGAAACTTTTACAAGGGCTTTTCAATACGGGAATCCAAGAGGGGAAATTTGTGTTGGGATAGGGCATGTCATGATGGAACAAAAAAAATATAAAGAAGCAATTCGCTGGTATTTAGCAGCCACGAAAATTACATATCCTAACGAGGCGATACTTTATAACCCCGCAAGTTACAATTGGGTTCCATATTTCCATATAAGCTTGTGCTACAGCCATTTAGGAAACTATGATAAGGCGTTATATTATAATGAATTAGCAGCAAATTATATACCTAATCATCCAGCGGTAATATATAACCAGCAATATTTTAATACTTTATTACAAAGTAAAGAGAAGGGTTAATTAAGCAAATTAAGTCAAGTAATTTTTATTAATGATTACATTTTCTATAGTGATATACACAATATTAATTATGAGGATGGATTGCTTCGGGTTGGTAAGTAACTAAAGAAATTATTACAACTATGTAAGGTTCATGTAATGATAATCGATAGTAAATTAAGATGTTTGAGTGTATTGTTAATAGGATTTGAAAGTGCTTTTTATCTATAAGGGGAAATAATATTTAATTAGGAAGTGTAATTAAATGATTGAAATTAAATCTATTATCCATTCGTACAAACTAAAGAGAAGAATAGCTAGGGATTTATACGGTAACAGAGATGAATTGACGCTGTTATTAAATGAATTTCATAATATGAAAGGTACAGCTGCATCTGAAAAAAAGAAAAATAGTATGCTATCTCGTTTGCTATTAATTTATCAAAATATAAAATTAGATAAGCAGTACCCTCTACCATTTGCTTTAAATAACAAGTTATTGGAGCGGTTAGAAAATGAATCTCTTCAAACTATTGAGGGTTGTGTATCATGTCTACATTTAATGTTGGATATAAATTATGAAAAAATAAAACATTATGGATCGAGCACAAGTAGGTCATTTGTTCCATTATCGCAATCTTCAATTTGTCTTGCTGATTGTGTTTGTTTAACAGGAGTTGTATTGGGGTTACTAGGAACAGTGACATTTGGAGGATTAATGTTATCTGTATGTTCACTTACATAAAGAAAAAAGGACACTCACTAAACTGTACCCTATCGAATAGACACTTAAAAAAGTCTATTCGATAGGGTATTTCTTGTATAATAAGAAGAAAATTAGAATCGGAGAACATTCAGAATGACAAAAAAATTATTCACCACAAAGGAAACACAAAACCTATCGAAGAATCCATACGTAAAATCTGTAAGTGAGAAAGGCATTACCTACACAGATGAATTTAAACGTATCTTTATTGAAGAAAATGAAAAGGGAAAACCACCTCGTATTATTTTTGAAGAATGTGGATTTGATATAGACATCATCGGTCTACAACGTGCTGTGTCATCAGGAAATAGATGGCGTACTTCCTATAAGGAAAATGGTGTGTTTGGTTTAAGAGATACACGTAAGGAAAACTCGGGAAGAAAGCTAGAAAGAGAGCTTACATTAGAAGAGAAATATGCACGTTTGGAAGCGGAACGAAACTTATTAAAAGCTGAAAATGAGCTGTTAAAAAAGATCAAATTTATGGAAGGGAGGATGGGAAAAAAATAACGTTACAACCTAGTCAAAAGTACCTATTAATTCGTTCTATTATTGAAAAATATAGCCTAAAAAATATGGTGAGATATTTGTGTAAAATTGCAGGTGTTTCGCGTTCTGGATACTATAATTATTTTTCCACCACTTCTCAAAGTAGGCGAGAAGAAAGAATACATCAAGATGAAGTGGTGAAGAAACTCATATTAAAGGCATTTCAATTTAAAAATCGAAAGAAAGGGGCGCGTCAAATCAAAATGACATTGGCGGGTCAATTTCAAGTTGTCTACAATTTGAAACGTATCCGTAGAATCATGAAAAAATATGGGATAATCTGTCCCATTCGTAAAGCGAATCCCTATAAAAGAATGTTGAAAGCGACGAAAGAACACTTCGTGGTACCGAATCAATTAAAGCGAGAATTCAGGCAAGGTACACCTGGAAAGGTACTTCTGACAGATATCACATACCTGTTTTATGGTAAGAATCAGAAAGGATATTTATCTACCATTCTAGACGGGTCCACAAATGAAATTTTGGCGTATCATGTTTCAGAACGACTTACACTAGATATCGCAACGACGACTCTTCACAAACTAAAGAAGAATAAGAGAGTGCGATTAACGGAAGGTGCCTATATTCATTCAGATCAAGGAGCTCATTACACAAGTCCTACTTATCAAAAATTAGTCAAAAAATTAAAGCTGGGACAATCTATGTCAAGACGAGGAAACTGTTGGGATAATGCCCCTCAAGAATCTTTTTTCGGGCACTTTAAAGATGAAGCACACATAAAAACTTGTACGTCTTTCCCTCAGTTAAAACAAGAAATTAAAGACTATATGAAATACTATAATCAGCATAGATATCAATGGAATTTAAAGAAGATGACTCCTGTTGAATACAGAAATCATCTTCTTGATGCCGCCTAACTTTTTTTAAAATGTCCTTTACAAAGGGTACAGATTACACTTAAGGTGTTCTTTTTTTAGTTACTTAGGAGAGCTTTTGAGATAGGAGGGACATGGATTCAAATCTATAGTTACACATTTTTATTGTGTTGTGTAACTCAAAAAGGAAAGTATCGGCAACTGCTTATTTTGTATGAATATAAACATCGGCTATTTGTGAGCCGTAATTGAATGCTTAGAAGGGGGCAAAAAATGGTGTGTGAAATATTAATAAAAAAGGACAAGCAGTCGTACCTACTGTCCTTTAAAGGAGAAAAGTCTTTTGGTTAAGAACTACGAATAAACAGAAAATCTGCTTGTAATTAGTTTTATCCAAAATATACATACCTATACAAAAAAGGGATAAGTATAAAAATACTTATCCCAGGAAGGGAAATCTCAAGCACCAAAATGGCTTGCATTGGTATACAGGTTCAAAAGTAGTATATGTAAAACGAAAAATTTCATACAAAAAGCAGACAATCAAAAGTATTGTCTGCCAGAAAGTCGGATGAATTAGCCAACTGTGAAAAATTGCTTTCCCACTTCAAGAAGAGTAAAGGCAACAAATTTGAAAGAAATGAATTGGGATATAGTTATTGCTTCTATGAATGATGCATTTTCTTCATTTTTTTTGTCCCCAAAATACAACTAATAATTGCGAGTAATGCATTTGAAGAAATGAAATTTACTGTCCAATAAATTCCTGTTCCAGCAATTATATCGATAATTATAAATCTTTTAATTGCCGAACTTTGTACTACATGAAAAATAAATTGATTGTTATCGTTACCCAATGTTATCACATCCCTTATCTAATATATGACAAGGCATGCTTGCTCTAGTCTTCATGATAATATACGAAAAAGAGTAATTAGCAGAAGCTTATAAAGTAGTTATAAATAAAAGATAACTATCGGAAGTTAAATTATTAACTTCAATGAAAAAAAATAACAATCATAATTTATCCTGCGTTATTGATGGGATATTATGTTTTACTTAAGGGCTTATGCGGAAAGTTTGATGAAAAAATCTTTCATTAAAAGTACGATTCCCAGCAGAAACAAGGATTCAATTGAGAACCAAAACATACTTTTGTGAGGTTTTTTAAATTCTATAATAATTGATAAAAATAAAAAATTGCAATAAGTATGATGATTAAGAGGCGGCTTATATTAAGCATTAATAACACTCCTAATATGTAATCAGTACTATTATATAATCTTTTCCAAAGATATATAATTCTAGAAACATTTTATTGAAATTTTAATAAAAAGAACAGGTGGTGTATAGTAGCTGTTTTTCTCAAAATCATTTCAAACGTGTAGTGGGAAGTGATAAAAGTGATAAAAGTGATAAAAGTGATAAATCCACGTTTTAACAAAAAGGGTGTAAGCGTATTCTTAGCGAATTATAGATAATTAAGAAAGGCGGTGACACTATGAAGTATGTAAAAGTCAATATGAATGGTGGAAGTGAGCACAAATTCTCAATGAGTTTAGAACGATTTGAAGAACTTATTACTACAGAGAATGGATTATTAGAAAATAAATTAGTTTGTATTGAAAATGTAATGATTAACCCTACTAATATATCTTCTGTAGTTGAAAAAATTGGTGTACCTGCTAAATTTATGGAAGTTTAAAGATAATTAGATAAAAAACATCCATGGGGATGTTTTTTGTTTATAAATAAAGCAATTGTACAATGAAAGTATGAGCAGATTTTATTAGTAATAATGTAGGCTATTAAGAATGAATGGATATAGGAAGGTCTTTTCTAGCGTGTTAGTTACTCCAATGTGTATGTATCTATTTGGCATATGGACATTGTGCTTTTTAATGCACAATGTAATAAGTACAAGCATATAGTATGTAATAGGACAAGATCTTCGTGTCCTACTAAATACTCAGAAAAAACCTCTAATCACATTAGGGCATCCAATAGCAGGGTGCTCTAATTTTTTATGAAAAATGTAGCTTCACAACGGTTTCGTTTCAATTATAATTTTCTTTAACCTTTGATATTAAACTTATCTCTAACGTTAATAAATATTAAGATTAATATGATAGCAATAATTAAATTAGACAAATAGAAATTTTGGTGAAACAGTAGTTCAAAGATGACATCGAATGTATACCATAAAGCGACAGCAGGTAATATACAAATAAATATAAATCTCCAATTTTTTAAATAATGTTTATAATTAGTAAGGACTTTTGCCATTAATATTGCTCCTATATTTTTTATTTTCTATATAATTATACATTTAAATAAAAAGATTTACAAAGTGTTTAAAAATTATTTAGCAACTAATGTGATTTGGGGAGATAAATACGGAGGAAGAAAAAATATTATAGATCTATAGATTGAGAGAAATATAGAGAAAGCTTTTGTTAAAAACTTAGATGGCTGCAGTAATCTGTGTAATAAACGATTTGATTTTAAAAAGACTTTTAAACATCTATACTAAAATGATACACTATAATCTACGTTATTTTAGAAATGAATAGAGGGATTTGCGTGATAGATAAAATCAAAAATGCTGTAGAGGATATGTACGAAGATGAAGCAAAACATTTACTGCAAAGCATTCTTATACAATTAGATTTATTAGAAGAAAACTATAGTGAAGATACGATTAAAAACTTGATGAGTATACCTAAGCAACTGACGAATAATACATCTTATAAAAGAAATGTAAAAGAAAGTACACACATTCATATCGCTTTTGATGATTCAACAGCTGGGTGTTTAAAATATATGTTAAGTCAAGAAGAACTATTTGAGGAGAGTGTTGTTGCATTCTCTGAATTCTTTTCAATTGGACCGATTATTCAATTACATACGAATAAAGGGCAACTCGCAAGGCAGCAATGGTTATTAAACAACTTAACTTCTTATGATAGTTATTTTGAAGAAGAATATTTACCAAGATTTATAGAAACTTTAGAAGAGCTACATTCAATTCCGAATGAAACACCGATTACCATTTGGAAGGCGGATAATGCCCATGAGCATGTAGGGCTTTGTTTTGCAATTGCGCAATTAAAAGATAAGAAAAATATTCGTGTTATGAATACTTCTGAAGCGAGTAGAGAAATATTAAAACAAGATTATGATATTCGTGGAACGGGAGAATTATCGCCCGAAAGTTTAGCTGCTTTCCAAAATAGTTTTGCAGAATCACCGTTTTTAACTAAAGAAAGCAGAGTGAATCTTGAACACGAGTGGGATGGTTTATCGAATAGCATGGAGTTTTTAAGAGTTTGGAAAGACGATGAAGTTCATTCTGTACAAGAAGGTTATTTTGATCAATTCATTATTGAGTGTGCGAAAAATCTAGGAGCAGATAAAGAATTTTATAAAGCTCCGAGAGTAATAGGTGAAGCGCTTGGTCTTGCAGATCAATTGGTTGGGGATACGTTTTTGGAATATCGCTTGAAAGAATTAATTAAGCAAGAGGTATTTGAATTTGAAGGTTTATTAGAAGAAATGCGTTTTTATAGTGTGAAGTTGAGAAAATAATAAATACATTCCGTTTATGAAAAAGCTTGTAGTTTTAAAACTACAAGCTTTTTTTAAGTTGAATTTGGGCTATACATAAGCTTCCGATAGGTGTCATAGCACATATGAATGTTAAAGGTAATGAATGAAAAGAAGGTGATTTGTTAATATGTATAACGAACAAAATTATCCATATGATCAAACGATGTATTATAATCCACAACAATACGGATATGAACCTGATATCGAAGTTAGAGAGGTTGAACTAGAAGATTATAGACCAGATGATGCAGAAGATGCTCCAACGTCACCACCACCGTCACAAGCTCCGTCGTTACCGTCCACATTTGCTTCTCCAGCACAAGCAGGTAATATGAAATCATGGATGTGTAACTGTCTAGGAAGATGGGGCTATTTACGTTTACATCGACCTGGTCCTTTCGGAAGAGATTTATGGTTCTTTCCGACAGAAGTAAGAAGAAGTGGGGTATCCGGCTACACTTGGCAAGCTGGTCGCCGCCGCAAAGTAAGTTATCGATATCAACAAATTAGTAATTTTATGTGCTTTGCATAATGGGAAGTGAGAGGGTAGAATGATTTTACTCTCTCACTTTTTTATTTTTCAATATTAGAAGTAAGATTTTAATTGAAAATTTACAATTTTTCAGTTCTTATTGAAGTATAATTCAAATGTTGGGTTGATTTTTAAAAATAATTGAGAGTGAGGGAATGTAATGTCAATTAAAAATAAGGTTGGCCGAAAAATAGAGGATGGCATTAATTTAGCTTCTGCTCAGTTTAAAGAAGATGCTTATGCGATTTATAAAGAATCGCGAAAAGTGCAACCTATTTTATTTGTTAATAAAGTTGAGATTGGTACAGAATGGCTCATTACAAGATATGAAGATGCTCTGCCACTTTTAAAAGATAATCGCTTAAAAAAAGATCTGGAAAATGTGTTTCCTCAAGATACAAAGAACATGTATCTTTCCGTTGACAATAGTGATCATTTAACAACGCACATGTTAAATTCAGACCCACCTAACCACAGTCGTTTACGATCTTTAGTTCAAAAAGCTTTTACACCAAAGATGATTTCACAATTAGACAGAAGAATTCAGAGAGTAGCGGATGATTTAA
Source organism: Bacillus sp. NP247 (assembly GCF_018966865.1). Classification (NCBI taxonomy): domain Bacteria; kingdom Bacillati; phylum Bacillota; class Bacilli; order Caryophanales; family Bacillaceae; genus Bacillus; species Bacillus sp. NP247. The sequence continues at coordinate 6,404 of NZ_CP076653.1, read as the reverse complement.
TAAGTGAAATAGAGCGAAAAGGTACATTAAATCTTGTGGATGATTATTCATTCCCATTACCGATTATTGTAATAAGTGAGATGCTTGGAATTCCAAAAGAGGATCAAGCGAAATTTAGAATTTGGTCTCATGCTGTCATTGCATCGCCAGAAACACCTGAAGAAATAAAGGAAACCGAAAAACAACTATCTGAGTTCATTACATATCTTCAATATATAGTTGATGTAAAACGAAAAAATCCAAAAGAAGATTTGGTTAGTGCGTTAATACTTGCAGAAAATGAAGGGTATAAACTTAGTGCTCGAGAGCTATATTCAATGATCATGTTATTAATTGTAGCTGGACACGAGACGACAGTGAATTTAATAACAAATACGGTATTAGCACTTCTTGAAAACCCAGAACAATTACAGTTATTAAAAGAAAATCCAAAACTAATTGATTCAGCTATTGAGGAAGGCTTACGATATTATTCTCCAGTAGAGATTACGACTGCAAGATGGGCGGCTGAGCCGTTTCAAATTCACGAACAAACAATCCAAAAAGGAGATATGGTTATTATCGCATTAGCTTCAGCAAACCGTGATGAAACAGTATTTGAAAACCCAGAAGTATTTGATATTACACGAGAAAATAACCGTCATATTGCCTTTGGGCATGGTAGTCATTTCTGCCTAGGTGCACCACTTGCTAGGTTGGAAGCAAAGATTGCTATTACTACTTTGTTTAAACGGATGCCTGAACTACAAATAAAAGGCGATCGTGAAGATATTAAATGGCAAGGAAACTATTTAATGCGTTCTTTAGAGGAATTGCCTTTGACTTTCTAGAATAGTTAAAATGAGACATGCATACATTGAAAATGTTTTACATAGAGTATGTATGTGTTATTTAAATTCGAAACGGAAGGGTGAAAACATCCCAATGATCAACTAATTCTATTTGCAAGAGATCTTCGTTAAAAAACGAAATATTCTTCTGAATAGGATTAGTATGTACATGTATAGAAAAGGGATGTGTTTCGCACTGCGAATATATAGTCTTTTCATATGATTTGTGCTGCCTCCTGTTCAGAACACGAAATAGGAGGCTTTTTTATGTCGACAACTGTAGAAACGAAACAAAATCATGGGGTATCGGAAGTATTAAAAAATCGATTTGTGCAAGGTATTCTCGCATCGGCATTATTTTTGCAAATTGGAATATGGGTTCGAAACTTTGCAGTATTGCTGTATGTAATGGAAATGACAAAAGGTGATGCATTCGCAATTTCCATGATTTCAGTTGCTGAATTTGCTCCAATTTTCATTTTTTCCTTTATTGGTGGAACTTTTGCTGATAGGTGGAAACCGAGGAGGACAATGATATGGTGTGAAACGTTAAGTTCTATTTCAGTATTCGCTGTATTAATTACACTTATGTTTGGAACGTGGAAAATTGTGTTTTTTGTGACGCTAATCTCTGCAATCCTTTCGCAGTTTTCTCAACCATCTGGAATGAAATTGTTTAAACAACATTTATCGACGGAACAAATTCAACTAGCAATGTCTATATATCAAACGATATTTGCAATATTTATGGTGTTAGGACCAATTCTTGGAACATTTATTTTTCATAGTTTTGGAATTTATATTTCAATCATCATAACAGGTATCGCATTTTTACTTGCTGCAGGTGTATTGTTATTTCTTCCGAAAGATCTTGAAAACGAGGCAGCAAAGAAAGATATCACTTTGTTACAGGAAATGAAGGATGGTATTAAGTACGTCAAAAAGAAAAAAGCATTAACCTTACTTGGTCTATGTTTTATGGCAGCAGGACTAGGTATAGGCTTAATTCAGCCACTAGGTATATTTATTGTGACTGAGCAGTTAGGGTTATCAAAAGAGAGTTTACAATGGTTACTAACAGTAAATGGCGCAGGGATGATTGTTGGTGGGGCTTTAGCGATGGTATTCGCAAAAAACGTTGCGCCGCAAAAAATGTTAATCGTAGGTATGCTAGGCCAGGCTATTGGAATTGGTATAATTGGTTACTCCACAAATTTATGGGTGACACTTACGGCACAACTTTTTAGTGGGTTAGCTCTACCGTGTATTCAAATAGGTATTAATACACTTATTATACAAAATAGTGATACGGATTTTATTGGTAGAGTAAATGGCATTTTAAGTCCACTGTTCACCGGTTCAATGGTAGTAACGATGAGTATTGCTGGTTCATTAAAGGAGATGTTTTCGTTAAGTATGATGTATGAGGGAACGGCTCTACTATTTATAATTGGATTATTGTTTATTTTACCTATATACAATTTAAAGCCAGTAATAGCAGTAGAAAGTGAAATGAATGGTAAAGGAAGTGCTGTGCAACATGAATCCTAATCCAAATGTTAAATACCCGATTGAAGGAAATCAAAACGTTCATTTTATAAAAAATACAATAACGAAATCTAATATACTCGTTGGTGACTATTCTTATTATGATGCGAAACATGGGGAAACATTAGAAGATCGAGTATTATATCATTATGAATTTATCGGAGATCGTCTCTTCATTGGGAAGTTTTGTTGTATTGCAAATGGAGTTACCTTTATTATGAACGGAGCGAATCATCGGATGGATGGACTTTCGGCATATCCATTTAATATATTTGGAAATGGGTGGGAGAAGTATACACCTAATTTGTCTGATTTACCTTACAAAGGTGATACAGTTATAGGAAATGACGTTTGGATTGGTATGGATACAACGATTATGCCAGGAATAAAAGTAGGGGATGGTGCAATTATTGCAGCAAAATCTGTTGTGACTAGAGACGTCGCACCATATACAATTGTTGGCGGAAACCCTGCAAATAAAATAAAGGAACGATTTACAAATACAATAATAGAAGAATTATTGCAAATTCAATGGTGGCATTTTGACATTGAAAAAATAACCGAAAATATAGATGCTATTGTACGAGGAGATATTGAACCATTAAGAAAGCTAAAAAGGTAATAAAAAATGCATGACAAAGAGTATCATACCTCCGAATTTTGTTAATGATAATAGAACAAGGAGGTGTGATACTATGGCACAAGACGTTTTATGTGAAGTAAACAACTGTAAATTTTGGGCTAACGGCAATAAATGTAGTGCAGATGCAATTATGTAGTAAGTAATAAAGGAAACAAGCATCTACAACGGAAGAAACAGATTGCAAAACTTTCGATCCAGAAATATAAACTTTTAAAGGGTAGCCAAATCGTGGTTGCCCTTTTATTAATTATAGTATTGATAATAAATCTCATTTTCATTCATTGTTTTTAACTTTTCTTGTTATTTTTTCATATTTTCTTCATAAGTGATGTAATCCAGAGCAATTCATGTTCAATACGTGATTTACTAAATTCAATGACTTCTGTAATAAAAGATGAGGTAACATCTAAAGATTGAATAGCAGTAAGTTGTTTATGTAGTACATCTTGGCGTATTGTTAAAATTTCTTTTCTAGCTTCGTAATCAAGTTTTTCAAATAGCGCGATGCGTACAAGGAACTCAGCGTTGTTTGCCGCAATTTTTTCTGGAAACTCTCTTAACATTTCAGAAAAATTTCTTCTCCTGTTTCAGTTATATCGTACATATTTCGGTTTGGCTTTCCGACTTGTTTATGTATTTTTTTCGTTATAGCACCCATATTTTCGAAGCGCCGAAGAGCGGGATAAAGTGTATTATGATTAATTCGAAATTCTCACCTAACCGATTTTGGATATTCTTCTTTATTTCATAACCATGTTTTGGCCCTGACGTTAATTCTGCAAGCAATAAAATATCAACATACATAAAAATCCCCCTTATATATTTCTCAAGTTCTCCAATGAAAATCCCCTATAGTATATGTTAAAATAACATATGTTAGATTATACAACTTTGAACTACCGACCTATCACTTTTATTGTAAAAGAAAAGGGAGGAAAGAACTATGACTTCACCTGAAAATGTTATTTTAGTTCATGAAATTTCAAAGCTGAAAACAAAAGAAGAGTTATGGAATCCTTATGATTGGTATCAGTATATGAGAGACAATCACCCTGTTTATTATGATGAAGAACAAGACGTATGGAATGTGTTTCTGTATGAGGATGTGAACCGTGTTTTATCAATTTCCGCTTATTTTCAAGTAGAAGGGAACGTAGACAATTTTCAATACCACCTTTAGAAACGAGAATAAATATAAATTCTTCTGATCCCCCAGAACATCTAATGTACGTTCATTGTTTCGAAGCATTTACTCCAAGAAGTTTAGAACAATGGAAACCCCGTATACAAGCTATTGCAGATGAACTTGTAAAAAATATAGAAAAGTATGATGAAGTTAACATTGTTAATCAATTTGCTGCACCTTTACCTGTTACCGTTATATCAGATCTATGGAGTACCAACTACAGACCGTAAACAAATTAAAGAATGGTCTGATATTTTATTTATGCCGTATAGTAAAGAAAAATTTAATGATCTGGATGCGAAGAAAGGAGTTACTTTAAATGAATTTAAAGATTACCTTCTCCCGATTGTTCAGGATAAAAGATATCATTTAACAGATGATATTATTTCGGATTTAATTCGAGCGGAGTACGAAGGTGAATGGTTAACAGATGAAGAAATTGTAACTTTTTCATTAGGACTATTAGCCGCTGGGAATGAAACAACGACAAACTTAATTATTAATTAGTTTTTATTGTTTCTTAGTGGATCACCTGGAACGTATAAAGAACTAGGAGAAGAACCAAGGTTGGTTCCAAATGCGATAGAGGAAGTATTACGCTACCGCTTTCCTGTTACATTGGCTCGGAGGATTACTGAAGACACAAATATATTTGGACCTTTAATGAAAAAAGATCAAATGGTGGTTGCATGGGTCAGTGCAGCAAATTTGGGACGAGAAGAAATTCTCACAAGCTTCTAATTTTAATTTACACCGAGTAGGGAATGAAAAGCATTTAAACGTTTGGAAAAGGTCCTCACTTTTGTTTAGGCGCACCGCTTGCACGTCTTGAAGCTGAGATTGCATTAACTACCTTTATAAACGCTTTCGAAAAAATAGAGTTATCTCATCTTCAATTTAGAAAAATGTATATTGGAAAATGAACAAACATTAAAACACTTACCTATTGCTTAAAAACTCAATAAAACGTTTAACAAGGTACATTTTTTGTACCTTGTTTTTTATTTCTCAATTGTAAAATTTTAGTGTGTTTTATAGTATGGAGGTGTGTGGAAAAAGAGTAGAGGAGGATGCTTATGTTAACGTGCAATGGAAGTAAAACGTTTCAAGCATTTATTAAGTCTGTAACTGATTTAATAGATAGTAATTTATTGGAAGAGCAAATCGTGTGTGAAATTGAAAAAATTATGGAAGAACTTTTAGAAAAGAAAACATGGCTTCCGTTAGAGAAAACAGAAAGCAATTCGGCTCATATGCACGACACTTACTGTATGAAGATCCGTTAAAACGTTTGAAGTATTAGCTCTCGTATGGAAAGATGGACAATCTACACATTACATGATCATGATGGCAACATGGGGAGTAGAAGGGTTTTTTCAGGGAGGATAATGGTGCAGAACTTTGTTCAAACGAAGCAGCTTGGAAATTCACTTTCTTATTTTAACACATACAGGAAATCTTTATTTGGGAGAAGGCGAAACAGATAAAGTAATGCCACCAGCTGATTGTCATATTCTAGAAATAGCTGAAAATGAAAGCGTGATCACTATTCATATATACGGAAAACGTTTAGAAAAGTTTAAAGTATATATCCCAACAGAAGAAAAAAACGTATACATGTGTGAGACAAAATATATTAGTTATAATTCATAGCATAAAATCCAAAGCTTTTCTTTAAAAAGAACAGCTTTGGATTTTATTTTTAATTATTTCTTGACCTGAAACGCTTTTCATAAATTATAAATAAGAAGTACTTAACGAGTTCAATATGAAAACGATACCTCTTTTCGTTAAATAGATCTCGTGTATTTATAGAAAGTGGTGAAGAAATAATGAAATTAATTGCAATTGACTTAGATGGGACCCTTCTTTCCGGTAATAAAATGATTAGCAAAGAAAATGCAGAAGCAATTCGAAATGTCAAGAAGCAGGCCATGTCGTGGCAATTTGTACAGGACGTTCAATCGTTGACATTGAACGATTATTGTTAGAAGTTAATTTAGAGTGTCCGATAATTGCGGAAAATGGTGCCCTTATTTATACAGATAAGAAATGATGAAGAGATATCCAATTCAAAACATCCATGCACTTGAAATAGTGGAATATCTTGAAGAAAGTGGTATGTATTATCAGCTCTATACTGATAAAGGAGTATATGTACCTCATTACGGAACTGAAAGTGTACTTAATGAAATTG